>CALXOW010000037.1 GCA_944390115.1 uncultured Anaerobiospirillum sp.
ATAATAAAAATGAAATGCACTATAAGTGTGCATTTATATGTTGAAAGAAGTCGTTTCACCACTAATCACAAAGAACCAATAGATTAAACTATTGGCTCTATTTTTATTTAGATTTGCTCGGATTGCGACTGTGCTGTTGATTGGCACCTTGTTCCTAGCTCGGAGTTGCCACAGTCGACGGCAGCGCGCCAAATCTTGCATAATAGGCGTGGGGCTTTGCCGTTAAGGCAAGCGCAATGCTTTTGGTTAATTGGTTGAGGAAGTTCAGATGCAACAAGGTAGCAAGGAAGCTTTAGAGGCCAAGCTGCAAGAAGATGAGCTGTTGAAGCTCTTTATTGACTTGATCGCTTTTGATACGCGTGCTGATTTCACCAGCCAAGACAAACCGTCCAGTATTGGCCAGCTGCGCTTAGGTGCTTACTTGTTAAATCGCTTAGCTGACCTCAAGTTAAAGCCGGTTCAGACCAAGGAAGGTGTGATCATCACTAAGATTGCAGCCAGTTCAGGCTATGAGAACGCCGAAAAGCTCTGCCTCTTGGCGCATCTTGACACCGCCCCTGATGCCTCCGGCGCTGATATCAAGGCGAGCTTGGTCACCAATTATCAAGGTAAGGGCATTGAGCTGAAGAATGGTGCCATTATTGACCATGCACTTTCGCCTGAGCTTGCCAACCATATTGGCGAGGATATCGTGGTCACCGACGGTACCACCTTGTTAGGCGGCGATGATAAGGCTGGCATTGCGGTGCTGATGCACTTAGTCCAAGGCTTAGTGGATGACAGTATTGTCCATGGTCCAGTCACTATTGTCTTTAGCGTTGACGAGGAAATCGGTCGCTCGACCAAGTACTTAGACCTTGAGGTCTTGGATAGTGACTTTGCGGTTACGATCGACGGCTGTGAGCGCGGTGAGCTCGATGTGGCCACCTTCAATGCTGAGGGCGCCAAGATTATCTTCAAGGGCAAAGTAGTGCACACGGCGATAGCCTATGGCAAGCTCAAGAACGCCCTCAAGATGATGGCTGACTTCATCAAGTTGCTGCCTGAAAATGAGGCTCCCGAGACGACCAAGGACGATCAGGGGTTTTATCACGTGCACGATGCCATGGGTAATGTCGAGCACGCTGAGCTCATGATGATTCTGCGTGACTTTGAGCAAGAAGGCTTAGCTCAGCGTCATCACAAGGTCGAGGACATGGTTGATGCTATCAACCTCAAGTACGGCGCTAATTCGTGTGAGGCGATCTTCGTCAAGCAGTACGAGAATATGGGCTTAGTCTTAAAGGAGCGCCCAACTATCGTCAATTACTGCCGTGCGGCCTTTGCCCGTGCTGGGGTAGCGCTCATTGAAAAGAAGGTTCGTGGTGGTACTGATGGCTCGAATTTAAGCTGCCGTGGTTTGCCGTGCCCGAACATCTTTGCCGGTCCTTTAAATTGCCATGGCATCTACGAGTGCTTGCCGGTGCCTTCGCTGCATGCTTCCTATCAGGTCACCAAGGCTTTAGTAGAGCTGGTTGCCTTAGGTCCTAAGGTCTCCACTAAGAACGACGACTAGAGGCAGTCATGGCCCTAATTTTGGTTACCGGGGCCCACGGTCAAGTGGGCCGCGAGGTCGAGCTGGCCTTACTCAAAGCCGGGCATAGGGTGGTATCTGCGCCCCATAGCGCCTTGGATATCATCAAGCCCGATCACGTCTTAAGTGCCATCTTAGACAGTAAGGCCGATGCGGTGATCAATGCCGCCGCTTATGCCAATGTGGAAAAGGCCGAAGATGAGAGCTCGCTTGCCTACAGCGCCAATGCCATCGGCCCAAGAAATCTGGCCCGAGCTTGCGCTCAGGCAGGCATTCCGCTGATTCACATCTCGACGGACTACGTCTTTGCCGATCGCAAAAAGCAGCCCCACACTGAGGACGATCCCACCACCACTGAGTGTATCTACGGTAAGAGCAAGCTTGATGGTGAGAACTTTATCATTGCCTCAGGCTGCAAGTACCTAATTGTGCGCACCTCGTGGCTCTTTGGCAGGTTCGGTCGCAACTTTGTCAAGATCATGCTGAGCATGGCGCAAGAGCGCAGTGAGCTGGCGGTGGTCTATGACCAATTGGGCAATCCCACCCCAGTGCGCCCCCTGGCTGATGCCTTGGTCAAGATGACCGAAGCGGCCCTTGCCCCCAACTTTACCGACTTTGGTATCTATCATTACTGCGGCTATCAGGCTACCTCCTGGGATGAGTTTGCGCGTGCGGTCTTTACTCAGGCCCAGCAAATGAAGGTCTTAACGCACGAGGTCAACGTGCTGTCGATTAGCAGCAATGACTTCAAGAGCAAGGCCAAACGCCCACAGGACTCGCGCCTTGATTGCACCAAGATCCAGCAGGTCTTCGGCCTCGAGATTCCTTATTGGCCCGATTACTTAGGCGAGGTCATCACCGCCTATGTGCGCGAGGGGCAGGGCTTGCCACTGGTCGAGGATTACGATCCGCCGAGCCTTACCGAGAGCACCAGTCCCGAGCAAGTCTTGGTCTCAAACGCCACGGGCCCAGCGCGCTTAAGTTAAAGGGCCCAACAGCCCGAACACACTCATGCGCCCAAGCTCAGCACCACCAGCGCCTAAGCACCCCGTACTTAAGCTCAGTGGGCCCAGCGCCTGAGCAGCCCGTTCCAAGCTCAGCGCCCCCACGCTACTGAGCAGCCATGTGCCAAGCTCAGCAGTCGCTCATTACTGGGGGTTCCGTGCCCAAGTTCAGCGGCCGCACGCTACTAAGCAGCTCAGTGCCAAAGCTCAGTGGCCTAAGAGCCTGAGCACCTCTGTGCCGTAGGCGCCATGGCCGACGTACTTGAGCGTTTGAGCTCAATGCGGCCCCTAGCTAAGAGGCTCTGCGTCGAGGAATGCGCGGTTCCGAGCTTAGGAACGCAGCAGCAAATAAATCCGGCAGTTTTGAACCATTTGAGATGTAGGCCGCTGGACTGAACCAACACCTAAAGAGTCGGACTTGTTGGCTTATGCGTTCATTAATGGACTCTACGCTGCGCGCTAAAAGCTAAGTCGTGCCTGAGTAAAATGCTATGCACGCTTGAGGTTGAGCTGTGTTCTCAGTGTGGTCCAATCGTGATCTGGCTTAGAGCAAGACTGGCTAAGCTCAGGCTAAGGGCCCTTGGTGATAATGAGCTCAGGTCCAAATCTAAATGGAGGTGAGTAATGGTTGATCTTGATAAGTACAAGGGTTTAAGCCGAACCATGTTGGGCTTAAGCTGCTTCTTGCTCACTTCCTGCGGTATCAATGAAACTGAGTATGAATCACGGCTCGCCGCTGATGCTCCTTCAGGCTATGGGCGTTTGGTCAACAAGGAGTCGAGCCTAGCCGAGGTCGCAGGTGACCCTGTAGCGCCTAACTCAACTATCGTGCCGCCAACTGCCAGCACTATGGGGGCTATGCCCACAGCCTTGGGGCCAAACGGCACAAAGGTCACGGCCCAAGGGGGCCTCATCCCTGCCTTTTACCAAAGCTATAACGATCCTAAGCTCACCGCCTTAGTGGATCGGGCGCTGTCCTATAACTACGATCTGACCACGGCCTATCTCAACTTGCGCCAAGCTGAGGTCGTGCTTGGATTAGCCAAATCTAATATGTACCCGACGGTCAGTGCCTCGGTAAGTTCCAGTGCCAGTCGCAACTTGGAGCAAGACACGGGCTCTAATCGCTCCGCCAGCGGCAATTTAGGTATTGCCTATGAGTTAGACCTCTTTGGACGCCTGGCGGCCAATGAGCGCGCAAGCTTTGAGTCCTTTAAGGCCACAGCCTACGATTACAAGGCGATGCGCCTGACGATCATTCAGCGCACCTGCGAGTACTATTGGAATTACGCTTACGCTCAAGAGGCCTTGCAGCTGGCCCAAGACCAACTTACTGCTTCGCAGCAGCGCTTAAACCTGGTAAGGGTCAAGCGTGATAGCGGCGCTGCCGATGGTCTTGAGTACGACCAAGCCTTGGTCAACCATCGGGGCGTCGAGCAAACGGTCTATCAACGCGCCTATGAGCTCACCGCCGCTAAAAACGCCTTAAACACACTCTTAGGCTGGTACAGCGACCAAGATGTCGGCAAGGACATTACGACCTTGGCTTTAGAGCACACTGTTTGCCCCCAGATTGAGGTGCCCTTACCGGCCACTCTGTTAAGCCAGCGCCCTGATCTCATGGCCTATGAAGCCCGCGTGCGTGCCGCTTACGCGCGCGTCGATGAGGCCAACGCGAACTTCTACCCGACCTTTAATCTTAATGCCGCAGTAGGGGGCGGGGCTTCCAATAGCTTGGTCGAGTTTCTCAGAGATCCTATCGGTAGCTTAGGGGCCGCTATCACCTTCCCATTTTTCAACTACAACGAGCTGTCGCTGCAAAAGGAGAGTAGCCTGATCGAGCGCGATCAAGCCAAGTTAGATTTCGTCAATGGCTTTATCACGGCAGTCAAAGAGGTATCGGACGCTCTCAATGACCTCAGCTATCAAGAGCAATTGCAGCTTAGTACTCAAGACGAGTACCAGCTCACCGCTGCCAACCTCAGACGCTATGAAGAGCGCTACCGCTATGGCTCGGCAAGCTTAACCGAAGTCCTCGATGCTTCCGACGCCTTACGTTCAGCGCAAAATAGGCTCTTAAGCAGCAAGCGCGATCTGCTCAACGCCTCGATGATGCTGATGATTGCCTTAGGCGGCGATAGTTTCACCACCCCAGCCCCAAACACAGTACCACAGACGGGAGGCAACAACGCCATACTGTCCAACAACGCTCCACAGTCCAACAGCCTCATGCAGTCCAACGGCGGCCCGCAGCTCAATATGGGTCCACAACCGCAAAACGTTTCGGTCGCAGCAGCCAGCGGCTCAACTCAGCCCAGTAGTCAATCTGTGAGCACGGAAGTAGGGCCGAGTTTAGCTCCGGATGCAGATACGCCTGTCACTCCAGCTAATCCAGCTTCCGCCAACGCTCAAACGCTAGAGGCTCAATCGGTCTATGATCCGATGGTGATCTTGGAGCAGGCTAAAGAGCGCGCTAAGAGTGCGGTGTTAGTGGAAGAGTAATAGGTCTAGAGACGGGAGGGCTTGACCCTCCTTTTTCGGATCTGCCTTAAGCCGCAAGTCAGGCCTCTGGTCGGAATTAGAGCTTGTACCGGTAGCGCAAAGGAGCGCAACTTAGGGGCGGGCGCTGCTTGAGTTAGGGCTGTGATCACGATAGGGGCGTAGCAGGCTCAAGGCAGAGCATTGAGCCACATGGTAAGCGGCCGCGTCTGACCTTGACAGAACGATGTCACGTCTTGCAATTGGGCGTCAGAATGCGAAATCGATTAAGAGTACGACCGCGTGCGGCGTGCACTGTGGGCAAACGATAACGTAGGCACAATGTGAGAGGGCTCAAATTTTTTTTTGCTGGCAGCAATGAACTTTAGCAAAAATGGCTTAAATCCCATAAATAAGCGGTTTTATCGGGTTTTGAGTTGCGTAAGTTCCTCCCAAGTGCGGTAATTGTCGTACAAGTTGCCGCCGATCTTTGAGTTGCCGCAAAATTTTTTTTACGTTGCTAGGGAACTTTTGCAAGCCTATATTCAAGCCAGTCTTGGCGCCTTTTCTAGTTCCAACAAGATGCCAAAGATGGTGCCCACTTGTGATCCCCACTTTAAAAGCCATCCAAAGGTGATACACTTAGCACTGCAAACGAACCACAGAACCGTTTGCGCTCTCTTTTGTAAAAAAGAATTTTGGGATAGATAAAAAATTATGAAGAAGTCTTTATTAGCTTTAGCTGTTGCTGCTTTAGCTGCTACTTCCTTCGCTTCGACCGCTTCCGCTACCACCATTTACGACAAGGACGGTACCTCGTTAGCCGTTTACGGTCGTGTTCAGGCTGTTTACTACAGCGATGAAGCTTCCGGTGTTGAGCGTAGCTATGGCATCACTGGTGAGGCTGACAAGGAAGGTTCGATCAAAGCTTCCGGCCGTCTCGGCTTTGATCTCCGTTCGCAAATCAACCCTTATGTTGCTGGCTTTGCTAAGGCTGAGTTCGAGATGTCGAACGGCGACAACATCGTTGATAATGGTCAAGATGATCACTTCTATGGCCGTTATTTATGGGTTGGTTTTGATTTTGGCCAGTTTGGTCAGTTCAAGGTTGGTAAGTTTGAGGAAGCTATCAAGTACGCTATTTCTCAGACTGATATCTATGACGACTGGGGCTGCGAAGGCTTAAACGGTAACGACGACCGCCGTGAGGGTGTTGTTCAGTACCAGTGGAATGGCTATGGCGTTGACGTTATCGCTTCCTACGCTTTTGCCAAGAATAACGAGCATTTAGATGGTGCTTACTGGGCAAATGAGAATGTAGATCTTGACTACAGTGCTTCCATTGCTGCTGGTTACACCTCGCCTGACGTTCTGTTTGGACCAATCGCTGTTCGTGCCGGCTACTTAACTGGTGAGTTTGCTGATCACAGCAGCAACAATATTGCTGGTTTCCAAGAGTGCGCTGTAAATAGCGGGATTTATTACGATAGCTACGACCAGTTCGCCGTTGGCTTATCTTGGGGTTCGTTAAATCTTGGCCCATATGTTGGTGCCGTATTCCAGCAGCGTACCTTTGACATGGTAGATACCCGTACCGGTAATAATCTCCTTGGTGGTAACATCGATGAGTCCAAGGTAACCGGTTATGAGTTCGCTGTTGGCTACAACTTCGGCAACGGCTTATTAGTCCGTGCTGGTTACAACCACCAGAAGTATGAGATCGGCAATGAAGAGGCCGAGGGCTCGGTAATCCCAGTTTACGTCAACTACAACTTCAACCCACAAGTTCAGGTTTGGGCTGAGGCTCGCTTCGACGCTGGTTCCGATGACGACGAGAACGGCACTGGCCCTAACTTCCGTGATCTCACCAACGGTACCTACACCTCCGCTGAGAACGTCTTCTCGGTTGGTCTGCGTTACAACATCTAATTACTTGAGTGCATAGCCTAGTTTGGGCTTAACTCAAAAGGGCAGGGCGCATGCCCTGCCCGTCCGGCGATTTTGTTGGAACAGCTGTTTCGCAGCTACAGCAAATACTTTTACAGGGCTAAACACCTTTAGCATTGCTCAGAATGCTTGCCGTCATGAGCACCCACGCACGGCGTGGCGCACGCTCTTGATTTCTCTATCCCAACTTAAATAGCTAGGTTCAGACCAGAGCACGGGATGGAATTGAGCATCAGAGGTATGTTTAGACCATCCTTGGCGCAATTGCGCTGCTACAGGGGGTTTACCCTGTATTAGTGGCGCTGCCGACAAGTTGCAACTATTCTAAAACTGGCGCAAGCCAGTTTTATTTTGTCTATTGGGTTAGTTATAGCTAACTATAGTAAGTTATATATAACTAACTTAGAGCACGTGTTAATTGGTGGGTGGTATCGCCGCCGATCCCTCCATCCTTCCTCCGCTCGCGCGCCACGATTGCTGTTTGAGCCTTGCTCCGCAGTGGTCGCTTCCTCTTTTTTCCCATTTTTGATAAAAACTAGCACATTCCTAAGTTTCTCATAAGTTTTACGGCGTATCCTAAGCTCTATACGGTCGGGTCGAGTCTTAAGGCTTGTCTCTGTGGTCTTAAAGTGGCTCATCAGCACCAGCACATCTGTGGTAACGTGTTTGGTCGCTCCCAGTTAACGTTGTGCTACGTCAAGATCTATCCCAAAACCGCATCTGAGTGCAACGCTCAATGCCTGACGCTTCACTTCACGTTAACCTCTGTCGCTTGCTCCAACAGAGTTTAGCAACCTGCCTTGCTGCGCTTCTATCCGCGCAGTACAGACTTCGACCCACCTTGTACCTTTTTAGCGGCTTTCTCTTATCGCGGCTCTGCGAGCGCGCTCTGTTTTAACGCCTAATTCGCGCTTGTCTTTTGATGCTCGCGCTCAACCCGAGCTCCGCCAAAATTGCTCTTGTTCTTTGAGCGCGCCTTTTGCGCTATCCGCTGTTCTCTTTGCTATGCTGAACGATAAGGTTTGGCATTCGAGGTAGCTATGGCTAAGCAGCGCACCTTTCTTGGTATCAAAGTCATCACCACAGCGCCCCGCCCTAATTGGCGGGCACGTTTAGGGCTATTTCTGCTCATAGGAGCGGTCTTGGGCTTTGTGCTAAGTGCCACCAGTAATGTTCTGATGGCTGCTTGGGGCTTGTACTTTAACACTTCGGACTCGCTGCCATATGGCCTCTATCGCGCCCACTACCGCTCTGACATACAAGTCGGTTTCTTTGCTTTAGAGCAGGCGGGCGCGGTGCAACCCTTGTTGCTTGCTCGTGGCGCCTTGGTCTTGGTGTGCCTACCTGAGTCGGTTGCACAGCTGGCGCGGGCACGTAACTATGTCAACGCGGGTAAGTGCCCCGGCAACACGGCGCCTGTGGGCAAGCATGTGGTGGCTTTGGCTGGGGATAGGGTGTTAGTCAATGCCTCTGGGGTCGAGGTCAATGGGCATTTGCTGCCGCACAGTGTCCCCTTGGCGCGCGATGCTACGGGTGCGCAAATGCCGGAGGCGGGATTAGTTGAGGCTTACGTGCTGCGCGCGGGAGAGTACTTGGTGCTCAATACTTTGGATAGCAGCTTTGATAGCCGCTACTTTGGTGTAGTCCATGATGCTGATATGGTGGCTACCTTAGAGCCCATCTTTACATTTTAGTGGTCAAATATGAAACTTTTTTTTGTGATTTCGGTCAACTTTACGTAGAATTGATTTTGAGCCAAATCACAGTTTACAGAGATACCTTACATTAAGCACCAACGCAGGGAATGCGGCGCATACGGAATTTCCCGTCTTCTAATGCGCCTTGGGGCAAGATGGTTCTTGCCTGTTCTTGGTTTAGGTTTGGTTAGTCCCTGCCTTAGGATGTTTCAATGAAGAAGTCTCTTCTTGCCCTGGCTCTGATTGGTTTAGTAAGTGCGGGCTCTGCCCAGGCCACTAAGGTCTATGATAAGGACGGCACCTCGCTTGATCTCTATGGCCGTGTTCAGGCGGTTTTCTACAATGACAAGTCGAGCGGTGTCTCCAATGGCGATGATCAGTCCGCTTCCATCAACACCACGGGTCGTTTAGGCTTTAAGCTGCGTTCGGCTGTTAACTCTTACTGGGCCGGTATTGCTAAGGCTGAGTGGGATGTCTCAGACGGCGATAATAAGGTCGATAGCGAGTCGGGCTTTAAGCCGCGCTATTTGTGGGTTGGCGGTGACTTCGGTGATTTCGGTCAGATCACTATCGGTAAGCAAGAGCACGCCTTAAAGTACGCTGTTGAGCAGACCGACGTCTTTGAGGATTGGGGCTGCGTTGGCTTAATGGGCAACGACGATAAGGACGAGGCCGTTGTTAAGTACGCTTGGTCGGGCTACGGTGTCAACGCCTTAGTATCGTACTCCTTTGCCAAGAATGCTGAGAAGTTAGACGGTGCCTACTACATCGGCGAAGAGGCAGATATGGATTACCAAGTTTCCGCTGCCTTAGGCTACGCCACTCCAGATATCTTATTTGGACCAATCGACTTCCGCGCCGGTTACACCCACGGTGAGTTTGGCGATGTCCCAGATCACTCGATCAATAGCGCTAAATTCGCTACCCCTAAGCTTTCCGGCAATTTAGAGTACGATTCTTTTGATCAATTTGCCTTAGGTCTGTCCTGGGGTAGCTTAGATCAAGGTCCTTACCTGGCCGGTGCTTACGTTGACCGTACCTTCGACGTTAACCTCTACGGTACTGATTACACCAAGAGCTCTGAGACCAAGGTCACTGGTTATGAGCTGGTTGCTGGTTACACCTTCACCAACGGTATCTTCGTGGTCGCAGGTTACGAAGTTCAAGACTATGAGTTAGAGGATCTCGATCTGCACGCTGCCGCTGTTCCAGTCTATGTCAACTGGCAGATCAACCCTAACCTCAATGCTTGGGTTGAGGCCCGCTTTGATGCCGGCTCGGATGATGACGAGAACAACGACTTCGAGAACTTCGACGCCATCACCGGTACTGACTTCAGCGAGAACATCTACTCGGCTGGTCTGCGCTACAGCTTCTAATCAGCTTAACGCAAGCTCATACCGGCAGGATCTGAGCAAGCCTCAGGGTTGAGGTAGGAGCGGCACTTGTCTCCACCCTGCTCACTACCCTGACTCTGATTGCCCCTTACAGTGCCGGTAGTGCATCGACTTGTAAGCCTAGGCGGCATATCTATCCCGTCTATCCCAAAACTCTTGCCCCTAGGCTGAACTTTTCTGACACACCACAAGCAAAAGCCCAACGGTCTCAGGTCGTGGGGCTTTTTATGTTGAGACTGTACTGATTTTCCTCGGAAGGTTGCAAGCAAATACTTCGGGATGCCGCAATAGCGTCCAGCTCTGAGTTGGTCTCACTGGCGTTGTTGCTACCCTGAGCTTGCTGTCCGGTAGCTGTTTTGATTTTAGGGCTGGGGCGGTGGTTCTATCCCTCTGACGCCTTGGCTTATTTTTTTCTAGCTCCTAACACACAAAAGCCCAGTACTCTATGAGCGCTGGGCTTTTTTAGTATGGGCTGGTACGACTTGCTTACTTAGCGCAGCATGGAGCTAAGCTTAAAGCGTCGTTGTCAGCGACTAAGACTACGTTCTGGTGCAGCTGCAGAACCGAGGCTGGAACCTCAGGGGTGACTGGACCCCAGAACGACTTGTAAATGGCCTCAGCCTTGTCCTTGCCCGAAGCAATTAACAGGACTTGCTTGGCGTGCATAATGGAGCGAATGCCCATAGTGTAAGCCTGACGCGGTACGTCGTCGGCCGAGGCAAAGAAGCGCTTGTTGGCCTCAATGGTGCTCTCGGTTAAGTCAACGCAGTGGGTGTCCTTCTCAAAGGCAGCACCTGGCTCGTTAAAGCCAATGTGACCGTTGCGGCCAATACCTAAGAGCTGGATATCAATACCACCTAAGTCCTCAATGACCTTGTCATAGCGGGCGCACTCGGCGGCGGCATCTGGGTTCTTGCCGTCAGGAATATTGATGTTCTCAGGCTTGATGTTGATGTGATCAAAGAAGTTGTGGTGCATGAAGTAAACGTAGCTCTGGTCACTCTCCTTGCCTAAGCCACGATACTCGTCCAGGTTAACCGACTTAACCTCAGCAAAGTCAAGGTCACCCTTCTTGTACCACTCGATGAGTTGCTTGTAAGTGCCAATTGGGCTCGAGCCAGTGGCTAAGCCTAAGACGCTGTTAGGCTTGATGATGACTTGAGCTGAGATGATGTTAGCGGCCTTACGGCTTAACTCCTCATAGCTGTTGGCACGGTAAATACGCATAATGCTCTCCTTTACAAAACATCTGGGAGCTTAAAGCATGTGAGGCTCCCAAGCTGACTTATAGGGCTGTACCCTAAGCGCCAGCCTCGCGGTTGAAATCGTTACGATTGAATCGGAAATCTTATTAGGTTGCTTGCTCCTGCGGTGAATCGCTCGGCTCGTGAACCTTATCACTGGCGGATCCAGCACCTGGGTGGGCGCTCAGCGTGTCGGCTTTTGCACCAGCGCTCACTGCGGCTGCTGCTGGTGCAGCGGCGTCGGGAGTAGAGGGTCCATCGAGCTCTTGGAGTGCGAGGGCGGTCTTACGCTTGGTAGCGACCGCGTGTTCGCCTAAGTGCTTGCACACTTCGGTGTACACCAGATCAATCAGGAAAAAGACTGCAAGCTTGGAGTAAATCGAACCTGAGTCGAGGTAACTTTCGCGAATCGCGTAGATCAATACCTCATCGGCAAGCTGACACAGGGAGCTTTCAGGCTGGGCGCTGACGGCAATGACCTTGGCATGCTCGTTTTTCGCCAGCTGCACCGCCTTGATGATCTCCTTGGTTTCTCCTGTGTTGGAGAAAGCTACCACCACGTCGCGCTTGTTGAGCATAGTGCTTTGCATCAGCATTTCGTGGGTGTCGGTGATCGCGCGGGCGTCGATGCCAATGCGGTTGAATTTGTAAGCGCTGTCGCTGGCGGCAAAGCCACTGTTGCCCTTGCCAATGAAAAAGAGGCGGTGCGCGTTGGTTAAGCGTTGGGTAATTTTGCGCAGTACTTCGTGGTCAATTAACTGCACCGTGTGGTGAATGGTCGAGGTACTGAGCTCATCTAACTTGCGCGCGGTGACCTCGGAGCTTTCATCGTAGGAAATATTGACCGCAATGAGGTGGCCTTGATTGTCCGAAGGCCCGAGCTCTTGGGCTAAGGCGATCTTGAAGGCTTGGAGTGAGTCAAAGCCAAACTTGCGTGCAAAACGGGTCACTGTCGCGTGCGAGACGCCACAGCTTTTGGCGATTTCTGAGATTGGGGCATTGCAGGCATCAAGTCCCTTGGCCTTGACGTACTCCAATAAAGCCAAGTCGGCCTTGGTCAAATTGGTATCGCTGGCATAGAGCTTATCTAAGATACGCAAGGTCATAATGCTCCCAGGGTCCCAAACCTTACAAGTCCCTCAGTTACAGGCGCGCTGTCGTGCTCTCAATGTTACAAATTTTCACTAATTATACGGCAAGGCATACGTGAAAAAATTTTCCACCAAATGACTGTTTGTTAAAAATTTGCTCTACGTCACAATCTGTGTGAACTAAGCCCTAAATCAGCGCATCGCTTATTTAAGCGCGGCAGCTTGCGCTGTGGTTGTGTCTGGCTAAGCGCTGCGCGTGCGTTTGGACCGGCGCTGAACTTGAGTCTGGAGTTGGCTGGGCTTGAGTCTGGAGCTGCGCTGAGCTTGAGCTGCGCTGGGCTTGAGCAAGGCTTGGGTTTAGCTGGAGTTAGACCAGCGTTGGAACGTAGTCGGACTAGCATTAGCAGGGTGGTGGTACAAAGTTCTAAGCACGTCACAAATTTCGTTTTTGCTCAACTTACATACTAGTATGTAATGAGCTCAGGGCTTATACTGTGTCAAGTGAGTTGTTTGACCTGCCGCCCTAAGCTTGAGCCTGTTGGACTGGGTTTTGGTCGTGGTAGGCCCCATTGTGGATAGGAGATTGAGCGCTATGATGCATATGACTATGCGCTGGTACGGCCCAGACATGGACAGCATTACCTTAAAGCAGATTCGCCAGATCCCAGGCATGGAAGGCGTAATCACCGCTTTACACGAGATTCCTGCTGGTGAGCCTTGGCCAGAGGAGCAGGTCAAGGAGCGTAAGGCTATTGTCGAGAAGGCAGGCCTTAAGCTTTTGGGCATTGAGTCTATCAATGTTCACGAGGACATTAAGTACGGTGCCTCCACCCGCGATAAGTACATCGAAAACTATATCAAGTCCTTAGAGGCCGTCGGTAAGAACGACATCCACCTCGTTTGCTACAACTTCATGCCAGTATTCGACTGGACCCGTACCAATTTAGCCCTGCCATTACCTGATGGCTCGACTGCTCTGTCTTATGACGGCAAGGAAATTGAGGGTCTGTCTGCTGAGCAGATGTTCGATCGCATCGCCAATAACTCCAACGGCTTTGAGATGCCAGGCTGGGAGTTAAACCGCCGTGATGAGATCACCGCCCAAATCAAGAAGTTTGAAGGCATGACCGGCGATGAGCTGCGTGCTAACTTCAAGTACTTCCTCGACGCTATTATGCCAACCTGCGAGAAGTACAACATCAAGATGGGCGTACACCCAGATGACCCATCCTATGACCTCTTTGGCATCCCACGTATCACCAAGTGCGAAGACGATCTGGTCAAGATTGCAAAGTTAAATGACAGCCCATTAAACGGCTTTAGCCTGTGCACCGGTTCCTTAGGCTCCAACCCAGCTAACGATCTGCCTAAGATCATCCGCAACCCAATCATTGGCAAGCGTATTCACTTTGCTCACGTCCGCAATGTGCTGCACACCGGCGATCACCAGTTCCATGAGTCCTCGCACGTTTCGCACACTGGCAGCTTAGATCTCTATGAGATCATGAAGGCCTTAGTTGAAGTTGGCTTCAACGGCTTAATCCGCCCAGACCACGGCCGTGAGATTTGGGACGAGATTGCCCGCCCAGGCTACGGCTTATACGACCGTGCCTTAGGCTCCAACTACTTAATCGGTCTTGAGGAAGCGATCCGCAAGTCCAAGGGCATGCCATACCCAGATAACATCAACTCCGTAACCGCTCCTTGGCACTAAATCTAGGCTCAAATAAAGCCAAGGTTTAAACGGCGTTGAAGCACGCAAAGCCGCCCGTGCCTTGAGGTCAGGCGGCTTTTGCTTGAGTAGCACGCTGGAGTTGTTTCTTGTTTGAGGATTGTTTGTGATGAAAGTTACCTTAGAAGGAATTAAGGATCAGGCTGCCTTTGCCGCTGCTGGGGTTACGCTGCCTAAGTTTGATGTTGCCGCCGTCCAAGCGCACAGCCGCGAGGAGCCAGTCTGGTTACACTTTGGTGCGGGCAATATTTTCCGTGGCTTTGTCGCTTCGCTGCAACAGACGCTGCTCGATCAAGGCTTACAACAGTCGGGTATTCAGACCTTATCGGCCTATGATGGCGCCATCATTGATGATGTCTTCACCCCACACGATAAGCTGACCTTAGAGGTCACCTTACTGCCTGACACCAATGTCGAGCTCAAGGTCATTGGCTCGGTTGTTCATGGCTACAAGCTCAATGGCTCGGCTCCAGCTGATGAGGCCGAGGTCAAGGGCTTAATCGTCAAGCCTTCGGTACAGCTTGTGTCCTACACCATCACCGAGAAGGGCTATGCTATTCGCGGTATCGATGGCGATTACTTACCTCAGGTCAAGGCTGATTTAGAGGCTGGTCCTGCCAAGGTTGGTCACGCTATGTCGTGGACTGCCGCTTTACTCTATGAGCGTTATAAGGCTGGTGCTCTGCCAATTGCCATGGTCTCGATGGACAATTGCTCGCACAATGGCGATAAGCTCAAGGCCGCAGTAGTCGAGATTGCTCAGGCTTGGGAGCAGAAGGGCTTAGTTGAGGCAGGCTTTGTTGCTTATCTGCAAGATAAGTCCAAGGTCTCCTTCCCATGGACCATGATCGATAAGATCACCCCACGTCCAGATAGCAGCATTGCTGCGCTCTTGAAGAGCAAGGGCATCGAGGACATGGATCCAATCAAGACTGCCCGTGGCTCCTTTATCGCTCCATTCGTCAACGCTGAGAAGCCACAGTACTTGATCGTTGAGGATATTTTCCCGAACGGTCGTCCTCCGCTTGAGAAGGCAGGCGTACTCTTTACCGATGGTGCCGGTGTCGATCTGTGCGAGCGCATGAAGGTCACCACTTGCTTGAACCCACTGCACACCGCCTTGGCTGTTTACGGCTGCGTCTTAGGCTATGAGCGTATCGCTGCTGAAATGGACGATCCTCAGCTGGTAGCTCTGGTCAAGAAGTTAGGCTACGACGAGGGCTTAAAGGTCGTGGACGATCCTAAGATCTTAAATCCACGTGATTTCTTAACTGAGGTCATTGAGCAGCGCCTCACCAACAAGTGCTTGCCTGATTCGCCACAGCGTATTGCTACCGACACCTCGCAGAAGGTCACGGTACGCTTCGGTGAGACCTTAAAGAACTACAAGAAGAAGGGCCTTGATGCTACCGCGCTGATTGCTCTGCCATTAGCGATTGCCGGTTGGCTGCGTTACCTCTTAGCCGTCACCGACAAGGGTGAGCCATTCACCTTATCGGACGATCCACTCATTCCTGATTTACAGGCTAAGATGGCCGGAATTGAGTTTGGCAAGCCAGATAGCGTCGGCGACAAGTTACAGCCAATCCTCTCCAACGCCACCTTATTTGGCGTAGATCTCTACGAGATTGGCTTAGGCACCAAGATCGAAGGCTTGCTCAAGGAAATGATGATCGGCCCAGGCGCAGTCCGTGCCACCTTAGTCAAGTACTTGGGCTAAACCCATTTTCAACACACAACACACACATCTAAAAATCGCAGGGCTGCCTTCGGGCGGCCTTTTTATTGATCAGCACCCCGTGCCCCACAATGGAGCAAAAAAAAAAAAATAACCCGCCCCAAGAAGCTTGGGCCGGGTTGTTAGATTGCGCTACGACCGAGGCTCGCTGTGAGCTAGCGGCTTAGCCGCTTATGGTCGTGTGCTCCAGCGCCGTCATTTACTACGGCAGCTTGCTGCGGTGCGCCGTATCGTGGCTCACTATGGCACTGCCAGCTCTGGCCACGCGTGATTGGTTCAGGCCACGTGTGATTGGCTCACGCCACGTGTGATTGGTTTAGGCCGCGCGCGGGAGGGAGCAGGGCGCGGCCTGTGAGCTTAGTTCTGCTTTTGTGCCTGCTCTTGGCGTAAGGCGCGCATTCTCTTTTGATGCGGCGAGTTGGAGTAGTAGCTGATCGGAACTGACTTGTCGCGTAAGACCTTGTAGTAGAGGCCAGGGGTCCACTTGGATTGCAACTCAGGGAGCATGTAGAAGCTGCGCGTTCTGCTGATCATGGCGGTGAGCAGTTCTGGGCTTGGCTCTGAGACCTTGGCGCCTTCAGCAATCATCTTTTGCAGGCTGCTGTACTCAAAGGCTGCTTGTACCACATTGGTAAACTGAGCGGCACGGTCACAGGACTCTCTGAGCATTTGTTGCTGGCTTGGGCTTAAGCGCTTCCAGACTTGCTCGGACATGATGAGATTGGTTACGGTGTAAACGTGGCCTGATAAGAGCAGGTATGGAGCGTACTTATGGAAGCCACCGGCTTGTAAGGTCGGAATTGGATTTTCCAGGGCGTCCACTTCATTGTTTTGCAGCGCGGCATTAACCTGATTTAACTCGAGGTTGACTGGGGTGGCACCAAAGACCTTGAAGGTATTGCTTTGAATTGGGTTGCCTGGGACACGAATGCGCATGCCCTTGAGATCTTCTACCTTGGTGATCGGCTTCTTGCTCAAGATATGGCGCAGACCATAAGCCCAATTGCTCGAGATAATGCGGACACCCTGATTTTGCGCTAACTTTTCGCTCTCGCCTTGGTACCACTTGCCATTTAACAGGCGGAAAGCCTCGTCCCAGCTCTTAAATAAGAATGGACCAAAGGTGATGCCCATATCGTAGGCGCCAAAGTTGTAATAGGCGGCGCCATCGGCCAGGGTCACGACGTTCTCGCCGCTGCGCATGCGGTTGATGAGATCGTTCTTGGTGCCTAAGGCCGAGTTAGGGTAGAGCTCAAGACTCATGGTGCCACCCGAGCGCGCCTCTAACTCTTGCTTCCAGCGCTTCATGCCGATATCAAAAGGCTCGCCAGGCTTATTCTCGTAGCCTACCTTGAGTACGATGCTAGGTGTGACCTTGTTAGTGGTGGTCTGAGCTTGAGTCGTAGTGCTTTGACTTGCGCTGTTGTCGCCGCTGCACGCGCTGGTGGTGATAAGGGCTAAGGTACAGATGGTTAAGGTCAGCGCGTGTGCGCTCAGTCGCCGTAACCCTGCAGCAAAAGCAGTAATGATCATATGATTTCTCCGCACCAGCTATACACGTGGCGTGGCTGGGTCAGCTAAGTCAGTAGAAAACGAGCTGGAGCTCAGGAAATTTTTCGCACCCGCTGCGCCCACGCAGCACGGCGTTCCTTAGATTGCGCACCTGGGCAATCGTTTACATGATAACAATTAGCAACAATTTGAGCACTAATTGCTGTCTGAAAGTTTGCCTTAGCTCGCGCATTTTGATTTTTTTGCACCAAGTTACAACACGCACTTGTTTAGCCTTGATCTAACGGCCAAAGTGCCGCTCTCTCAAGTTGAGACTAGATATAAAAATTGGTTTAGGGCTGAGCGCAAGAAAAATAAAGTAGAGTTTCTCGTTTGACTAGGCGCGCTTAACTGTGAGTTAGCGCTGAGCGCAATTTTGTGCAAGTGTTGCGGGGCTGTTGGTTGAAATTTCTCTGGATGGGACTTTTGGTGGCAATTTACCGCCAACTGGCCGTACTTTGTCTTTGCCCTGGTGGCGGCGGCGGTATAATGCGCGCCGTTGCAGCTCTCGCCAGGATGGCGCAGGTTGCGTGTCGATAATTACTGATTTTTCTTTCAGGAGAGATTAATGGCAGCAAAGTTTCAGTCCGCAAAATTAGGGGCAGCGGCGCTGGCTTTTGGCATGACGCTGATGGGTATCAGTGCGCTAAGTACTGAAGCTGCAGCACGGGTGATGATCAATGCCGACTTCTTTGGTACGGGCGATAGCGATATCAAGGACAGCAACGGTGATTTAAACACCAAGGCCTACGGTATCAATGTCAACACCACCTATTTCTCCTTAGGTGCGAAGCGTACCGATTACGATTTCTCGGGTGAAGAGGACTTTGGCTTTGATAGTGCCAATACCCTGTACGGTGATCTGCACTACGAGGGCTCCTTCTCCAACAACCTGACTTACAGCTTAGGCTTAACCTTGGGTGCGCTCTACGAGAGTGAGTTGGACTTAGGTGATAGCTACTCGGTCTCACCTCGTGCCGTCTTAGGCTATCGCTTCACCAACGGTATGACCGGCTTCTTAGGTGCCTATGTTAATTTAAACGGCGCCGATAACGTCTATCTGCCAATCATTGGCTTGAAGTTGGGCGACGAAAAGGATCAAGGTTGGTCGGGTTCGATTGCTTATCCTGCCACCCGCGTCCAGTACCGCTTCAACAGCTTCTGGGCTGCTGACGCTACCTTCTTAACCGTCCGTGATACCTTCCACTTAGATGAGCAAAATGATCGCGGCGAGTTAAGCGATGGTTATCTGCGCGAGAAGTCCTACGGTATGGGCTTGGGTGTTACTATCAACCCACTGACCCACCTCCAGTTAAGCGCCGGTCTCTTCTCCTACTTTGACCGTGAGTTCGAGCTCTACGATAAGGATGGTGACGAGCTCGGTTCCTTTGAGACCGATCCCGCCTACGGTGCTTACCTGCGTGGCTCCTTAGTCTTCTAAGGCTAGCTTTTAAGCATCTCTTTGTGCTTTTAGGCTGATAAAAAGAGCGCGCCGCTCAGTCCTTTCAGGCTGGGCGGCGCGCCTTTTTTATGGTGGGGAGTACCCACCTGAACAGTTGTTGGTGCTAATTAGCAGTCCATTGGGGCACCGGCAATTTCCTTCTTGCCTGCGACCAAGAACCAAACAAAGCAAGCAGCAGCGACAACTACACCGATAACTTGCGAAATGAAGATATCGATGCCAAAGCCCATATTTGGCTCGTAGAGGATATAGGTAACGCAAGCTGCGGTAATGAAGGTAGCTGGAACCGAGCAGACATAGTGGCACTTATTGCGGCGATAGAGGTAAGCAGCGCCAGCCCAAAGCATAATAGCAGCCAAGGTCTGGTTCGACCAACCGAAGTATCTCCAAATGATGTTGAAGTCGATGAACGACAGAGCAATACCAATGGCAAATACTGGAACGGCGATGTAAAGGCGCTTGACTGGCTTGCTTTGGTCTAAGCCGATAAACTCAGCAATGGTGATACGAGCAGCACGGAAGGCGGTATCACCGGAGGTAACAGGTAATACGATAACGCCTAAGATAGCTAAGAGGCCACCGAAGGAGCCCATTAACTGAATCGACGACTCGTAAACAACCTGCGAAGCGGTACCAGCGTTGATCGAAGCATTTAAGGTCTCTGGATCTTGGTAGAAAGTCATACCAACGGTGCACCATACCAAGCCGATGAAGCCCTCAGCAATCATACTGCCGTAGAAGACGCTGCGGCCTTCGCGCTCATTCTCCATGCAGCGGGCCATTAATGGCGACTGGGTAGCGTGGAAGCCCGAGAGTGCACCGCAAGCAATGGTGATGAACATTAATGGCCATAATGGCAGGTCTTGTGGGTGAGGATTTACACCCCACTCGGCCCAAGCAAAGAATCTATCTGGCATCTCGATGAACATCGACAGGGTGATGCCGACGGCCATGATGATAAGTAAGGCGCCGAAGATAGGGTAGATACGGCCAATCAGCTGGTCGATTGGCAGTAAGGTGGCCAAGAAATAGTAAATGAAGATAACTGCCAGCCAGAATTTGAAGTCTAAGGCTTCTGGGGTTAACTGGGCTAACAGGTTAGCAGGGGAGGTAGCAAAGACGACGCCGACTAAGAGCAGCAGAAGCACGGCAAAAACGCGCATGATCTGCTTGGCAACCTTGCCTAAGTTGTAGCCGACGATCTGAGGGACGTTAGCACCTTGGTAACGGACCGAGAGCATGCCTGAGAAGTAATCGTGGACAGCACCGGCGAAGATGGAGCCAAAGACGATCCACAGCAGAGCTTGAGGACCGTACAAGCAGCCCATGATTGGACCGAAGACAGGACCTACACCTGCGATGTTCAGCAATTGGATTAACCACAGCTTCCACTTAGGCATGGTGACATAGTCCACACCATCATACTTGGTGATCGCTGGGGTCTTACGGTTAGGATCAATGACGAAGATCTTTTCAATGATCTTGCCATAGATGATATAGCCCACAATTAAGCCAATTGTGGCTAATATGAACCACATATAACGAGGCATGATGACTCCTTGGTCTCACACACAACACACATATAAGTAGGTCCAAAGGACCTCCCCAAAGTCCCAAAAGTTTGCACGCTCGCACCAACGTTGGTGGCCAAGGGCTTGGGTGTTTTGAGCAGGGGCGTGGGCCTCATGCAAACCTTTGCAACTTTGTAGCTAATTGTAGTCATTCAAGTTAAAAGTGTGTGCGCCTGCACGTTAAAAGTGGGCCCGCGCTCGCACTAATGAGCGCACTTGTCCGACCGGTACTGGAGATTTTATTTGGTAAGTGTGATCCCAATTTGCTGAGCGCCTCATGAACGTGCCCTTATTATGGGCCAGAGTTGCGCCTAATCAGCTCGACGCCAAGCTTTACTGACACTTGGTACTAGGGGGCTTTGCCTTATTGCAATTTGGGCGTAGCGCGGGGGCGCGTTACCGCAAGCGCTTGCGGAGATGTCGCAGTACGGTTGTGAAGATGCCGCAGTGCGATTGTGAAGATGCCGCAGTGCGATTGTGAAGATGCCGCAGTGCGATTGCAGAACTGCTGCATCGTAGTTGCAGCTTGCTGCAACACAGTTACAGGAATGATGTGCTGTGTTCTTTTTTGCACCAAGCTTGTGCTCGCGCCCACGTTGGCACCGGGTAATTGTCTGCCGAACATTTTCTGGTTTTAGCTGCGTATAAATGCGATAAATATCGGCTTTACTATGAGTTAGCTTGTGCTAACTTTGCTAGCTTGCTCAAATTTTTTAGAAAAAAATGTGAGCTGGTGCGAAAAAGTATTGAATTGGGGGGATAGTAGCGCTAGACTAACTTCAGTTAGCTGAGGGTAACTTAGATTTATCCTAGATAGTGAGAGTAACGATGAGTAAGACTTTAGATACCTTAGAAGTCGGGGCCAAGGGCAAGGTGGTAGCCGTAGGTGGCTTACATACCTCGCTGCGTCGGCGCTTACTTGATATGGGCTTAACCCCTGATACTGAGGTTGAGGTGCTGCGTCGGGCGCCATTGGGTGATCCGATCGAGCTGATGGTGCGTGGTTATGCCTTAACCATGCGTAAAGAAGACGCTAAATTAATCGAAATTGCTTAAGACTAACACACTGCGGCGCTGACGTTACTTCATGCGGCGCGTGGGTGGTCGATTCGGTGGAGGGCCCAGCCTTTACAACTTAGGTGCCCCATCCAAGATGCTTTGTGCAAGGATGCTCCTCATATGAGCCAAACTATTGCTTTAATTGGTAATCCTAACTGCGGTAAAACCACGTTATTTAACTATATTACTGGCGCCAACCAGTACGTGGGTAATTGGCCGGGCGTGACTTTAGATAAGGCCTGCGGCTATGTTGCTAGCCACGACTTTAAGGTAGTGGATTTACCTGGTTTGTACTCGCTCTCGCCTTACTCTCCTGAGGAAATTGTTTCGCGCAACTTCCTCTTGGGCGGCAACTATGATGTTTTAGTCAACATCATGGATGCGACCCACTTAGAGCGTACCTTATCCTTGACCTGCGAGCTGATGCTCTTTAATCGCCCAATGGTGCTCGCGGTCAATATGATGGATTTGGCCCAGAAGCAACAGATTGAGCTTGATATTGCCAAGTTAGAGCAGCGCTTGGGCATTAAAGCGGTCGCCATCTCGGCTGCCACCGGCGACGGTATCCCGCAGCTGTTAGATGCGATTAAGGAAGTTGCCGCGCAAGCACCAAGCAAGGAGCAAGCTAAGAGCCAGGAGCAATCCTTAAGCGCCATGATGCCTTGCTACGATGAAAAGCTCTCAGGCGCTATCGCGCGCGTCATGACGGTCTTACAAGAGCAGGCTAGCAGCTCGGGCAACAAGAATGCTGATCAAGGCAACTTGGCCTTTGTCGCCTTATCCTTGTTGCAGCAAGACCGCGCTTATCTTGCCACCTATCATCAAAATGAAAAGGTGATGACGGCGGTCACCCGTGAGATGACGGCGCTGGAGGATCACTTTAAGACTGACGTTGAGGGCTTGATTGCTCAAGAGCGTTACGCCTTTATCGATGGCTTAGTCCGTGAGGTGGTCACCAAGAGTCGCTCGAAGTACCACAGCCTATCCGAGCGTATCGATAGCATTGCCACCAACCGTTGGCTTGGTATTCCGCTGTTCGTGGCCGTGGTTTATTTCACCTATTACCTGGCAGTCAGCACTATTGGTACTTGGGGTACCGATTACGCCAACGATGTGCTCTTTGGTGAGTACGCGACCAACGCCGCGACCTCATTAATGGAGAGCATTGAGGCGCCAGCTTGGCTCTCGGGCTTAGTGATCGACGGTATTATCGGTGGTGTGGGCGCAGTCTTAGGCTTCGTACCTCAGATGATCGTGCTCTTCATTATCCTCTCGCTCTTAGAGCAGAGTGGTTACATGACGCGCGTCGCCTTCATCTTAGATCGCCTCTTCCGTCACTTTGGCTTATCGGGCCGCAGCATTATCCCAATGGTGGTTGCCACCGGTTGTGGTGTACCAGCGGTAATGGCCACTAACGCGATCGAGAACATCAACGAAAAGCGCATCACTATCATTACCACCACGATGATGCCTTGCTCGGCTAAGTTGCCGATCCTGGCCATGATTGCGGCTGCTTTCTTCCCTGAGTCGACTTGGGTCGCCCCAGCCATTTACTTCCTGGCCGTATTCTCGATTGCCTTTAGCGCCTATATCTTAAAGAAGGACAGTGCCTTCAAGGAAGAGGTTTCGCCTTTTGTCCTCGAGATGCCAAACTACACCGTACCAAAGCTGCGCAACGTGGTTCGCTCCACCTATGAGCGCTGCCGTGCCTTCGTAATTAAGGCTGGTACCGTCATTTTCACCACGGTCGTCGCTATCTGGTTCTTATCGAACTTCAACTTCACTGACAGCGGCTTCGGCATGGTTGAGGTCAACGACAGCATGTTAGCTGCCTTCGGTTCGGCCATTGCCTTTATCTTCATTCCACTTGGCTTTGCTTCGTGGCAAGCATCGGTTGCTATCATCACCGGCCTGCTTGCTAAGGAAAACGTCGTTGGTACCTTAGCGGTGCTCTTAGGCTTAGGTGAGGTTGCTGAAGACGACGCTGGTTTAGGTGCAGCCTTAAACGGTGAGTTCACTACTTCCTCGGCGGCTCTGGCCTTCTTAGCCTTCAACTTGTTCTCGACCCCATGCATTGCCGCCTTAGGCGCGATGAAGCGTCAGCTCAACAACAAGCGCCTCTTTGCCTTTGCCGTGGTTTACCTCTTAGCCTTCTCCTACTCCTTAGCTTTAATCATCTACGAGTTAGGTGGTCTGTTAGTAGGTGAGGTTGCCTTTGGTCCTGGCACCTTGGTGGCCGCAGCTTTAGTCCTGATTGCTCTGTACCTGGTATTCCGTCCAGAGCGCAAGCAGCGCACCAGCATCTCCATTCCTGTTAAGCAAATCTAAGACTGATACCTTTTAGGTTAAGTCACAGAGGGCGCCACCTCCTAGAGGTGGCGCCCTCTTGCATTAGAAGCACAAGCGCGCTCAGCCAGTGACGCTAATTCTTTGGTTTTCATTCGACTCTAGTTGGCAAAGTCCCTCATTTCGCATAGAAATGGCGGTTGAAGCACTCATAGATTCAACCAAAATAATTGAATCTAGGAAAACGACAACCCCTTATAGAATAAGGCTTTGCACTTGTACGACAGCTAGTATCAAATAAAAATCAAAGAATTTGGGCAGTGAGCTCAGTCTGCGCTCAGCCAGTGAGCTCAGTCTGCGCTCTGCTTGTGCCGTGCTCAGCTTTCGTTGGCTGTGCAGTTGGCTTGAGTGCTAAGTGCATTGAGAATTAACGCATAAATCGTCTAAAATGATGCCTTGCTTGGGGCACTTGCTTAGGGCTGGTGGTAGCCCACCTGACCTGATGGCCTGAGCTTACTCACCTTTTTTGTCGTTGGTTTTTTGAGGTTGTCAACATGTTCAACATGGGCAATATGATGAAGCAGGCCCAAATGCTTCAAGAGCGCATGGCTAAGGTCCAAGAGGAAATTGCTCAGCTGGAGTGCACGGGCGAGGCTGGTGCCGGTTTAGTTAAGGTCACGGTTAATGGCAAGCACGAAGTACGTCGTGTTGAGATCGACCAGTCGTTATTAGCTGACGACAAGGAAATGCTCGAGGACTTAATCGCTGCTGCTTGCAACGATGCCGGTCGTCGCGTTGAGGAGCAAAGCAAGGCTAAGATGGCCGAGGTCACCGCTGGCCTCCCACTGCCTCCAGGCATGAAGCTGCCATTCTAAGCTAAGCGCTTTAATCTTGCTTTGGCGCAAACCCAGCTGGGCTCTGCTTGGCTGGGTTTGGTGTCTTTAGCCCCAACTTTTTCCCACTTTTTCCACCTTTTCTCTCTATTTCTTTTGTTTTGTGTGTAGGGCAGGCTTATGTCTTCATCCAACGAGCTTGATAAGTTAATTCGCGCACTGCAAATTCAGCCGGGCATCGGTCAGCGCTCGGCCACGCGCATTGCCTATCACCTCTTAGAGCGGAGGCGCCAAGACGCAGTGGAGCTGGGCAATATCCTCATTAGCGCTATGCACAATATCAAGCAGTGCCGCTTGTGCCGCAACTATTGCGATCACGATATCTGCAATATCTGCCACAATCCGGAGCGCTATCACAGCCGCCAATTGTGTATCGTGGAGAGCCCATCGGATGTCGCCGCAATTGAGCTGAGCAATAACTACCAAGGCCTGTACTTTGTGCTGCACGGCCACTTATCGCCGATCGATGGCATAGGTCCCAATGAGTTGGGCTTACCGCTGTTAGACGAGCTGCTCTCCCAGGGTCAATGTGACGAGCTCATCTTGGCCACTAACCCTACGATCGAAGGTGACGCCACCGCATCCTTTATCGCCGCCTTAGCCGCCAAACACCACATCAAGGCGATCTCCAAGATTGCCTCAGGCGTGCCTTTAGGGGGCGGCATCGACAACGTGGATCAAAAGACGCTGGCTAGCTCCCTGATGAACCGGCGCCCGTTTAGCGCCTAACAGGCTTTCGGGGCGTACTGCCTAACAGGCGTCTTGGGCGGGCAACCTAACAGACGTCCTGAGGTGTGCTGCCTAACAGGTTTCTTTAGGCATGTTGCCTCATGGACTTCCTGGTTGCGAGCTGGCTCTGGCGCTGTGATTTAGCCTATGATTGAGCGCTTTTAGTTGCTTGCTCTGTTTTTCTTGCGCCCAGGCCTTGAAAAGCTGACTTTGTGCCCCCATCTGTTTTCACAGTGAAGAAAGTTAACTCAGGCTTGAGCCTGACTTGCTTTCGCGAAGGGAGATTTCTGCACATATGTCAGCCACCGTTCACGGCTTTCAGACCGAAGTTACCAAGCTTTTAAACTTGCTGGCCAACTCTCTTTATTCCAATAAAGAGGTTTTCTTACGCGAGCTTATTTCCAATGCTTCCGATGCTATCGATAAGCTCCACTTCATGTCCTTGACCCAACCAGATCTCATCAAGGACGATCCTGAGTTCAAGATCCGCATCCGTGCTGACAAGGAATTAAAGACCTTAACCATTGAGGACAATGGTGTCGGTATGACCTTGGACGAGGCCAATTCCCACTTAGGTACGATCGCTAAGTCGGGCACCGAGGACTTCGTCAAGAAGTTATCGGGCGACCAAGCCAAGGATTCCCAATTGATCGGCCAATTCGGTGTCGGCTTCTATTCGGCCTTCATCGTCGCTGACCAAGTCGTCGTTATTTCGCGCTCGGCTAATGCTAAGCCAGAAGAGGGTGTACGTTGGAGCTCCAACGGCAGCGGCACCTTTGAGTCCGAGAATATCACAGTCCCAGAGCGCGGCACCAAGATTATCCTGCACTTAAAGGATACTGAGACTTCGTTCTTAGAGCCTTGGACCTTACGTCAGGCCATTACCAAGTACTCTGACCATATCTCTGTTCCAGTAATGCTCTGGGATGAGGTACCAGATGAGTCCGCTCCGGCTCCAGAGCCTGCTGAAGGCGAGACCCCAGCTGCTCCTAAGATGGTCTTCAAGTACGTCCAAATCAACGACGCTAAGGCCTTATGGACCCGTTCGGCTAAGGACATCAGCGAGGACGAGTACAAGAACTTCTACAAGCACGCTTTTGGCGACTATTCGGACCCACTTACCTGGTCGCACAATAAGGTCGAGGGCGAGTTAGAGTACACCTCCTTACTGTACATCCCGCAGAACCTGCAGATGGATATGCGCTACCGTGAGAACAATCACGGCATCAAGCTCTATGTCCAGCGTGTCTTCATTATGGAGGAGGACAATCAGTTCCTGCCTTCGTACCTGCGTTTCATGCGCGGTATCATCGATACCAATGCTCTGCCTTTAAACGTCAGCCGTGAGCTGCTCCAAGAGAGCGCTGTAACCCGCAAGTTAAAGTCCGCTTTAACCAAGCGCTCCTTGAGCATGATCGAGAAGCTGGCCGCAGATAAGGACAAGTACGCTCAGTTCTGCACTCAGTTCAACGACATCCTGAAGGAAGGCCTGTCCGACGATTACAAGAATCACGACCAGATCTTAAAGCTGATCCGTTTTGCTTCGACCCATGACACCGCCCCTGAGTGCCATGTCAGCCTGCAAGACTATATCAGCCGCATGAAGGAAGGCCAAAAGAACATCTACTACCTGTGCGCTGACGACTACGACAAGGCCGTTAACTCCTCATACCTCGAGCGTATGAAGTCGCGTGGCCTTGAGGTTCTGCTCTTATGGAAGCAGCCAATCGATCCATGGATCTGCGGCTACTTAAACGAGTTTGACGGCAAGAAGTTCGTTTCGGTCATGTCTGATGACTTAGACTTAGGCGAGCTGGAGAATGAGGCCGTCAAGCAGGAGCAAGAGCAGCTGCAAAAGGACAATGCTGACTTAATCGCTCACTTCAAGAGCGCCTTAGGCAACCAGGTCTTAGACGTTAAGGTATCTTCTGACTTAACCCAAAGCCCAGCTTGCTTAGTCCGCTCCAAGGACGGCTTCTTCAGCGAGCAAATGCGCTTATTTGCTAAGCTCCAAGGCAACGATCTGCCAGCTGAGAAGTTTATCTTAGAGCTCAATCCAAACCATGAGTTAGTCCAAAAGGCTCAAGCTCAAAGCGATGAGGCTGCCTTCAAGGACTACGCTGAGTTTATCTTCCAGCAAGCCGAGCTGACCAATATGGGTACCTTAAAGAACCCAGCAGCCTTTGCAACCTTGATGAACCGCATTGTTTTAGGCAAGGCAGGTCAAGTTGAGCAAGCTGCCCCAGCAGCTGACGCTGCTCCAGCCGATGAGGATATCCCAGTGGTTGACGCTGAGGTCATCCCACCTGAGCAGCAAGGCAACGACACTGGCCTTAAGCTCTAATTAGGCGCACTAATAGCGCTACCCCGTTGTGGTCACTACCACAGCGGGTGTAATTAACTAAGCCCTCGGTTCTGCCAAGTTCCTTGGTGGGGTCGAGGGCTTAGTCGTCTTTAGCTCAAAGGAAAGGGGATTGCTTGGTCGTCTACTTGGATCTCTGGGGACATACGCCGTTGGCAGATCAGGCGCGAGGCAGCAGGTTTGCCCATCATAACTTGGAACGTTACAGCGGCTGGAGATGGGTGGAACACTAATCCCCAGTTGCCATGTATCATATTGACGTTTGCGGAAGGTAGATTAAACTTTTTGGCTGATATACGCTTGAGGGTTGGATTGATCAAGCATAGAGTTTCCTCAGCGCTAGAGTCCAGAACTGCGGAGATGAAAATTGGTGCCATGCCCTCACGGTAGAGTTGCATGGCGCGCGCTGAGCGCACCATAGCAGCAGTGACGGGGCGCGGCATATCGCTATAGCACGCTTGAGCGGCATAGCGTTCCACCAGCTCATCAAGGTCGCCCACAGTGAGAGCTTGGGTAGTGCCAGGTTTCGTGAAGAGCCACTGCTGCTGTGCAACACTGGCAAGATAGGGCTGGAGCAGCTTTCTGCTATCAGGGCCTAAGAAGATAACGCGTTCGCTTGGACCATCACGGTCAAGCCAGATTTGGCCTAGGCCATTGGACTCAATAGTTGCGTCTTGAGGAGTGAGCGCTATGAGCTCTTCGGCGCGGCAGCCAGTATCAAAGAGCACGTTGAGCAAGAATTGATCACGCAGCTCTTGCTCAGGGATGACGCTCAAGATGGCTTCAATCGCCTCTGGGCTGATAATTTTTGGCTTTTCAAGCGACCTAAGTGCGGCGATAGCTTGGTAGCTTGGTGCAAGACTTTGATCTTGCAGGGTAGCAGCTTTGAGATAGGCTTTGAGGGCACTTAGGCGCGTGTTGATCGTGCTGACAGTCACATTCTTTTCGTTGAGCTGCCAGCTCAGCCATGCGTCGACTATGGTAGGAGTCAGGTCACTGAGCTCAAATTGGTCGAGCTGTCCCGTGGCCTCCAGATATTCACGCAATGAATGCAGCATCAGGCGGGGCGGATTGATCTTGCCTTTCGTGGTGCCCTGCGCGGCTAAAGCGTTAAGCCAATCTAGTACAGAATAACGTTAATTTTTTCACTTAATTCAGCTCAGGATAGAGGTGTTTCAGTTTAACGCGAGCCGAAT
>CALXOW010000038.1 GCA_944390115.1 uncultured Anaerobiospirillum sp.
ATATGCTCGTTGGATGGCATCTAAGGAAGAGGGCCTTGCGGCCTGATTTATTTCCGAGGATGCGTTGACATCATCAAATTTAGGAATGGTTGGGGCGGCTTGTCGGGCATGGGCATTGGTCGTTTTGGTCGCATGCCCGGCAAGGAAGGGTGAATGGCTAGTGCCACTTGGGGCTTAGTTTTGGCGTGAGCCCGCGCTGATGTTGAGCTTCTGGGCGTCGCTCCCTTCTAAGGCCACTGACATCTCGAGGATGTGGGTGCCATCGGCATCGTTGCTGTCGTACTTGATCTCAACGTCTTCACTGTCCATGTCAGGCAGGTACTTCTGAAGTACGGCGATGATCTCAAGGCGCAGCTTCGGGAGGAAATCGGGTTTGTTGAACCCACCACGATCGCTGATTAACAACACATGTAAGCGCTGCTTGGCCTTATCAGCGTTTGTTTGGGTTTTCTCCGAGGCCAATGCGCTTTTGATAGCGTTAAATAATGACATTTTCTTTGTGGTACCTATAGGTCCGCTGACGCCCAGCTCATCCTTTGGCGCATCGTGCCGGAGCGTAAGCAGGGTTTGGTTGGTGCCAGCACTTGAAGTCACCGCAGGGCCTGCTTGGAAGTAATGGGATGCTGCGGTAACGAAAGTCTTCTTGTTGGGCACTCAGCATAAAGTAGCGGTAGCTACTCTTGAGCTCAGGGCAGCGGTAACTGCCCTTTAGTGCGGGGCGGCGGTGGCCGCCCTTTTTTAGAGCCTAGACTGTGCGCTGATTGGCAGTTTACGGTGGCAAACGGCCCGGCTGAGTGCGCTCAGGTTTAATCGCCGACGCCAAAAAGCTTGGCTAAGAAGCCCTTCTTCTTGGCCTGATAGAATCTAAATGGCACTTCGTTGCCTAAGAGGCGCTCGACGGCATCATTGTAGGCTTGACCTGCTTCCGACTCCTGATTCAGGATAATAGTCTCACCGGTATTGGAAGCCTTGAGCACATCAGGGGACTCCGGAATGATGCCCAGGAGCGGAATCGAGAGCAGCTCTTGGATGTCATCATTGGATAACATCTCGCCCTTGGTGACGCGCTCTGGAATATAGCGGGTCAGTAAGAGCTTAGGGATGACCGGATCTAAATTCTGCTCGGCTCTTCTGCTGCGCGCATTTAAAATTCCGATAATGCGGTCTGAGTCGCGGACCGAGGAAACCTCAGGATTGGTGGTAACAATGGCCTCGTCCGAGTAGTACAGGGCAATTAAGGCACCTGCCTCAATGCCTGCTGGGCTATCGCATACGATGTACTCAAAGCCCATGTCCGAGAGTTCCTTCATCACCAGTCCGACGCCATGGTAGGTTAAGGCATCCTTGTCGCGCGTTTGCGAGGCTGGGAGGATGTAGAGGTTGTCGGTGTGGCGATCCTTGATTAAGGCCTGATTTAAGTTGACCTCGCCGTGGATCACGTTGATGAAGTCGTAGACCACTCGCAACTCAACGCCCATGATGAGATCGAGGTTACGTAAGCCCACATCAAAATCGATAACCGCAGTCTTGTGACCTCTTAAGGCCAAGCCCATGGAGATAGCGGCTGCTGAGGTGGTCTTACCTACGCCGCCCTTACCCGAGGTGACCACAATAATGCGGGACTTGAAAGCCTCAGCAATTGGAGTGTCTTCAGTCGTTGCCAAGCTCTTTGCCTCCTTCTTCTTGGTCGCCGTCATCTTGCGGATCTTAGGAGCTAAGGGAGCGGCACCTGGTGGTGCGTTATCTGAGGCCTTAGTCTCCGCTGAATCCTTGGTTGTTAAATCTTGGTTCTTATCGTTAGCCTGAGCCTTATCAGCTGCGACCGTAGCTTCAGCTGGGTCAGCTTCAGCTTTATCTGCCTCAGCCTGGTCCGCGTCAGCTGCATTCTTGTCTTCAGCCTCGGTCTTACTCTCAGCCTCAGCTTTAGGCTCAGCCTGCGCTGAGTCAGCGTCCTTACCCTCGTCAGCTTCCTTGCTCGCCGCGTCAGTCGTGTTCTCAGTTTCGGCTGCTTTGGTGTCAGCCTTATCTTCAGCTTTGTTCTCAGCTGGAGTCTCGGCCTCACCTGCGCTCTTAGTGTCAGCGTCGGTCTTGGCCTCAGTCTCGCTTGCGCTCTCGGCCTTACATTCGCTCTTAGCGTCGGTCTCGGCCTGTGGGACGCTGGCCTTGTCGTCAGTGCTGCGCTCAGCGCTGACCTTTTGCTCCGCGCTGGCCGCTGGGGCGGCAGAGCTATTGTCCTTACTTGCAGTTACCTCAGCTGTAATTGGGGCCGTGGTGTCCTGCTTCTTGAGCTCAGTCTCCTTGTGCTTGGTGGCAGCTGAGGAAGGCGAGCTTTTGCTCTTGGCACGAGAGTTAATTTTCTTCATAGCGTTTTGCGTTGACGCTCACCCAGCCGCAAAAGCTTGGACCAGGCGCCGCCTTCTTGAGTTAGTGATAGGGTTATACCGTGCTGCCAAAAGCTTGGCTGGCAGCTGCTGATTTTTCTCTTTTCTGGCTTGCTGTTCTTTTTTTATGCCAACTTACTATTGTCGCGCTTTTGTCTGAGCTTGCTCTTAGCCTAAAGCGAAGTCAGCCGCCGAGAAATAACGTAAGTTGGTGTCCTCAAGCGTAACCACAATGCCACTGTGCTGGGCCTTGATTTGCTGGAGCTGCGGATCATTGTAGAAATCCTCAGCCGTGCGGTAGTTGCCAGCAATGGCCAAAACGCCCGGCTCTAAATTGCCTTGGACGTGGATAATGGCATCGGTGAGTCCTGGGTCATTATTGTCCTTAGGCGCCCCAGCAAAGAGGTCGGCATTGTTGACATTGCCAAAGACAAAAATGTGATGCGAGGCAATAATGCGCGCATGCGCGCCTAAGGAGCCGTAAATGGCAATCGAGCTGTTCTGACCGTTGATGGTTTCACCTGAGCGCACATTGCGTCGCACAATCTTAACTGGAGCGGGAACCTTGACCTCGTAGGGCACCTTAACTTCGTAAGGTACTGGTACTTGGACTGGGACCTTCACTTCCAAGAATTGGGTGATAATCTTAGGCTTGAGATTCTCCTCGCGGATACGCTCATAGCGCTTGGAGTTCACCACCGGAATGCGACGACGGATTAAGGCTTCAGCGCGGTCTTCATTGACCACTCCGGTGACGCCTAACAAGAACAAGTCATGGCGGCGACACAGCTCTTGCAGCGCAAAAAAGTCGAGGTCGTTGAGCTTGTCCACATCCTCAACATTTAAGACTACCGGAGCATTGCGGTAGGCACCATGCGCACGGTCAATCTTGGAGCTTAAGATGCGCTCGAGCTCGTCTTGACTGCCGCTTTGAATCTTAATCGCGGCAAGAGAGAATCCAGTGTGCGAGATGTCACCAATTGGTGCCACCTTATTGAGCCGCTCACTGCGCTCTACTTGCTCTTGCTGCGCATTTGGCGCTGAGTCCATCACAAGTTGTAATCCTTATCCCAAAACCGGACCTGTTCCTGTATCTAATGCGCAAAATTTCTGGCATGAGTGCAAGAAGAGGTGCAGGTCACCCAACCTTAATCAAAGGCCAAATTCTAGCATGACGACTTAATTTTAGCACAGTGCAGCTGAGGCATAGCCTGTGCCGCTGTGGGGCTTGGGGCTTTTGCCGCGCTGGTAGCTATTTTTGCCCGGCTGGTATTTGGTTTTTGCCTTGCGTTTTGCGCCCTGTGCGCTAAGCTAAGCACGATTTTTCGTTGTTATTGCCGGGAGGGACTGCCATGGAACGGCTGGTCTATGTTTATAAGAGCTTGCGCAAAACCAAGACCTATCTCTATGTGCCGGAAAAGGATGTATTCTCGCATATCCCGTCAGGCCTGATGGACGCCTTTGGCGCACCGCAATTTGTCATGGTCTTTGCGCTCAAACCCGAGCGCAATTTACCTAAGGTCACACCGCAACAGCTGATGGAGGCCTTAGACTCTAAGGGCTACTTCCTGCGTATCGACCTTGAGGACGTCGAAGAAAACCTCTTAAACCAAGAGCGCGCCCGCCGGGGCTTGCCACCATTAGATCGCGACCAAATCGCGGACTACTTCCATTAGATCAGCCCTAACCGGCAAGGCGCTGTGCTGCTAAGCGGTAGGCGCAGTCAGCGGTACGCAGTTAAGCGACATGGCGCTGCTGGGCGTGCCGCTGGCCCCAGCGGGCTGGGGCTGGGCGCTATTTGATAAGGTCAACGCTCGTCTTGGTGAAGTGGTAGCAGGCGATGGTGTAGTCCTTTTCTAAGGTGGCGTCCTTGGTGAAGCGCTTGAGCTTGGTGCACAGGCTATTCACCACATCCACAGCATTGTCAAAGTTCTCATCGTGCAGTAAGGACTCAAAGCCTTCTTGTCCCAGCTTCTCCTTGCGGTGGTTGGTGCAGTCAAGCAGGCCATCACTGTAGAGCAAGAGGCTGTCGCCATCTTGCAGCTCGAAGTTGATCGAGGTGTACTGCTGGCTGCCCTTGGCGCCTAAGACTGGGCCAGTGCGAATATCGATATACTCAAAGCCTGCGTCCTTGTGATAGAGCATCGGCAGGGTGTGACCGGCATTGAGGTACTCGACCTTACCGGTTTGCTGCTCAATGATCACGATGCACACTGTGGTCAAAACCGCCTGGCTATTGTTGTCCACAATGTTCTGATTGAGCTCCATTATGGCCTTGGACAGTGGCAGCTTGACGCTTTCGGTTAAGCGGATCATCTGGCGGAATAGGGCAATATTGAGCATCGCCAGGTTGACCGCCTGTAAACCGTGCTCATTGAGGGAGCCAACCACCAGCGCTATCTTGCTTGGGCTGAGCTCAATGACATCGTAGAAGTCGCCGTTAGGGTCTTCGGCAAACTCGGTGTGGACGTTGAAGCGGCCTTTGTAGTACTCCTTTAAGAAGATCTCACGGTTGATGTTGTTTTTGCGCATGTTCTTGTAGAGCAAGCGCTCGCTTTCCTTAATGGAGGCGTCAGAGTGGGCGCCCGAGCGCGAGATCTCTTGGATACTCTGGTAGAGCGTTTTGCCTAATAGGCGCACGTAATTGGCCAAGGTGCCCAGCTCATCGTCACGGCGCGGCAAGCCCTCGCTAATGCGCTCGACCAAGTCCGCATCCTGAATCAAGGTCGCCATATTCTTGACCTTGTTGTTGATGATCTTGAGATCCTTGACGTCACTGTCGACCACTTCGCTAATCGCAAAGACGCAGATAATCGATAAGACGAGCTGGACCGTGAAAATGATAATGAGGTATTGCCAAATCGCGCTGTTGGCGCGTACCTCGTCGATATTGACCAGCACATACCAGTTGTAAGGCTTAAAGTAACCGGTGGTCAGATAGTGGCCCCAACGGTGGTTATAGCCCTGGAATATGCCCTGATTGCGGGTCTCATCTAAGATCGCCGGGGTAATGAGGCGCGTAATCTCGTTTTTGGATAAGTCACCGGCGAGCGGATTGAAGTGTTCATCAAGTAAGGTGATAGACACTGGAGTGGTCGGAGCCACGGTCAGCACTAACTCATTTAAGGAGTTAGCGATGAGGTGCTTTAATACCTCGTCTTGCTGCTGGAGCTTGGTGATATCCGTGATAATGACTAAGACTTGGTCCTTAGCAAAGCTCAAAGACGAAATCAGACCCAAATAAGTGGCATGATCGGTCAAGGTCGCAATATCGTTGATATCGCGGTGTAAGCGGCGATTGACCAAGGCTGCGTCATAGCCACGATTAACTTCAGTGGCGCCCAGCTCCAGATTGGCCGTCTGTTGCATCGTCGCTAGGGACGTATTGTATGGGGCGCCTTGAGCGAGCGCCACCGCATGCTCGCGCGCGATAGCCTGCTGAACTTCGGGGGTAGCACCTTGCTCTAAGGCGGCGTCAGCTGGTGGTACCTCTCTTAAGTACTGCGGAACTTCCTCTTCCTCTTCGATCGCCTCAGGCAGGCGGTGTAGCTTGCCATCTGGGCCTATGATAGGTTTATTCTCAGCGGCAGCGGCAGCGGCAGCGGCAATGGCTTGGTCTAAGTCGGCCGCATGCACCAAAACTCCAGCATCATAAGAATTGTTCAGGGTAGCGGTGCTGCTGGTAAGAGAGCCGGGGGCGGGCGCCGTGGTAGTAGATGCTGTGGCAGCAGGCGCCGTGGAATTAGGTGCTGTGGCAGTAGATGCTGTGGCAGTAGGCGTCGTGGTAAGCGCAGACTCGGTGCTAGGAGCTAGATTGGTGCTTGCAGGCGCGCTGTGCTGCGACAGTGGGGCCGTCTTTTGGCGATTCTGCTCTTGCAGGGCACGTGCTGCTGGGCTTAAGGACGGATTGTTGGTACTAGTCTGACCATCGACACTTTCTAAAATGACGAAATAGCCATTAGCTGGGATCGGAGTGTTGTAGAGCAACTCACGCAAGGAGCGTTGCTCATTGACCAAGTTATCAAGCAGATCTTGGTAGCCCTTATGAATATAGAGATCCTGCGCTGAGCTCTTGGTGTTAATGGAGAAGGCAATAAAGCCCAAGCTCTGCAATTGACTTAAGTGCTTGTAGAGCACTAAGCGATTAGGGTTGATTAGGCCCATGGGGGCAAAGTTTGAGAACGGAATTAGGTCTTGTTTGTGGTTTAAGGACGAAATAAAGCTCGATTTTGCTGGGGTGTAAGTAAAGTCCAAAGCCGACAGATGCGCCACCATCTGGTCATAACGCTCATTGGCACTGGCAATGATATCTGTTGCTGAGTAGAAACCAGGTCCCGAGCTTAAGCTTGGGCGGTTAAGCGCGTCAGTGCGGCCTTGTTGCAAGCGCGTGGCGAGTTGATTTAAGCCATGCGATGCACTATTGGTTCGGTCTAAAGCGAGGTCATGGGCGTTTTGTAAAGCTAACGAGTTAGAGATCGGCTGCTTTAAAGAGGTGGCGATCCGCCTCTGTAAATCTTGTCCCGTGAAGTTAGTAAGGGTGCTGGAGAGCTGGTTTAAGTTGAAGTTTTGTCTGATATTCTCTTCGCGGCGTACTTGTTCGACATCGCGTGTGACGGCATTTGGGTTAGCGCTGGGGGCCAAAGCCTGGGCATTGAGGCGATAGGGGGAGGTCACCTGAGCCGCTTCATCTTGAGGGGCAGTGAGCGACATGTCGACAATGCGGTAGAGGCGATAGAGCTCATTGCGGATAATCGAGAGGTTGGAGAGCTCGGAGATCTTGGAGTAGAAAATATTATCCTCAAGCTCTTGCAAGCTGAAGTTGAGGACATTCTGCTGATATAGATATTGGTCGGTGACGTTCTCACGATGCAGATAGTAGTAGCTGATGCCCAAAGATGTGCACAGTGAGGCCACAAAAAAGACTATGGCGTAGAACAGCGTTTGACGTCTAATGCTGGAGAATCCAAGGCTCATGCTGACTGTCACCTCTTGTTGACCCAAGTCCACCCTAAACGCGACTTAGGCTTACCGCTCCCATTTTACGGGCAAGTCCGCCGTTTGTGGCGTATTGGAAGAGCAAAATGATAGGCTAGGCCTCATTTTACTCGACCAGCGAGCTTTTGGTGTTCCATTATGGAGCTAGGTCGAGCTGTCTTGGGGGCGGGTTAAGCGCTGTGGCGCTAGCACATCAATTTCCCGGCCAAAATGGCCCGCTGCTTGCCCTAAGTTCAATTTTTGACAAGCACCTAACTCACTGGATCAGTCTGATAATGTGCAGCTGTGACGCCGTGCCAAGTAGCTGGCAGCAGTTGAGCGGGGCGCTGGGGTATTCAGTTGGGCGTATGGTATAATCTTAGAGGTTATTTTTGTGGTATAGCACAGCTGGCGTTATGAGGTGATAATTCGCAGCTAAGGCTTGTGTTTAAGCCATTCTTTGCTGATTATGCAGACTTTTATTAATGATGTTTGTGGTAGATAAATTTTCATTATATTGTGCGAGTGTATTAAATATTATTGTTTGCAGATAGCCTCCCAGCGGCTCAACAAATTAAATCCGGCTTAAGAGCGACGTCAGCTGGGCCTACCTGATTGCTCGGGGCCCGTTTGCTCGTTAAGCTTGGTTGTTAGGCTAGGTTGTTAGGCTTGGTCGGTGGGTTAGCTGGTGAGGGTAGGTCGTTTGAGCTCACTGCTTGGTCGTGGCAGTCAGGCTTAAGGAGAAGGTGATGGCACAGCGCTGTTCTTTTTTCGCTCAGCTGATGGGGCTTGTGGCCTTAGGTTTAGGCGGCGCAGCAGCGACGGCTGCGGCCTCTGAGCAGGTCACTCTCCCTGAGTCGGACACCCTTTCTGAGCAAGTCGCGCTTTCTGAGTCGGACTCTCTTTCTGAGCCTAGTGTCGACCAATTAGGCGCTCACACGGTGGAAGCGGTGGATGTGCGCGCTTTAAAGCGCGCCTCGCGCGTACTCGAGGACTTGTTCCAAGATGAGCTCAATGATTTAAATGCGGTGCTGTCGCCTGAAGCAAGCGATGAAGATCTGGAGCACTTTGAGCCGCCGCCTCCGACCACGACCTTTCGCCGGGTCTGGAAATCTAAGGGGTACCTGCGCTCGAACGCTTCGGGCAGCGATATTGATCGCGCTTTAGCGCGCAGTAAAGCGCACAATCCAGACTTGGTGGTGCCGTATATCGGTGACTCGAGCTCGGCTAACAGCAGCACGATTCGCGTGGGCTTTGATGATCAAATCTTAGGTTTTGATGGCATTACCCGCGCTTCGCTCAGTGATGAAGAGCGCTTGGAAAATGCTGAGCTTTCGGCGCTGCAAACGGCGGCGCTGATGCACGCCACCGAAAGCGCCGGAACCCAAGTTCCGTCCTTTGGCCCGGCGCGAGAGGGAGCCACCGCCCCGAATTTCGGTAAGTGCCCGATGGGACATCAGTGGCGCATTGCAGTGATGCGCTTTGGCACCAATTACTATTACGACGAACAGTTCTATCAGACCATTACTGGCCTCATTGCCCATAATCTGATCGACACCTCGCAGCTTAAGATTGAGCATGGCCCCTACGTGCGCACTACTAGCGACGGTCGTACTTATGCCGTAGAGGGGCTAAGCGATTATGAGGTAGTGGCCTATGACCGCAGTGCGCAAGAGAACCTGCTTGAAGCGGGGTTAGCGCAGTTGCCGCATAGCTTAAACCACGATGTCAATTTTGACCCGCATTGGCACAGTAATTATGCGCCCGAGCGTGCGGGCGCACCGGAGGATCAGTCTCTGGCCCAAGAGGTGATCTCAGGCTTGACCGCTGACCCTTATGCCCAGAGCGTGGCACAAGGCTTGGAAAATCGCCGTATCGGTTTAGTCGCAACCGAGCAAGCTCCGCAGGCGCCTTTGCTCATTGCCTCGGATGATTACAAGCTGTGGCACACCGAGGCCGATACCACCCATCGCAGCGACTATTACATGCCGCTCTTTAAGAACTTCGCTGAGCCCTCGGGCTACGCATATTACGTAGAGCTGACCCAAAATAGCTGTTTTAGCCTGCGCGCTGATGCCTATTACAGCTCGGAGTGGGATATTGAGCTGCATCGCCAGCAGATTAAGGAAGTCTATGACCGCTCAGTCGCAGGTGAGATCGATATGGTCTTGGTCTTTGGGCTGTACGATATTGCCTTCTTTGACCAATTGCACTTTGATATTCCGATCATCGTGGTCGGCCATGACCAAGATATCCTCTACAAAAACTTGACCCAAAGTCTAACCGGCGTTAAGACTTTGGCCCCGTCGTCGTGGCCAGGACAAAAAGAGCGTAACCGCAGTAAGAACGTAGCCGAGCAAACGGACGCCGAGTCGGCCTTAGAAGAAGAGTTGGAATCGACCTTGACCGCCGATACCAGCAATTTTGTTAAGCTCAACGTGAGCGCTTCCTTGGAGGAGGAGTCGGCAAGTAACGAGGACGAAGCGGCGCTCCCACCTAAGATTGCGACTCCGCAAGAGCTTTTAGATGAGCTTGGACCAAAGGCGGCGGCGACCTTGGGCATTGTTACCGATCCGGCCTTTTCCTTAGGTGAGTTTTCGCCTTATCGCAATATCTTTGTCCACCTTGACCCGATCATGCAATACGATGATTTGGTCAGTTTCTACCATATGATGGGCTTTAAAAAGCTCGGAGTCATTATCGACAATAGCCATACCTTCAGGCAGCTGCACTCGGTCGAGGAAATTCGCTCGGCCTTAGCACCGTACAATGTGCGCACCGAGATTTGTACCGGTGAGCTCATCTCCAAGGATAAAGCCAAGGCCAGTGCCGAGTTTGAGCGCTGCGCCACCACCTTAATTAAAAGTGGCGTTGACGCAGTGTACTTAACGCGCACCAGCGCTATTTCGCTTAAGCACCTCTACAGCCAGCTCTGGCCGTTTACTTCACGTGGTATCGCGGTCTTTTCCCGTGGCAGCACTTCCGAGGTTAAGGCTGGTGCCTTAATGAGCTACAGCTATGGCTACGCTGAGAGCTTCCGCCATTATCAGGCTCAGGTGATCAGCAGTGTCATGAATGGCCGCAGCGTCAATACCTTAAGCCAGTACTTTTACCCACGTCAGATCCTCACGGTCAATGCCAAGATCGCGAGCATGATTGGCTGGTATCCGCCATATAACGATCTCTCCAAGATCGACATCACCTACCTCGATATCGCCTCCAATTAGCCCACAGCGGCGTGTACGCGAGCTTGCGTACGCGCCGCGCACGCGCCGCTTCGGGCCAGCCTTCTCATGAAATGAGCCATTGATTGGGGCGCGCGCCCTTAGCCGCTGTAGCGCGAGCGGGCACACTAAGCCGGACGCCTCCTAAGAGCGGCGCGTAAGTGACTTGTGCTTGAGGCGAGCACGGACATCCTCAAGGATGTTGTAGCCCTGCGCAGCTAAGGCTCTCTTATGCTCAGGCCAGAACCTTTGGGAGCGTAGTAACTCCCAGGCCGCTTGGAGGCTTGAGCACGCGTAAGGAGGGCCTAAGCTGTTGGCGCTCGATCTTAATTTAGGGACGCGCAGCGTCTGGGCCTTTAGGTCGGGCATCCATTGGCCTTCAGGTGAGGTAGAGAGGTCTTAGTGTGCCCGCCCCTGAGGCACATCTAGGGGCGTGCTCGTCAGTGGAGTACAAGCCCTGTTTATGCTGGTTAGCGCGTTCTGGGATAGTGCACGCAGTTATGAATTGCTGCGTGATGTGGCAAAACGTGGGTCATGAGGTGGCAAAAGTGGGGATAAGGGGTGGGGGCATGGTGCAAATTTGCTGTGAGGTTTGTCGCAAAAACTGAGACAGGCCACAATTTCTCCAAGCCATTTGGCGGCAAGGCCAAATCAGCAGCAGTCCGTTATCGCTTTGGAGTAATTTTCATGATGGTAGAATTGATGCGTTGCCGCGTGCAGCGCCTGATCATGCTCCTCATCTTGGGCTTTACAGTTGCGGGCAGTAGCGCCGACGCTGGGACTGCGCGCTCTCACAATTATGACGCCACACCGCTGGCGTCAAGCTCCGATATAACCGGTAGCCTCAGCCTCCCCTCTCAGTTTACCTGCGCTGATGCGGCGGTCGCAGAGGAAGAAGAGGAAGAGGTGGTAGTTCTATCAGAGCTGGACCTGCCGGGCGGAGCGGAGGTCGGGGCGCCTAATGGAGCGAAGGCACCGCTAGTCGAGGTGGAGTTAGAGCCGACTTTAGATCCGGCGGCTAACGCCTTTGTCCTGATTTGCGCAATCTTGGTTATCACCATGTCGGTCCCTGGCATTGCTCTGTTCTACGGCGGTCTGGTGCGCGCCAAAAACGTCCTCTCGATTATGGAGCAGAGCTTGGTCTTCTTTAGCCTGAGTTTTGTCCTGTGGCTGGTAGCAGGCTACAGCCTGTCCTTTGGCTCGGCCAGCGAACTTGCCTCGGCCTCAGGCTTATCTGACTATTTGCATCTCATTGTGGGCGACTTCAATAAGGCCTTTTTGTCCGGAATCTCGTTTGAGACGCTTTCAGGGGCGATCAGCGAATATAACTTCGTTATCTTCCAGGGCGCCTTCTGCGGTATCGCTTCTTTGCTTATCGTCGGCGCTACGGTCGAGCGCATTAAATTCTCGGCCCTAATGCTGGCGCTGACCATTTGGGTGCTTTGCTCTTACGTTCCGCTGTGTCATATGGTCTGGGGTCTGGGCTTAATCGAGCAGACCTGTGCTGCCTATGACTTTGCCGGAGGCACTGTGGTCCACATTAACGCTGCGGTGGCCGCTTTAGTCGGAGCCAAGCTCGTCGGGGCGCGCACAGATTTGGGCAAGATCGCGCTGCCACCGCATGCCTTGCCGCTCACCTTTATCGGCGGTGGCCTGCTCTGGATCGGCTGGTTTGGCTTTAACGCCGGTTCGGCCCTTACCCCAGATGGCATCAGCGCCCTGGCCTTTGCCAATACCGTTTTTGGCCCAGTTGGAGCGGCACTCTCTTGGTCTATCGGTGAGTACTGCCTCAACGGCAAGGTTTCGTCCTTAGGCACGGTTTCGGGCGTGCTGGCCGGTTTGGTCGCCATCACTCCAGCCTGCGCCTTTGTCGGTCCAGTCGGAGCCGTGGTCATTGGTGCGCTCTCGGGCTTAGCTTGCCTCTGGGGCGTACGAGGCTTTAAGCGCTTGATTAAGATCGACGATAGCCTCGACGTCTTTGGCATTCACGGCATTGGTGCCATTGTCGGCGCCTTATTAACCGGCATCTTCTGTAGCCCAAGCCTGGGTGGCACCGGCTTTAAGGGTTTTCATGACGACATCTTAAGTCAGTTCCTGGGCCAATTAGGCAGCGTCGTGATTGCCATTATCTGGTCGGGAGTAGTGGCCTTAATCGCCTTTAAGCTGGCTTCCTGGTGCTGTCATGGCTTACGCGTCGAGCTCGACGACGAGCGCATGGGGCTTGACCTCTCCTACCACGGCGAACGCAGTTACGCCCTGAACTAAACCACACCTCACAGCGCACGCCACGGCGTACATCACGGTGCGCTGGGGCTGTGATTCTTAATACCAACAAGCAAGCAGAGCTAGCAGCCTGAGTTGACTCAGGCTCACCCAAGCGGCTCAGAGCAGTGTCGCACTAAGTGGCACTGATCTGAGCCTCTTTTTTTTGTTGCCCTCAAGCCTGGCAGGGACAGGTCCAAGGTTGCTAAATTTGGGGTGGCGTCTCAATAATTTTATCTTGACAACCGGAGATTTTTGCCTAAAATATGCGCCACAATTTATCTGAATTTGCTTGGCGACCATAGTGCTTTAGTACCACCTGTTCCCATTCCGAACACAGAAGTGAAATGAAGTCACGCCGATGATAGTGCAACGTACGATTGTGCGAAAGTAGGTCATCGCCAAGCTTAGTCTTAAAGTCCTGCGTGCAGTGGCGTTAAAGCTGCAGCAGGCCCGAAAACCACCGCAAGGTGGTTTTCGCGTTTCTGGGCCCTAAAATTGCTAAAATGGCCGCTAAAAGCGGCGTCACAATGGGCCTGGTGTCCTGCCTTGTGCCGCCGCGCGCGCTTTTCCCTTTCTTTGAGACCGCCTAGGCGGTGGGTGCCCTTCTTGGGCAGTTGGTGCCATTCTTGGGTGGTGGTGCTTGCCACTAATTTGGGGCGCGCGATGTGACGCGGTATGCATTTTTGCAAAATAGCCGCCGCCTGATGCTGTGATTGGGCTAGGGCTGTTTATAATAACCTCAACTGAAATGGTAGTGTGTGTTAAACGCTGATGTAAATGCCTTTAACGCGCAACTTGTATGGTAGCTCCGCGCGTGGGTGTGGCCTCCTTTGTTGGGCGCGTGCGGTCTGAGGGGTTGAGGTTTATGGAGAGCTTATCGTTAGTAACCAAGGCTGAGGCTAAGTGCGATTTACCGATTCGCGCCTTACAGTTCGGCGAGGGTAATTTCTTACGCGGCTTCATCGATTGGATGATCTTTAAGGCCAACCAAAAGGGCCTGTTTAATGGCCGGGTGCTGGCCTTGCAGTGCACCCCACGCGGCCGCGTTGTGCCTAAGCTTAAGGCCCAAGATGGTCTTTACACCACCATTTTGCACGGGGTCGATGAAAATGGCGCTGAGCACGAGGAAATCGAGGTCATCAACACCATCGCCGCTGCGTTAAACCCTTATGAGGCTTGGGAGCCAGTACTGGCCGCAGCTATGTCCCCTGAGCTTAAGTTCGTTTTCTCCAACACCACCGAAGCCGGTATCACTTACGCTCCAGAGCAGGCCTTCAATACCGATGTCTGCCCTGAAACCTATCCAGGCAAGCTCACTGCTATTTTGCATGAGCGCTTTAAGGCCGGTTTACCAGGCCTGTGGGTCGTACCATGCGAGCTCTTAGACAATAATGGCACGCTGCTTCAGGAAATCGTCTTAAAGCATGCCGTAGAGCAGGGCTTAGGTGCTGACTTTGAGCAGTATGTTAAGACCCAGTGCCGCTTTATCAACACCTTAGTTGATCGCGTCGTCTCGGGCTATCCAAAGGACAACGCCGCTGAGGTTGAGGCTAAGCTCGGTTATAAGGACGAGCTGATGACCTGCGGTGAGACCTTCCACTTCTTAGCCTTAGAAGGCGACGAGGAAGTAAGCCGCGAGCTGCCATTTGCCGCCGCTGGCTTAAATGTTGTGGTCGCTCCAGATATCACTCCTTACCGCTTACGTAAGGTCCGCATCTTAAACGGCACCCACACCTCCAATGTCCCAGCTGCTTTCTTAGCTGGTCTCGACACCGTCGACCAAATGATGTCGGATCCAGTCACCGGCAAGTTTGCCCGCTCGGTCATTTACGATGAGATTATCCCAGCGGTTAACCTCGACAAGGAGATGTTGGTCTCCTTTGCCGACGATGTGGTCAAGCGCTTTAGCGATCCATCGATGCACCACCAATTAGCCTCGATCTTGATGAACTCGACCTCTAAGGTTAAGGCCCGCGTCCTGCCAACCATCTTGGACGCCCGCGCTAAGGGCATTCTGCCTAAGAAGCTGTGCTTTGCCTTAGCCACCTATATCGCCTTGTACCACGGCTCGACCGGTTTACCAGTTAAGGTTAGCCGCGCTGAGGGTAAATCAGGTGAGTTCATGGACGACGCCTATGCTGCTGAGGTCATGACCAAGGCTTGGTCGGTCTATCAAAAGACCGAAGCTTCGGCTCTGTTCACGGTTAAGACTGTGCTCTCTGATACCAAGCTCTGGGATTGCGATTTATCCTCTGATGTCGACCTGACTGCTTTAGTGGCACGCCTGTTACACGCCATCATCTCCGATGGTGTGATCGCCACGATGAAAGATCTGTTAGAGCACAACTAAGAGGGCGCCTTCATGCAAGCAATTCTGATTAACGACGCCGACAGCGTAGCCGTTGCCCTGCAAGATTTAGCTCAAGGCACTACGGTTGAGGTCGCAGGTCATGCGATCGTGCTTAAGGACAATATCACCCGTGGCCACAAGTTTGCCTTAAAGGACATCGCTGAGGGTGAGCCGGTGATCAAGTACGGCTTTGCCATTGGCCGCGCTAAGCAATTGATCCCAGTGGGCTCGCATGTCCACAACCACAACGTCAAGACCGACCTGCACGGTGAGCAAGAATACAGCTTCAACCAGCTGCCTGCCGCTCAGCTGCCTCAGGTAGATGCCACCTTCCAAGGCTACGTTCGTGAGAATGGCGAGGTGGGTATCCGTAATGAGCTCTGGATTATCCCAACCGTCTTCTGCGTCAACAATGTCGCTAAGGTCTTAGAGCAGTACGCCAACGAGCAAATCAAGGCGAACCCAGATAAGTACAGCCATGTCGACGGCTGCTTGGCCTTAACCCACCCATATGGCTGCTCGCAGATGGGCGATGATCAAACCACCACTCAGCGTGTGCTGGCAGCCTTATCGCGCCATCCAAACTGCGGCGGTGTCTTGGTCTTAGGCTTAGGCTGTGAAAACAACAATATCGGCGTCTTTAAGCAGTTCTTAGACGAAAACGACCCACGTATCACCTTCTTAAACAGCCAAGAAGTGCCCGATGAGGTCGAGGCAGGCAAGGCCAAGATTGACGAATTACTGGCGCGCGTTCAGAAGTACGAGCGTACCGAGGTCCCGATCTCCAAGCTGCGCATTGGCCTTAAGTGCGGTGGCTCCGATGGCTTATCGGGTATTACCGCTAACCCATTGATCGGCCGTTTAAGCGATGTCGTAGTCGGTTCGTCCGGTACCTCGGTGATGACCGAAGTCCCAGAGATGTTTGGCGCGGAGCAGCTCTTAATGAATCGTGCCAAGGACGAGGCGACCTTCGACAAGTGCGTCACCTTGATCAACAACTTCAAGCACTACTTCACCTCGCACGGTCAGGTTGTCTCTGAGAATCCAAGCCCAGGTAACAAGGCCGGTGGTATCACCACCTTAGAGGATAAGTCCTTAGGCTGCGTGCAAAAGGGCGGTAAGGCTCAGGTCTCCGACGTCTTACACTACGGCGATACCTTACAGAGCACTGGTCTTAACTTGTTACAAGGTCCAGGCAATGATGGTGTTTCCTGCACCGCCTTGGCCGCTGCCGGTTGCCATTTAGTGCTGTTCTCGACTGGTCGTGGTACCCCATTTGCCACCGTTATCCCAACTGTCAAGATTTCCACCAATTCGAGCCTCTATGAGCGCAAGGGTTCGTGGATCGATTTTAATGCCGGTGCTGTGGTCGATGGCAAGGACTTCAATACCTTGACCCAAGAGCTCTTGGATTACGTCTTAGCCGTCGCCTCAGGCAAGCTCACCAAGTCTGAGGAAAAGGGCTATCACGAGATCGTGATCTGGAAAGATGGCGTCACCATGTAGCTACCCCCAGCTCTAAGTTAAAACAGAAAGAAAAAGTCACAGTGCCCACAGGTGCTGGGGCTTTTTCTTTGGTCCCGCGTTTTTTTGCTCCGCTTTGGTGCAGGCGGCGCTCCCCACGTTGCGGGGGCGAGCGCGGCGGTAGGCCGTGCGTGCACCGTGCCTAGTTGCGCCACAATATTTTTATCGCACTGATGCTCAAAATTAACAAGGTCTCACTATAATGCGCGCACCTTGCCCGAGCGCGTCAGGTCAGAGCACTAAGCTTAAACAGGTTGACCTGAATCGCCACTGGGCCTGATTGATTTTTTTTCTTTCTTTACGGGGTCGCGGCGTCCATGAGCGAGAGGCTTTGGGACGTGGCGGCTTTTTTGTGCGCGGTTCATTTATGCAGGACATCAAGACCAACCACACTTCATCCCAAAACTTAAATCCAGCTGAGCACGAGCAAGTGCTGGCCCATAGTGTCAATCAAGCCGACACCTTAGCGCAGGCCTTAGCCCACGCCGATCGTGGGGCGAGCGGGGCCCCGCATGCTCCAAGTTCCCAGCAGGGCGCCACTAGTGGCTGGAGCCCTGAGCAAGAGCAAGCGGCCGAGGTCGGCCGCGAAGCAGCGGCACCGATCGTGGTTGCGACCAATGAGCATGCGCTGGATGCGGCGCAAATGGCAGCGGTGATGACGGCGCAAGCAGGTGGCACCAAGCCCCTGCAAGAGGCAGCAGCGGTTGCAGCGGCAGCAGCAGCGGCCGGTAATAGTGGTATTGCGGTCAATGTCACCACGCCGGAGGCCGGTCTTAATAGCAATGCCTCGGAGCAGTCGGTTGCAGCTGTGGCCGATGCGGTTGATGCCAGTATCGAAAAGCTCGACTTAGAGGAGCCGCAGCGCTCGCTCTTGTCGCTGACTTGGCCAATCTTTATCGACATTTCGCTGCACTTTGCTACCTTAATCATCAACACCATCATGGTGGGCATGGTTTCGGTCAAGGCCGTGGCCGAGCTCACTATTGGTAACCAGGTCTTTGATCTCGCCCTCATCATCTTCAACTTCTTTAACATCGGTGTGTGCGTGGTCTGTGCTCAGGCTTTAGGTGCCAATAACAAGCGCTTGGCGCGCCGCCTCATTCACGTGGGCCTGGGTATCAACATCATCATGGGTACCTTGGTGTCCTTGGGTATCTTCTTCTGCTCGGGGCTCATTGTCGAGGTGATGCGGGTGCCGCCGGAGATTGCCGAAAGCTCGCACAATTACCTCAAGATTCTGGCTCTGTGCTTCTTGCCTGAGGCTATTTGCTTGGTATGTGCCGCGATCTTGCGTGCCCACAACTGTACCCGTGATGCTATGTACGTCACCTTGGTGATCAACCTCATCACCATCTGCGGTAACACCTTGTTCCTCTTTGGCTACTTAGGGGTACCGGTCTTAGGCGTCGAGGGCGTGGCGGTCAGCACCGTGATTGGTCGTACTGTGGCCTGCTTTATCTTCGTGCCGCTCATCATTGCGCGCACCAAGACTCGCATCATTCCACGCTTTATGTTCGTCTTCAGCCGCAAGGTCTTACGCTCGATCTTGAGCATTGGCCTGCCGGGCGCCGGTGAGAACTTGTCGTGGCAGTCCCAGTACATGTTCATGACCGGTGTGGTTGCCGCGATGGGCGCGATCCCACTGGCCACCCACGGCATTTACATGCAGGTGGTCATGGTGCTGATGATTTTCTCGGCTTCGATCGGCATGGGTACCGAGCTGTTAGTAGCCCATTACACCGGTGCCATGAAGCTTGATTTAGCCAACCGTCAGCTCATTCGCAGCGTCAAGATCGGCGAGGTTGCCACTATCTTGTTGACCTTCTCGATGCCACTGGGTACCGGTGCGGTCTTGATTTCGCTCTTCACCGACGATGCCGGGGTGATGGCCTTAGCCTCCACCTTGTTTATCATCACGGTGTTCCAAGAGCCAGGCCGTATTCTCAACGTCATCATCATCAACTCGCTGCGTGCAACCGGCGACACCAAGTTCCCGGTCATCATGGCGGTGATTTCGATGTGGGGCATCTCGGTACCGTTAGGCTGCTTCTTGGGCATCTATATGGAGTGGGGCCTGATGGGCGTTTGGATTGGCTTTGCTGCCGACGAGTGGGTGCGAGGTATCGCCATGGTGCTGCGCTGGCGTTCTAAGGCCTGGCAAAAGGCCGCTCGTCGCGTCTACGAGCAGACGCTGGCCCAAGAGCGTAATCGCGCGCAGCTCAAAACCGCCGCTCAAGCCAGTGCCGCTTAGATCACTACCACTTAGAGCATTTCCACCTAGCTCAGTGCCACTCAGGTGAGTCTGCTTAGGCCGTTACGACTTAGTTGCGATTTGCGTCAACTGTGCGCCAATTGTGCGGTTGCACGAACGTGGTTCAAGTTAATGCTGCGCAAAGCGATGGCGCTCTGGTCAAAGCCGTGTGACTTGAGCAGTGCTACTCAGACTAGTGCATTGCTGGTCTAATGCTTTAATGGCGCACTAAAGTGGTGCAATGGCGATTGATGGTGCTAAGGCCATCGCTATGACGAAAGATGGCGCTAGTCCTGATTTTATCGGGCTTAGCGCCATTTTTTTACCCCAATGAAACGTGTTGATTGCAGTAAGTGCATGGGGCATTTTTGTGAGATAGCGCAAATTTAGGGGCATCGTGGCATAATAGCCCCCAAGAACAGTGGTCGTGCCGGGCTTATTTAAGCCATTTGGTTTTAAACCCTGTGGTTTTAAGCTCATGATCGGCGCTGTAACTTCTCGTTTTAGTTTATTTGACGCTGGCCAAGGTAAGCTGCCCCAAGGTGGCATTGTGCTTGGTTGAGCGCCCCTATGTCAGGGACGGACTTACATGTTTTTTGATCATTTGGAATTAGCTCCAGCAGATCCTATTCTTGGCTTAACTGACGCTTACAAGGCCGACACCAATCCAAAGAAGGTCAACTTAGGTGTTGGCGTTTACCAAAACGAGAATGGTGTTACTCCAGTCTTAAAGTGCGTTAAGGCTGCCGAGCAGCGCTTGGTTGACGAAGAGCAGACCAAGTCCTATCTGCCAATCACCGGCTTACCTGAGTTCGGTCGCTTAACCCGCGAGATGATCTTCGGCAAGGATGCCGCCTTAGTTGACAATGGCTGCGCTGTTACCTTCCACTGCCCAGGTGGTACCGGTGCTCTGCGTATTGCTGGTGACTTCTTAGTCCAGCAGAACATCGCTAAGCGCGTTTGGATCTCCAACCCAACCTGGGGCAATCACTTCCAGATCATGGGTGCTGCGGGCCTTGAGACTGCCAAGTACACCTACTACAACGCACAGACCAAGAGCTTAGACTTTGACGCCATGCTCAAGGACTTAGGCCAAGCTGCTGAGGGTGATGTCGTGATCATCCACGCTTGCTGCCACAACCCAACCGGCCTTGATTTAAGCCACGAGCAATGGGATAAGTTAGCTCAATTCTTAGCTGACAATAAGCTGTTACCATTACTTGACTTTGCTTACCAAGGCTTTGGCCGTGGCTTAGAGGAAGATGCTTACGGCGTTCGTAAGCTGGCCGAGACTGGTATCGAGTTCTTAGTTGCTTCGTCCTACTCCAAGAACTTTGGCATGTACAACGAGCGTGTTGGTGCTTTAACCGTTGTTTGCACCAGCGCTGACATCGCCAAGAATGTTCAGTCCCAGATCAAGGTCGCGGTACGTTGCGCTATTTCCAACCCACCAGCTCACGGTGAGAAGATTGTCGTCACCGTCCTGTCCGACCCAGAGCTGCGTGCTCAATGGGAGCAGGAGTTAGCTGAGATGCGTGACCGTATGCGTCGTATGCGTGAGCTCTTAGCTCAGAAGTTAGCTGCCGCTGGTGCCGGTGACTTCAACTTCATCGTTGAGCAGAACGGTATGTTCTCGTTCCTGGGTATCACTAAGGAGCAGGTTCAGGCCTTGCGTGACAAGTACGGTATCTACTTAGTAGCCACGGGCCGTGCTTGCGTGGCTGGTATCAATGACAACAACATTGATTACTTAGCTGACGCCTTAACTGCCGTCGTCAAGGGCTAATCAGTCCCCAGATTAAGTAGAAGCCCGATCATCGGGCCTTAAGAACCCAGCCTTGCCACGTGTAGGGCTGGGTTTTTGCGCTTTAAATTCCCACTTTGTTGCCCGTTGCGCCAAATTGGGGGTACAATGGGGCTATAGAAACTCTATTATCCTAGAGTGATCGTTAAAATCGATGGTGGATTGTGGTTATGGCACTTTCAGCTGATGGCTTGAAGCTTTTATCTACTTATGAAGCAGGCGCATGTGGTGGTTTATTTGGTATTGCTGTTACTTTAATTGTATATGCAACATCTGCATCAGATGCAGAGAAGCTTACTTTAAGATATTTTTGGGCAATTATTGCTATCTTTGGTTGTATTGTGATTATTGGCCTTCTTGTCTATTGTGTTATACATAATGCGTATGCGATTAGTGCACTTGATCAAGAGAAAAAGAAGGAAATAGAAGAGATTAAGTTAAAGCAAAAAGAAATTGAAGAAAATAGTAAAAAGATCCAGAAGGCAATAATTGATATCGGGTTGACTTTGATTCAAAATAGAGTATCATATGACAATAATTTAGAAAAATTTGCTTATGGATTTAAAGAGTTTACAAACAAGTACAATAATCAGTTAACACCAGACGCTGTTTTTATTTTGCAAAACATGTCGTCAACTATAGATAAACTTGTCCAACATAATAATAATCTAAGAAATGATATATATCAACTCTTAAATATTGTTGCTAGAAGTGAAAAATAAGTTTACTCAATAAGTTTAGGAGGTGATTGTATGTGGTTATTTAATCAATTTGTTATTGGTTTTTCAATCTTTGCTTTACTTGGTATTATTGGCTTTGGAGCTTGGTATACAAGTATTTATGAGCCAAAACGCTCCAAGAAGCAAAGTAAAAAGCATGCTGATTCTGTGAAGTCTAATGCTTAGACATTTGCTAAAAATGAAGCAAGGTAATATTTGAAAACACTTTATCAAAATTGCCAAGCTTCATTTTTTTTTTTTTGCCGCTCACTGTGCGTAAGAAGCACCGCACGGCCTCCTGAGTTAAGGCGTTTGGGGGATGTGGTAGCAGCTTGGTGGTTAGACCTGAGCCTTAGGTGGGTGAGCAAAGATCTCTTGCGGCGTTTGACCTGGCTCTGGGAAGATCAGCATGGCTAAATGCAGCGTCTGCGCGCCCCTTTGCCACAGTCCCTCCAGGCTGTAGTGGCAGCAGCAGATGACCAGGTTGCAAGGCAGCGTCGCGCAATAATCTCGCATCAGCTGCACTTGCTGCTCGGGGGTATGGGGCTCAAACAGTCCTTGGGCCTGCTCCTTATAGTGCTTGGGCGCAAAACGCGGATTTTTGAGCGGTTGAGGCCGGTAGAGCGTGCTGCCGCAGAAGTTGGTGTGCCCATGGTTGAACGGAGCTTTCAGCACGGTAAAGCCGCATTTTGAGAGGATGGAGCGTACCGCATCTTGCTCTTTGCGCTCATAGCGCGTGCGCCGGCAATCTTGTACCGTGATAGTCATTCCCGAGCAGTCGGGTAAAGGAAAATCGTGCTCGGCGTTGATCAGCTCCCATAAGGAGAGCGCCTTCACTTCAAGATGCTGCTCGGCGATGATATTGGTGCAGTTGTGGCACAGTGAATAGGCGCAGTCGCCCGCGCTCCATTGGGCGGCACTTTGCGGCAGAGCGGCCCACGTTGCTCTGACCTCTTGGTCCTTAATGCGATCGGTATTTTCTTGCGGATTCCAGCGGGGGATGCAACAGCGCACTTGCTCGATCTCAGGATGCTTTTCAGCTAAATAGCTGAGAATGCGGGCGCAGACCTGCGAAATCGGGCGGTAAAAAGGCAACTTGCCACATAACGTGCTGTCATGTTGTTATGACTCCTGACCAAGCGGCAGCTGTGATAGGAGCTGTCGAGATTGAACAACATTGCTGCCAATCAACACTGTGACGAGCCACTTGCTCGCAGGTGTTGGTGAGCAGCTTGTGCTTAGATTAAGGACTCGCCCCAGTCGGAGTGATCCTTCATCTGGGCTCTAAGTTCCATTACCTTGTTCTTATCGGCAATGCCTGCGGTGGTGGCGGTGGCCGAACCTGCTGCAACCGCCATATAGGCAGCGCTCTCTAGAGAATGCGAGACTTGGTAGTCGGCTAAGAAACCGGCAATCATGGAGTCACCGGCGCCGGTCTTGTCGCATAGGTTGCCGCCAGGGGCGGCGATGCGATAGGGGTTTTGGTACTCGTCTAAGAAGATCGCCCCGTGCTTGCCTAAGGACACTAAGATATTGCGCGCACCTTCTTGTTGGAGCTTGGCACAGGCATCAAGGACGCTCTTGGCGTCAGCAAGCTCAGTGTTGAAGTAGGTCTCAAGCTCCTTTAAGTTGGGCTTAAGTAAGAATGGGCCGTACTTGAGCACGTACTTGAATTGCTCGGCCGGAGCATCAACGATGACCTTAGGTCGGCTCAATTGCGGCCGCTCACTTAAGCTCTCAAAAAAGGTCGAGTAAATGTCTTGGGGCAGCGATGGTGGCACCATGCCTGCCAGCACTAAATAGTCCTCAGCAGTGAGCTTGGCAATCTTGCGCACCAGGTAAGCGATGTCATCGTTTGAGACCTCTGGGCCTAAGCCGTTGATGCTGGTTTGGCCGGGCTGACTATCTTCCTTTAAGCGCACATTGATGCGGGTGCGGCCCCGACGCACGCGCAAAAAGCCGGTCTTGACGCCTAAGGCGGCGGTCAGGCGCATCAGCTCGTCGCCCGAGAAGCCTGCAACAAAACCAAAGGCGGTCGAGGTCACGCCTAAGTTATGGAGCATGATCGAGATGTTGATGCCCTTACCACCCGGTCTTAGCTCTTCGTGCACCACGCGATTGACCTGCCCCACGGCGAGGTTGGTCGGTAGCTGCATGACGAGATCTAAGGAGGGAGAGGTGGTAACGGTGTAGATCATGGCAAATCCTCAGGGCCTGGGCCAACTTGGCTCAAACCCAGTTAAGTGAAACGCAAGCGGCGCAACAAGCTCCTCGGCCTAGGTTTAGGCAATCTGCTCAACGGTTGAGATATTTTACTGTGTTTTGGTAAAGATGGCGTTAAGCGCCGGTAACTTGGTCGCCGTTGGCACTGGCAGCGGTCGTTGGTTGGCTGGGCGACTCTTGGTGGGCTAGTTAAGGGCGTTTGGTGATATGGGCTGGGGCGGGCGCTTATTGCGGACGCTTGCGATGCGTTGGCTTCCGGAAACTGGCAGCATCGTGCGTAATAATGGGGAAGCGCGTGAGATAGGGCGCTAAATTGGTAGCAAAACCATTGCCCTCAGGTTAGGCTAAGGGCGACGTGCTAGAATTTGCTTAAGCTCATTGTTGGATGGGAGTGTTGGTTCATGGATAAAGTCAAATTAGTAAAGTACGGTCTAGGCTCTATTGTCGGCCTAGTCGTGGTTTGGGTTTTGGCCATCGGCCTGATTAGCTCAGCGAACACTACGGCTTATCGCCCGGAGCCGCTGCCTGCCACTGCCACCGACCAAGAACGCGCTCAAGTAATTGCGCGTGGTTTAACCTATGCGCTTGACGATACCTTATCGTCGACCTTTGGTTTCCTGCCCAACGATTTAATCGCTCCTTGGATCTTGGACAATACTCCGTACTATCAGCGCGGTGTGGTCTATGCTACCCGTCCGGCTTCCGAGGTCATCTCTCAGGAAGTGGGCCGCTACGGCAATCGTGATACCGTGGATCCACGTCTGGCGGACGCGACCTCGCGTTACTTTAGCTATTCAGAGTTTGCCTGGGGCTTCCTCTTTGTCTATGACGCTGAAGGTAAGTATCGCGCCGGTATTCAGAACTGGGCTAACTGGGCTCAATCCGTCGGCGTTGAGGGCAAGCAGGGCGCGGTCTTCAATCTGCGCTCGGATGACATCTACGCTATCGTGAAGTACTGCGTTGTCATGACCGATTACGCCTTAGGCGTGCTCAACAACGATAAGATGGGCCACTTCAGCACCGACAACAATGTCTATTACGCTAAGGGTATCTGCGCGGTTGTGGGCAATGTCCTGCGCGCCTTAGTTGCCGTGGATAGCACCTTAAGCGAGCGTGGTGGTGCTGAGAATCTGCAAGAGGCCTTGCAGCGCTTAGACTACATCGCTGAGTTCAACCCAATCTACGTGATGGCAGGTGGTAATACCGTAGGTGATGCCATGATGCCAAACCATGTCGCAGCCTTAGCGCGCCACATCGATGTCACTAATAATCGCTTAAACGACATGCTCCAGTCGATGACGCGCTAATGGCTCAGGGCTGAGTTCCGGGTCGGGGCTTAGCTCCATGTTAGGGCTAAGTTCCTTTTCGGGGCTCTGCTCCGTGTTAGGACTTAGTTTAGAGTTGGGGCTTAGTCTGAGAGCTGAGCTTGGTCTTACTACCCCCAAAGTCGGAGGTCACCGTGTGCGGCCTCAGGCTTTGGGGGTAATCATTTGGAAAAAAGCTTGCGCAATGGGGCGCGGGCCGATTAACATGGAATAACGTTGCACGCAGTGAGCTGCTTACAGGGCACTGTGGTGCTCAAACATTGAGCGGTGGAGCTCAAGGCAACAGGATCTTGGCTGAGTGGAGGGTCGCTGTGGAGAAAATCTGGCGCTTCTTTGAGCGTTTAGTGCCGCCTTTTCCTGACAACGATAAGTTAGGGGAGCCTCCACGGGGCTTCATTCGCTTCATCTTGTTCTACAGCCATGGACTGTGGCCCTTCCTGGCGATGCTGGCCGTGCTCACCTCTCTCATGGCCGCCGGTGAAGCTCTGTTCTTTATCTGCTTGGGCCTGATTGTCGATTGGACCGGGCAAGTTGATCCTTCCTTTTTCCTCGAGGTACACGGCAGTGCGCTAGCTGGGATGCTGGTGCTGGCGGGCCTTATTTTGCCGGTTGCCACCATTTTGCACTCGCTCTTGCTCCACCAAAGCGTGTCGCCTAATTACCCAATGCAGATTCGCTGGCAGGTCCACCGCTACCTCTTAGGCCAAAGCCTATCCTTCTTTAGCGAGGAGTTTGCTGGGCGCGTCGCCAATAAGGTGATGCAGACTGCGATGGCGGTGCGCACCTCAGTGCTCAAGCTGATGGATGTGGTGGTGCATTTGGGTGTGTACCTAGCGACCATGGCCTGGATGCTCGCTGATGCCGATATTACCCTGGCGTTGCCCCTTTTGTTGTGGCTGGTGGTTTATGGCTCAGCCTTATTTGTCTTTATCCCTAAGCTGCGGCGGATGGCGCAAGCCCAGTCGGATACCCGCTCTGATATGGTAGGGCGTATTGTCGACAGCTACGTCAATATCTCCACGGTCAAGCTCTTTGGCGGCAAAGGGCGTGAGAGCAAGTACGCGCAAGACTCTATGAATCGCTACATCAAGGCCGAGTACAACGCCTTGCGGGTACTCACGCTCTTTGATGTCAGCGTGCAAATGATGAATTACGCCTTGCTCATCACCACTACAGCCTTGGCGTTATACCTCTGGGCGGTCTCGGCGATTACACCAGGTGCCATTGCTATCGCCATTGCGGTTGCGATTCGTGTCATCAATATGTCACGCTGGATGATGTGGGAAGTGGGCGTGATCTTTGAGAACATCGGCATGGTCTATGACGGCATCAACACTATTGCCCAGCCCCAAAAGATTCATGACCCGGAGCAGCCTAAGACTTTGCCTACCCCAGTGCAAGGAACGTTGAACTTTGACCATGTCTCCTTTGGCTATCGTCCCAATAATGAAGTGCTCCACGATATTTGCCTGAGTATCAAACCTAAGGAAAAGGTCGGTCTAGTTGGCCCTTCCGGTGCGGGTAAGTCGACCTTAATTGCGTTGCTCCTGCGCTTTTATGATATCGAGCACGGTACCATCCAGCTTGATGGCATCAATATTAAGGACTTACGCCAAGACGATTTGCGTGACTGCTTTGCGATGGTGGCGCAAGAGCCTTCCTTATTGCACCGCACTATTGGCGAAAATATCGCCTATGGCTGCACGGACTTTAGCGAAGAGGAACTGAAGCATGCCGCGCAGCTGACCGACGCCATGGACTTTATCAAGAACCTCTCTGACTTTAAGGGGGCCTCAGGCTTTGATGTCATGGTCGGTGAGCGCGGCGTCAAGCTCTCAGGCGGCCAGCGTCAGCGTATTGCTCTTGCACGCGTGGTCATGAAGAATGCCCCGATCTTGATCTTAGATGAGGCAACCTCGGCCTTAGATAGCGAGTCTGAGCACATCATTCAAAAGAATATGGACATCATCATGCAAGAGCGCACCGTAATCGCTATTGCCCATCGCCTCTCCACGCTCCTGATGATGGATCGCATCATTGTGCTCGACCAAGGCACGATCGTCGAGCAAGGCACCCACGCTGAGCTCTTAGCTCAGGACGGCCTCTATGCGCGTCTGTGGCGCCAGCAAGTGGGTGGCTTCTTAGGCGGCTAACCTCGTTTGGGTGGTTGTTGCGGCAGCTAAGAATGCTGGAACGGCTGCAAGAGTGCTTGAGCGTGTGGTGCTTAGATTAAGAGCATAGTGCCAGTCAGGGCCAGAATGATGTGACCTGCAATCAGCGCGTAAATGCCAGCGAGCACATCATCGACCATGACGCCTAGGCCGCCACCAATATTGCGATCGGCCCAGCAGACTGGGAAAGGCTTGAAGATATCGAAGATCCGAAACAGGATGAAGGCCATAAGCGCCAGCTGCCACTGGCCCTGCGGGAACCAGAGGATCGCGATAAACATGCCCACAAACTCATCGACCACGATGCCGCCGTGGTCGTGGGTGCCCATTGCTTTTTCCGCCTCGTTGCAGGCCTTAATGCCCAGGACAAAGAACAGCAGGGCTGCAAGCAGCGCCGCGTACCAAGGCAGCATGATAAGGCCCATGCACAGGAACATGGCGCCAAAGGAGCCACAAGTGCCAGGAGCCTTAGGGCACAGGCCGGTACCAAAGCCTACGGCCAAGAGATGCCATGGATTTTTCAGATCTAACTTTTTGAGTAAGGCATAATCGGCCATAGGTGCTCCCAAGGAAAAAATGAAATCAGGGCAGGTTCTGCGCCTTTCATTTTACTCTAAAGTCAGGTCCGTATTTGGGGGCAACTTGACGCTGGTACTGGGGCTCAGTGGTTGCTTAGGCCTTGTCCTTGGTGATTGTGCTCTGGGACTTTTTCCTCTTAGTTGGGCTTGTGCTCTCAGCCTTAGCTGAAGCATTTTGGGCAGTCGTTGTTTGAGCTGCGGTTTTGTTGCGACTACTTGAGGTCTTGGTTGCAGCAGCTGTAACCTTACGGGAAGCCTGAGTTGAGGTGGTGCTGCCCCTTGAGGTCTTGGTTGCAGCAGTTGAAGCCTTTTGGGCATTCGTTGTTTGAGCTGCGGTTTTGTTGCGACTACTTTAGGCCTTGGTTGCAGCAGCTGTAGCCTTACGGGAAGCCTGAGTTGAGGCGGTGCTGCCCCTTGAGGTCTTGGTTGCGGCTGTGCTCTTTGTTTGAGCAAATGCGGTCAGCGAGCGATCAATCTCATCGGCCTTACCCACCCGCGCAAAGCCGCGCTCTCCTTTGGCCGCGCAGAAAACTAGGCCAAAACGGGCGACCTTTGGCTGACTATTGCCATCCAGCACATATTTGCGCTTTTTGATCTGCTTCAAGGCTTCAGCTAGCTTGGCATCAAGCTTCTTAGGATTTGATCTGGCCTCAAACTTGAACTCAAAGACAATCGTGACTTTGTGCTCAGGTAGATCGAACACGCAATCAGCCCGGCCATTGAGGGACATGACTTCCGCACGTGGCTTGAGGTTTAGGCCAAAAAGAAGGATGACCATGAGGCTAGCTATCCAGAACTCATTTTCAGGACTGTGGCTATAAGGCAAGATGCCAATGGCTTCATTGAAAGCGGCGCGCATCTTCTCTGGGTCGAGACTTGCTAGGGCAGCCAGCACCTTTTGACTCGATTCCGTTAGATGTTAACCTAGTTTTCACAAAAGCAACTGACACAACAACCGTGTTTAGCTACAATAGCTGAAAATTAGG
>CALXOW010000039.1 GCA_944390115.1 uncultured Anaerobiospirillum sp.
TTCCCCAAACGCTCGTTAAAAAAGCTGACCAAGGCAGTTTGGCCGATAAATCCGGCCATGATCACGGTGTGGTGAATCCTTAACTTCCAGTAAGGTTGACACTCAGTTGTAGCTTTGATTGAGAAAAGGTCATATTTATGCGGTTTTATTGCTTGATTTGAGAGCCTAAACTAAGGGTCAACAGTGCCCCTTGAATTAAAGGCAAAAGACACTCGTCAGACACTCGTCTTTAGCATTAAAACCTCATAAATATCGCATTCTTAGAAAATGAGTGTCAAAGTAGCAAGAAGTTAAGGGACTAAGGGTCAAAATCTCTGGAAGTTAAGGTGAATGGACATGGCCACTCTGGACACACCATTGCGCTCAAGGATATGCCGCATCCGACTGAGAGTTTAATCGTGAGTTATCAGGGTGCCGAGCTGAAGTAAGTGCCGCTTACGCTGGCTTTTTTGGCGGGCCTGATCACGCTTGAAATGATTGCGGGCTTGTTCCTTATTAAGCTGAGTGTATCCCTTACGCACCATAGTCCATACTGTCCAAACTCCAAGAATGCCCTATGTTACCTGACCCGATCTGAGCTCCCAAGAAAATCGACAGCTCTGGTGCCAAATGTGCGTTATAGCGCGACCTTGCGCGAAGTATGGCCGCCACTCCAGCTCGACGAGGGTTTTACTGAGAGCCCAGAGTATTGCCATGCGCTCTGTGGGCTGCTGGCGTGTGCTCAGCTCATCACTACAGCGGCGCAGCGCCTGTTGCGCCAGCGCTGCCAAGAGCAGCAGATTGTGATCCCTAATCCCGATCGCTCTCCGGGCAGTAAGCTGGGGCCGACGTGGCAGCGTATCTGCTTTCTCTTTACCTGCGACTCAATCTCCATCTACCTTGACGACGAGCTTCAGACGGAGCTGGTTAACATGAGCCCCTTAGAGCGAAAGATCGTGCAGGCTTTAGGGGCTCCATGGAGCCAGATCTACGATCCGCGTGCTATCAGGCAGTTTGGCTTTGAGCTGAGCGCGGTCTAATCAGAATACGAAAATAGGTGGGCTTGCCTGCGATCTTCAGATCTTTGCCATCATCGCCTTTGCGAAAGCGCACGACCTCAAATTGTGCTGGGTTGAATTTGTGCAAGAAGGTGATAGGCACGCCCATCAACCCGGAGTAATCGCAGGGGATGTCCTTGGTGCGGTTGACGTTGATTGCCGGGCAATTGTCATAGTTGGGATAGCTGTCCTCATGGCCTTGATAGCGCTGCGTCAATGGGAGAAAGTCATGACGCGCAGTGTGGTCAAGGTTGGTGAGCCACATGCAGTTATTGGTCGCGACAATGCGCTGCCCCAGCTCATTGACCTTGGTCTCCAGGCCGTAGAGGGGGTAATCAGAGGGCACGATAAAGCCTGAAATTCCCCGGCCTAAGTTAATGCCGAGCCACACCTGATTGTGTGCAATCAAGGAGAAGACCTCTTTGTAGGTGATCGCGTTGATGTTGCTGATGCACAGGAAATGCTTGCCGTAGTCTATGAGCTGCGCTAAGTATGGCCGAAAAAGCGAAAAGGGCGGGTTGGTCACCACGATGTCCGCTTGAGCCAAGATTTCTTGGCATTCTGGGCTGCGAAAGTCGCCCGAGCCTGTAAGCTCTATGCGTACGAGCGTTGTGCCGTCAAAGCAGCCGTAGCTGCCGTGCCCAGTGGGACTATAGCAGGTGCAGAGCAAGCGCTTAAGTCCCAAGCGGGCAAAGTTAGCAGTGAAGTAACGCGCGAAGTTGCTCACTGCGATGTCGTCACAGTTGCACAGCACCACCTTGCCAGCAAAGTGGTGCTCGTAATGGACAAGCTCACGCTCGATGTCGCACAGTTGAGTGTAGAACTCGTCTTTCTTAGCCTTGTGGGCTTGGTGTAAGCCCGCCTGCCCTAAGGTGCGTGCCATGGCTTACGCTAAGTCATCCTCAGAACCGTCTGTTGAGACGCTATCTGCACTTGCGTCTGACGCCGTAGTGGTGCGCTTACGACGAGGCTTGCTCTCTTTTGCTTCGGGCTTAGCAAGCGCTGGCGTGGCGTCAGTACTGGTCTCGGCGTCGAGGTCGTTTTTGACCAGTACCGTCGTACGCTCGTGCTCAAAGTCGAGCTCAATTTGCGCCAGAGCTTGCGCCGTGAGGACAGGAGCATTGCTCGCAAAGTTGCCTAAGAGGCCATTGAGATTGCCGCGACCATCATAAAGCGAGGTGGAGAGGTTCTTGGTGGCATTGGTTAAAGTCTCAAGGGCACGGGTAACAGCCTGAAAATCACGGCAAACCTTGTCGCCCTTGATTGCAATGCGTTCAGCTAACTTGCTGAGCTGCTTAAACTTCTCGCCTTGCTCAGCTAAGCTCCAGAGATTGCCCACTAAGCGTAAAGCAGGGAGCAGGGAGGATGGTGATACCAAGAAGATGCCCTTTTCTTGGGCCTTAGTGTAAAGATCAGGCTTGGCGCGCAGTGCAAGGCCTAAGGCATGGTCAATTGGCACAAACATGAAGACCAAGTCTGGGCTGCCGTACTGCTCATATTGAGGGTAGTTGCGATCCACCAGTTCGCCGACATGATGCTCCACCGACTCAATATGACGCTTTAAGGCGTCGCTCAAGCGCGCACGCAAGTCAGATGGAGAGATAGAGGTAATCGAGCCCTTAAGTTCGGTGAGCTTAGGGCTAGACTCGGCGTCAGTCAGCTCCGCATTAGGCGTGCTAGCAATGTCTAGAGAAGTGTCTTGAGCAGTGTCTTGAGCCGCGAGCGCAGGGACATCATCAGCTTTTGCTTCCAGATTAAAGAGCATGGCACTGGCATCAAGGCCGACACTGAGTGCCAATTGTTCGAGGTTGACGTACTCGGTGTAGGCTGCCAGTGAGCACTTGGCATCGATGACGATACCACGGTGGCTAGGGAGCTTGACGAGGGCATCGACGCGACCGCGCTTACCTTGTTCTTCATCCTTGACGGCGACCTCGCGCAAATAGGTGACGTCGCGGACTAAGCCTGCGGACTCCAGCACCAGCTCTAATTGCTGTTCACCCCAGATACCTTGGCTCTTATTGCCTTGCAGCAGCGCGGCAGCTAGTTTATCGGCCTGCAAGCCTAAGCTTTGCTGAGCGGCATGAAGATGCTTGAGCTCATTTTGTAATTGGCCCGCTTGCTCGGAGTTCGACTTCTGGGTGGCAGTTAAGAGGTTGCGGAAGGTCTCAAGCTCAGAGGCAAGGGGCTTGATGATAGTGCCCATTTGCTCAGAATTGAGCTTTTGCAGCGACTCGGAGCGTTCTTTGAGCAGACGCTCGCCTAAGTTATTAAGGCGCTGCTCCAGCTCTTGTGAGGCTTTGTCATAGCGCTCTTGATCGGCCTCGCGTAGCTTTTGCACCGCTTCTTTTTCGCTCTTGGCCTGCGTCAGGTCGTTGGTGGTGTTTTGCAGCTGAGCGCGCAGCGCTTCAAGCTCAGAGCGTTGGGTCGCTAGGGTTGTCTCAAGCTTAGCGACGGCATCTTGGTGGGCGGCCTTCACCTCAGCTAAGGTCTTTTGGTTTTCTTCTTGGCACTGGGCGCGGACCTGAGTCTCCTTCGCCGCTAGCTGCTCATGCAGGGCCTTGATGGCTTGATCGCGCTCGGCCAGGCTGGTGTCAAAGTGCGCTTTATCGGCACTTAAAGCCGCATTTTGGCTGGTTAAGCTCATATTGTCTTGTTGCAGGCGCACCAGCTCTTGGTTCTGGCCCTCTGAGCTTTGCTGTAAGCGCAGCAGCTCTTGTTGTAAGCCGCTGTTCTTGGTTTTGAAAATGGCCGCGCACACCACGGCAGCTAAGGCTACTACTAATAGAGCGATCAAGATGAGATTATCCACCAACGAAATCCTCACGATATCGAACACAACGCTCTCATCTTAGCCTAAAACGCCATCAAGGGCAGCAAAGTCTTACGTTCAACAGCAATTAACTGGGCAGAGTAGATTGTTTAAGGCAGGTACACCATATAAACAGCGCTCAGCCAGGAAAGTATAAGTACAGAACCGTGATTTTTACGGGGGATGTTGGAAAAGCGACGCAATTTTTTTGAAATTTGCTTGATCTTTGTGTTAGTAGTAGTCTACCATGGTTGTGTGTTATCGTTATTTAGTAGTTCCAGTAAGGTGAACTCAAGTGTCGGAGTGGATGCGGCGCGCTCTTAGCTCCCGTGTCATTAGTTGGTCTTTTTGTTAAGTCACAGTTTTGCTGCTTTTGTCTTATGCTCAAGCTAATTTGATGCTAAGATGAGAGGTAGCTTGTGCAGGTGGTCGTTATGTTTGACAAAATTGCTGAAGCTATTTTGGGTAATTACCCTGATAATAGCCAAGCCAGAGAATTAGAGATTCTCTGCCGGATTCTGGCATTAATTATATTAGGTGCTGTTATTTACCTTTTTACTGAAGAGGAAGATTCCGATCCTGTTAAGCATAAAGTGGTTTATTCGGTTCTTATATTAAGCCTGATAATCATATTATTTGTTAGTAATAAAATTTGTAAAATCAGACATAATGAACGTGCCAAGATGATGGCCACTCAAAATGAACTTCAACAGACTATTATTGCATATAATAAAGCTAATACTGAACGTGTAAAAGCTGAAACTGAAAAAATAAAGGCAGAAATAGATGTAATTAGAAGTAGTTCTATTCCTTTGTCTAATCAATAGCTTTGGAGGAGATAGCGGTGGAAGCTTATGTAGGAGTAACTATTGTAATTGCTTTTCTGGTGGTTGTATTCAGCTTTATCTGGATGTACCACTAATATAGAAGCTATGTTTTAGCTATTAATTGTGTAATAGCTGACTAGGGTAATTTGGAATCAAGATTGCGCTTTGCTTCTAAGCCGAATGCATCCCTTCCTTTTGCATTTGGTTGTTGTCGGCTCAAACAAAACGCCCCACAATGCGCGCGCTGAGCGCGCAGCATTGTGGGGCGTTTTGCCTAAGGTTAGGATGGTGATCTGCTTTCCACAATTTTAGTGTGGGATGTAGCAAAACGGCTGCCTGTACATACGGGCTTTAACTGACTATCCCTAACTAAATTACGGTGAGCCGGTATTAGGTCAGAACTTATGGGAATAGGAGAGAGGGCTCGTAGATGGCTTCACTGACACTGACACATGTCTGCATGTGGTCAGAGCACGGGTGGAAGCGAATTACAGCAAAAAAGGCTGCGCGACTGCATGCCGGTGGAACCGTATCTGCGCATAGCGGTCTATTCATGTGCGAGCTGTGCGGACAGTATGTCACTCTTACTGATGGTGAGATCCGAACACGTCATTTCAGACACAGCGCCGCTGAAAAAGACAAAGATTGCCCTGAGCGTACTTTCGGGCCAAATTATTCGGTATCGTATGAGCCGCAGAAACATGAGCTGCCTATTCGCATTGTGGTAACTGCGGGGGCTGCTCATGAGCCTTCATCTGCTTCATTTAGATTTGAGCTTGGTCTGATTAGGGCTCCCATCAGTACATTGGGCGCCGATTTTCGCATCGAGCTTAAACCTGCGGGCGCGCCGGAACCCAGCTGGGTGTTCACCAAAGAGCGGTTGAACTGCGCGGGGGTTACCTATCTGCCGCTCGGTTCTTTGCCTTGTGAAAAATACATTCTCAGCTTGAGAAATCTGAGTGATGAACAGAATGCCACACTGCGCAAGTTCTGGCCGGAAGAAATCAGCGGCATTAATCCTGAGGGTACCTTGTTTGACAAGGAAACAGGCCGTAAACTCACCTATGATGCTGATGTTGAGATTAACAAAGAGTATTACCTGCTCGTGTTAAACCGACCTGATAAGGCCGGTCTGTGCTCAAGCTCGAGCAGCAGCATACGCTTACAGGAGATTGCGCAGAAGAGAGCTGGTTGGGGCAGCTGGATTTTGTATGAAGTCTGCGTATCTTCATTGTGTGAAGAAGCAGCCAAGTTTTTTCTTAATTTCCACTGCCGTCTGACTGAGCATCCGGTTTCATTGCAACCAGTGTGGCCTCTGTATGTGGCGGGTGAGTTTCTGATAAAACACAGCCAAGGCAACATGTTTATGTTTGTCGCAGGCAATGAGATATCAATCAATACTTTTCCCCAGGCCAAGGTGCGCCCGCTAAGGTCTGGTAAGTCAGAGCAGTCCAAGCTCTATGAAATCAGCTGCCAAGGCAGGCAGCAGCTGATATCGGCAGGCCGTACTCAACCGTTGCAATACACCTATTTCTGGAAAGAGCCGCTTAATCAGGTGAGGTCTATTCCTGAAATCTCAGTAAAGGATCTGTCCCAGTCTGAGATCCCGCCCGGTGAAACGGATACACTGCCGCGCAAAGGAGTCCTGCGATTCACATCCGCTTTTGACGGCGAACTCATCATCTCTTATGGCAATCGTGTTACAGGCAGGCGAAAAATCCATGCCGACCAAATGCTGGAGCTGGATAGTCTGTCTTTTGGTGTTAAGGTACAGGCGCTCATCGGTCTGGATGAGGTCTGGTATATCCATTTCAAGAAACAGCAATCTGTCATCGCAGATAATGAGTCAGAAATCTTAAAGTACATCACTCGTACTTCCGGAGCCTCAATCCCATACCCTCATGCGCTGCGCAACATTGCAGCCGCTTTAGCGGCTCGAGGCCGGTATCCGCAGCTGTGCCAGTGGCTGCGCTTATGTATTCGGGATGGTTCCATCAATGAGCAGTCCTACCGAAAATTGCAACAGTTCTATCGAAATATAAATATATAAATATGCAGAAATAAGAGATTAGGAGCGGTTTATGAACTATATTGGACGTCTTAATAAAGAAGAAAAGGTAACATTATTTGTAATGTTGCTCTCTGGTAAAGATTGCAAACAATTCTTTATACGTAACTCGTCGGTATTTAATTCGATAAAAAAGGGTTTTAGAGCAACAAAGATAACAGAAAATAAAGCATTATTAATTGCTTTAGATAATATAGATGATGCTCGTATTTTACTGAGTTTTAACAATGTGGTTGATGATCGCATTAAGCAGATTCATAAAGAAATCTCACATCTTGAAGAAAATGGAGCATCTCATAACACTGCTTTAGCAACAGCTCTGATTAATAGTGAATTTTTTATGAATATTGAGCTGTACTTCAAGCTGACGGATAATGTTCTGGATAATGATACCCGCGCTGCTATTTATGCTGAAATGAATAACCTATCTCATCTTTTGAATGAAACGTTCGATCAGGTTGAGGCTACTGAACAGAAAAATCGCAGCTTGACCGATCAGAACCTCAATCTGACCAAACAGGTTGAAGCTGCTGAACAGAAAAATCGCAGCCTGACAGAGCAGAATCACAGTCTGACCGAACAGGTTGATGCGATGATTGAGGTGATCCGTAGCAGCAAAGCAGCAAGCGAGGAGAAAGTTCGGGAAATAGAGAAGAGTAAAGCCTCATTAGATTCTAAGCTTACTGCAGCACAGGCCAAAATTGCAGAATTGGAGACCGCTGCCGCAGCTGCTACCATTGCTGTAAATACTGTCACCACCGCCGACGTTGGTTCAGGCAACAGCGCCGATGCTGATTATCTGGCACAATTTGATGACACAAAGACTGCCGCCTTGTCTTCTGGTAGTGATGAAATCATTTCTTTGTGCAGTATGGTTTCTGATCATAATAGCCAGAAGGAGCTCAGACGATATGCCGACCTTAACCATAATGGTCGTTATAGCACTTTCCTGAGAGATAGCAGTATGCCGATTCGCTCCACCAACAGAGACAGATTGTTCTGTAAAGACGGCCCTTCTGCTGTGGGCTCCTACGGCATCTGGAACTGGTCGGTAATGCCTAATAAAAATGATCCTGAAAGAGAATATATAGAATCACATTATAATAAAGATATAGCTGCTATTGAAATTGTTACTCTGACAGAGGTAGCTACCATTGATGGCCTTGTAGAGCTCCTGAAAAAGGGTGTCAAGTATGAGCCGCGTAGCCGAAAAGTCATGTTTACTCCATGTGCCTCTGGAGGTCGATATAGCGGTATTCGTTGCAGTGTCGATGAATTGCATACCATCAATGGTAAAACAACTTTCTCTACGGATTGCACAGTGGTTCCTGTTTATGAATTTGCCGCAGATGATATTCTTCGTATGGGCGATATATTATTCTACCGCAAAGCATTTACAGGTATTCCTAATAGACTTTGCTATCTGAAAAGTCAGCTTGAAATTGTTAAAGACATTGTTTTATCATCGCTTTCTTGGGGTGTGTGTAAATCAAGAAACATAACTCATGCTCAGCATCGGGCATTCAAAGATTTCATCGAGGCAATTCCGCTTGATGACGTAACATCAAAGATAGTAGCGGCATGCAACTGTTCCATTCCTGCAGCCCAAGAGCTGCTCAATGAATTTCTGCGCTCGGTCGATAAATACGTAAATGGCGAGAGTCTTGAAGATGCAGTCGTCAGCTCGGCTATTGCAGCAAATAAGGCACTTCAGAATAAAGCGAAGGAGTTTGTCCGCCAAGCTTGGGAAGCTGAGAATTCAAGGCAGTTGAGTGATGCTCGTGGACAGCTTGAGGCGCTGCGTGCTGAACGCGAATCTGCTGCTGGGGAATTACGTAGTGCGCAGGAAGCATTGGAAAAAGCAAAAGCAAATGAAGCTCAGCTGACTGACTCTATCGCTGCCAAGGAAAGTCTCGCGGCCGAGGTCGAACAGGCGGTTGCTGCCAGAATCCAGAAAGCCCGTGAGAATGCAGCGGATTTCATTGCCGAAATGGCTTTCGCCGGTATGCCTGCTCCTGTTGTTCAGTCAATGCCACAAATGCCGACTAGAGTGGCTCCTGTGCAAGGCCTTACGGCTGCATCGGCTGATACCTATCGCGTATGTCCTGAAAGTGATAACCGCGACGAGCTTGAAGAGCATCTCTCTTGGGATGATGTCATTATGGCAACTGAACTAGGACTGGAAGATGCTGGTGTGGCACAAAAATACGCTCAAGGCCTCGCGGCATTTCTCTGCGCAGCCTATATCAAAAAGCAGCCACTGTTGCTGGTTGGACCTAATGCCATTGATATTATCGAGGCCTTCAGTGCAGCCGTAAGTGCCCATGAGTATGGAGTACTCTGTTGTGAGGGCAGCTACGACCGTCAGGCGATTGAGAAAATTGGTGCCGCAAACGAAAGCATCGTGCTTATTAATAACCTCTTTGCCAGTGGTTGGATAAACCGACTGCCGGAGATCTTGGCCCGAAAAGACATCTTCTATGTAGCAACCCACCCTTATGCCGCTGATATTCAGGTTGAGCCGGGGAGCCTTTATGGCTTTATGCTGCCGCTGTTCACGGAGTTTCTGGTGAATCAACCGGCAAAAGGAGAATATTTTGGTGGATATCTGGCCGAAGATTTAAAAGAAGATATCCAAAAGCGTTTGGAAACGGAGAGCTCAAAGCAGCTGCCAATCCTCTCCGAACTTGTGCCGAGCCCGCTGGTCAGAACTAGAATTAACCGCCTTGCAGCTATGATGCATGACATTTGTCCTAAGGCTAAGGCGGATGACGATTTCATGTTCTGCCTGTTCCCGATTGCCTATGCCTCAATGGCCATGAACAGACTTGCCGAGAAAATGGCAGATTCACAGAGAGGCATCGTTATTTCTAAAAATCTTAAAGACGATCTTAAGTTTGTGCTGGGAGAGCTCTGATGAGCAGAAGTGACGACCTGCTCATGCAGGTGGCGCGGCAACATCACATTCTTAAAGGTGAGCAGGAAGCTGATGGTGAGTGGCAAACCCGTCTTATTTACAGCATCTGCGGGATGATGGCCTATGCCAGCCTCTGGGACGACTCAGCTGAGCTTGCCTCGAACGAGAGTGGGCACCTGAAAACGGTCTCGGTGGTGCACCTGAAAAGAAGAGTCGGTAGTGTCCTTGCTGCTTATCAAGCTCTGTACCCCGCACTTGCGGTGAGCCTGCCAGCTAACGCTGAGGCGCTGGCCAATGAAATTGAGCAAATTTTTACCGCTGCTGGGGTTATTTATCATCGTCCTTATAGGGTGGCTCCAGCCGCACGGCGAGAAGCACCGTGCGCTGGGATTATCCTCCAGCGCGGTATTGCGCTGGATGACATTTCACGTGTGTCCGGCCTCGGTTTTTATGCGGTAGCTGCTGGGCATGATGGTGCAGCTAGTCCAGATACCGACGCTGCTCGTGCGATGTTCGGTCTAGAGTCGAAACCATTGCCGGAATTGTGGCAAAGAATAGTGGCTGCTGCTACGTGGCGTACTCCGGATGATGATTTTGAGACTGCTTCTGATACCGAGTACCTGCGGCTAAAGCCGCCTTTCTCCAACGGATACTGGGGGTCGAAACCGGAGCGCTCTGGTAGCGTGGCCATGCTTCGTAGCGGCAAGCCGGGGACGCACCTTTATTACCTGTACCGGTACCGAGATGAGGTGTTGGAGGTCAGCCAGTTGCCACAGTGGCAGGTGGAAAATTCTAACTACCGGACTCTGGCCTGTGCCTGCTTGGCAGACAGGGGCACGTTACCGCCACTAGAGTACTGTGAGGATGGGGCTTTGGTTCATATCCGTCTGGGGTATTTGTTGCCGCCACGTGAGCTTGCCTTTCTGAAGTACTACAGCTGGCCAGAAACGTGTAGCTCGCTGCCGTGTGATTTCAAGCGTAAGCTGTCCGCAGAAGTCTTTGCCGTCGTTAAAAATCTTCTGTCTCAAGCAGGCTATAGCTTTCAAGAGGAGATGTTCTGATGTCTGAGCGCGCCGCTGATACTATTGGGAGCTCTAAAGCCACTGGAGCCAATTCGGTTCACAAACAGCTGAGAACGGGGCTCGAAGACTACATCAAATCGCAGTACTTTGGTAAGTCGCCGCTGTTGCTTGAGGCCTTGAGTGGTCGTCTTGATGACGAAGGCTTGCTGTACCAAAAGCCTTTTATTGAGTCTTCACCGGCCTATGTGACCGTGCCCAATGGCTTAGAAAAGGCTGCTCTTGAGGACTGGATGAAATATTACTTTCTGCAGCTGGCTCAGGCGGGCACCGGCGTATTCACTTCGCCTTTTGCCCACCAGATTGCGGCGCTGGAAGCGGCAGTGCGAGGTGAAGACCTGTTTGTGGCGACAGGTACCGGTTCGGGTAAAACTGAGTGCTTTATGTGGCCGCTCTTGGCCAAAATAGCTGCTGAAGCAAGAAACTCACAGGAATCATGGTCTCAACGTGGGGTGCGCACCATAATCATGTACCCTATGAATGCTTTGGTTTCAGATCAGATCAGCCGCCTGAGAAGGATGATCGGAGATCCAGCTGGGAAATTTATCCGGATCTTTCGTGATACCTGCGGCGCTCAGGTACGGCGCCCACAGTTTGGTATGTACACCGGCCGCACGCCATATCCAGGCCCTCAGCCTTCTGCGCCTCAGGACAAAAAGCTGGAAAAGACCCTCAAGAGCATTTCTTTTCCGCGCAGTGAGGCGGAAAATGAGTTTTTTTGCCGACTGCTCCAAGAGGGCAAGATTCCCGCCAAGGCTGATATGAGCAGCTTTCTGCAGCGGCTGCACGAGAGTCAGCATATTCCAGACGATGAAGATGCCGAGCTGATTACCCGCTTTGAGATGCAGCAGTTCTGCCCAGACATTCTCATCACCAACTATTCGATGCTCGAATACATGCTGTTGCGCCCGACCGAGCAGAAAATCTGGAGTGATACCCGTGCCTGGCTGGCGGCAGACCAGGCTAACAAACTGCTGTTTGTCATCGATGAAGCTCACATGTATCGTGGTTCATCCGGTGGTGAGGTGGCTTTGCTGATTCGTCGGCTCTTCCATAAGCTTGGTATCAGCCGTGACCGGGTACAGTTCATCCTCACTACGGCCAGTATGCCTAACAATAGCCCGCAGGACTTAGATGCTGTAATGAAGTTTGCCACTGAGCTTACGGCTTGCGATATGGCTTCAGGTACGGCCCAATCTTTCCACTATTTGACCGGAGAAAGAGAGGTCATTGACGGGCAGCTGCGATACGATATTCCGGCCGCTCTGCTTCTGAGCTCAGATCCCGGCCGCTTTGAAGACCGCGATGAAGTTAAACTTCCGGCGCTGCTAGCATTCTGGAGCCAGGTGTCTGGGTTTGACTCTACTATTTCCTCTTTGGATGGGCTGTACCACTGGATGTACGACCATCTGGCCCAGTACCGGCCGTTCAATGAGCTGATCAGGCTATGCCGAGGCAATGCGGTATCCCTAGGCGAGCTTGCTGCTGCGATTTTCCCAAAGCTTGGTCAAGAAGAGGCACTCAAAGCGGTTAGTGTCCTGCTAGCGATTGCTCCGCTAGCGCGCAATGCCAAGGGCTCGGTGCTCTTTCCGGCCCGTATGCATATGCTCTTCCGGGGCATTTCTGGGGTCTATGCCTGTGCCAATGCGGACTGTCCTCATGCTCATAGTGCCGGTGGCCTCACTCTGGGCGAAATCTTTCTCTCGGATGGTCATCTGGTCTGTCCCCACTGTGGCAGCGTGGTCTATGAGCTTTATAACGACCGCCGTTGTGGCGCATTGTTCTTTAAGGGCTATGTGTTGGAAACTGCGGCGGGACAGGGCTTTCAGGAAGATGCCGTTTATCTGTGGCGTTATCCTGGTCAGCTGATGGATCAGCGGATGAAGGAAATCCATCTGTTCATTCCGACCGATGATTTTGTGCTCCCGGCTAAACAGGGTAAAAACTCAGTCAAACCATGCTACCTTGATGTCACAAGTGGCTTTATCAACTTCACCGACGACTCCTTGGCCGGAAAGCCTGGGATTAGAAAGCTATACTGGTGTGACTACTCCGCTAAAGGTCGGCCGCAGATTCTCACCTTCACCACCTGTCCGCATTGCTGGCATCAGCTTTCGGCCACTCAGCTCACCTCGTTCAACACCCGAGGCAATCTATCCTTTTTCAATCTGATCAAAGCGCAGTTCCAGCTCCAGCCAGCGGTGCCGGGTAAGGATAAAGATCCGGACCGCTTCCCTAATGCCGGACGTAAGGTCCTGCTCTTTTCAGATAGCCGTCAGCGGGCGGCAAAACTGGCGCGCGATATGTCTGAGGCCTCGGATATCGCAGCGGCCCGACAGCTCTTTGCTCTTGCCATCAAAATGATGGATGAGCAAGCGACGCAGCAGTCCGAGGAACAGTCAATGGATTGTTTGTATGGCTGGTTCTGTCTTGCCGCTGTGCAGCGTCATGTCCAGATTTTTCATGGTGAGGAGCGCAAGGACTTTGCTGACGACTGTCGCCAAGTCTTGAATTTACTCAATTTATGTGCCCGGCACGGTAGAGAGTTCGTTCCGTCTTTGTTTTTGGCAAATGCTCCGGTGCAGATGCAAGAGTATCTGTTAAGGCTGTTTGCCGGGGGCTATAACACCCTGTATGACTCGGCAACCAGCTGGATTGAGCCTACTTGGCAGCCGCTTTGTTATGCGCTCGATGAGCTTGCTGATAATGGTGTGTCGGTTACTGAGGCTGAATTTATTGAACTTTTCAATGCCTGGATGCTGTCTATCTGTGATGTAGCTACCGTGATCGGTCATACCATCACCGATGATGTCAGAAAGAAAGTCCGTCCTAACTATGGTGGCTATGGCCTTGATCAGAATTGGGGCTTCTCTAAAACTATCCGTGAAATTATGGGATGGCGCGGAGACAACGAGACCGAGCAGGTGTGGAAACGGGTGTTAAAGGATAGATTCCTTGAAACTAATCGCTCTGACAGCGGGAAGTTGTACGTTGACATTACGCGGGTGAAACCACGCTTTGATGCCGAGCATGTGTGGTACAAGTGTGAGCAGTGCTCGGAACTTACTCCGTTTACGCTGAAGGGCAGATGCCCAAGCTGCGGCTCTGAGCATATCCATGCAATGCAGCTGGACGAATACGATGCTCTCAGTTTCTGGCGGCGGCCGATTGATGAGGCGCTGCACGGCGCGCCGATTCATGTGATCGACACTGAAGAGCACACCGCTCAGCTTTCGCACAAAGATCAACGTGATGACCTCTGGAGCAAAACTGAGGAGTATGAACTGCGCTTCCAAGACTTGGTTCCGGAGGGAGAAACGCCGGTTGATATCTTAAGTAGTACCACTACGATGGAGGTTGGTATTGATATTGGCTCGCTGGTCGCGGTCGGTTTGCGCAATATTCCGCCGATGCGTGAAAATTACCAACAGCGTGCCGGTCGTGCCGGTCGACGCGGTTCCATTCTGTCCACTATTATTACTTTCTGCGAAGACGGTCCGCATGACACCCTGTACTTCAACAACCCAATTCCTATGCTCCGTGGTGACCCTCGGCGGCCGTGGATTGATACCAGAAGTGAGAAGCTGCTGCAGCGCCATCTGGCGATGGTGATTCTCCAGGAGTTTCTGGCACAAAAACAGACGAGCTTGGATACGCTGGCAGCGTCGGACTTTCTTAACACTTACCTTGACGCTTTTGAGAGCTGGCTGGCTGTTTATGATGTTACTAAGGACAGCTTGTTCCTGCCGACCGGGGTATCTTTTGACGAGGCCGCGTTTAAGGACGAACTTAAAAAATCCTTGGCCGCACTGAAGCAAAAATGCCAGCAACATCCGGAGCTCTTTGGAGTTGAAGAGAGCGAAGCAGAATCCAAATATGGCAGAAGGAAGGCCAAGGCGCTCCTCGATGCGCTCTATGAAGAAGGCATCATCCCGACCTATTCTTTCCCGAAGAATGTTGTCAGCACCTACATCCAAGATAATCAAGGCAAAATCAACTACGAGGTTGACCGTGGTCTCGATATCGCCATTGGTGAATATGCGCCGGGCCGGGCCATTGTCGTGGACAAGCAGACTTACCAGATCGGCGGCTTCTTCTATCCGGGTAGTGAACAACGTCGGGGTACGTTGCTAAGTCCAGCCCGTACTTACACTGACGATCCAAATTATGTCAAGGAGATTCTTACTTGTCCCGAGTGTGGCTGGTTTGGTCTTAAAGAAGAGCAGATCAGGCGTTGTCCTTTCTGTGGCAACGGAACACTGGAACAGACGCTCGATATGATGCGCCCATGGGGCTTTGCGCCGCGAAATGCCGAATCAATTCCGGAGGCTCAGCTCGAGGAAGAGTACACGGCGGTGCAGCAGCCGCTGTATTCGACTCTGCCTGAAGCCGAAGAAATGAAGCTGGCGCCGGGCTGTAAAAATATTCGGATAGCCGCGCGCACCAACCAGCGCATTATCATGATGAATAAGGGCGCAAGTAACAAGGGCTTCATGGTCTGCAAAGATTGTGGTGCCGCCATGCCTGGTGATAATCCTGCCGTACTCAAAGGCATCAAAAGGCCTTATAGGTCGAACTTACTCAGAAGTAACAAATGCAGTCACAACGAGTGTTTCAATGTTAACCTTGGCTATGACTTCATCACGGACATGCTGGTGCTCGAGTTCACCATTGACGGCAAGCAAATTGATGACCGCAGAAAGGACAACCCATGGCTGAACCGTGCGGCACAGTCACTGGCCGAGGCTTTTCGTCTCACCGCCAGTAAAAAGCTTGATGTTGAGTTCACTGAGTTGGTAACCGGTTACCGTCTCAGAACTGGTGCGCAAGCCTCTTACGTCGACATCTATCTTTATGACAATCTGTCGAGCGGCGCCGGCTATGCCGTCAGTGTCGCGGATGCGATTGATGAGCTGCTTACTGACATGAGGGAGCTGTTGAGCTCATGCGATTGTGGATCGGCCTGCTCCAAATGTCTTAAGCACTACCGCAACCAGTACGTACACGGCATGCTCGACCGCTTTGCGGCACTGCAACTGCTGGAGTGGGGGGGTGACGGAAAAAAGGCTGAGCCGCTCACAGCGGAGCAGCAGTGGAACATTATTGAGCCATTGAAGCACATTCTCAGTCAGTACGGCTGTGAGATTGTCACGGACGGCGCAATCAAGGTAATCGGACGTGGTGGCACCGCCAAAAAGCTTGTGGTCTATCCGGCAATGTGGGCCGAGCCGCAGGCTGCCGATACCATTTTCGTCAGCGATGCCTATATCAGGTACGCTAAGCCTTATGCGGTCCGAAAGATTCAGGATCTCAGCTGAACCTCCTGATAATCTCCGCTGAACCACCGCCTGATCTGGGCCGTAGAACGTCCAGATCAGGTATTTGATCTGATTGCAGACACAGCTCACAAAGTTTCAGCACAGATATGCGGTAATGGGAGAAAATAGAGTAATTTGAATGAAAATACAAATTTAGGCACAGATGCGCCTAAATCTTGAAAGCTCAAGCATAAATGCCATAGCAGGCCAGATGCCAGATTCGATGGAGAAATCTTTATGGACCTTGATACCTTTATCAATATCGGTTTAGTTGTTGGTTTTGCTATTATAGTGCTTAGTTTTGTTAGAATGTACTGGTAGTTTAGTAAAGGATAATAAAAGTGGAGATTGTTATTGGCATCACTGTTTGCTGTGGTATTGGTACTATATTCGTGAATTTCGCCAGAATCGGTACGATGTACCGAACATACGTTTCATAAAATTTTAAAAATTCTAGCAACATTTGCCTTAAGATTAACCATTGACGTTGAAAATAACTGGCATTTTAAGTTGAGAAATGTCTGATTAATCTGTGTACCTATGGTACACCAAGAAAATTTAATATATGAAGCAGATTTATTGGTGGTTATATCCTTATCGCAAGGCAAAAGTTGCTAGAATTTTTAAAATTTTATGAAACGTATGATCGGTGCGTTGTACCAATTCTAGAGAAATTTACGTATATTGTATGGTCTTTACTACATGGCAAATGGCCCTATCTTTAAGAAGAAAAATAAATTAAGATAATCCTAATTTAGATCAAGGCTGTGAGTTTAACGTAAATCTAATGAGCCGGTAATAACTCTTAGTAAATTGGTTTAAGCCCAACGCAAGCTTGCTCTTAAGACATTGATGGCTTATTAGCTCAAATCGCATAAACATGCGGTTTAATGCTTGCACTCCAACTGCGCTGGATGAATATGGAAACATACGTAGTTGATTGCCAGATTTGGTGGAGAAAGCTTTATGGATCTGGATGTTTTTATAAATATAGGTTTAGTGGTTGGTTTTGCGGTTATGTTATTTAGTTTTATTAGGATGTATTGGTAGTACGTCCTTAAGACTGCAAAGCTAAGCCCCGTCGCACATTTGGCACCACGAGAATCGATTTTCTAGAAATGGCCATTACAAGCCAATCTTGACGCGTCATGGCGGTGTACGACCCACTAAAGCATAACCTCCAACCCATGGATGCATGTGGTAAAACCGCGAAAATAAGGGATTTTACTTAATTCGTTAGCTCTGGTGCCAAATATGCGCTCCGTCATGCTTCTGCCTTTGGTTGCTGTTGGCTCAAACAAAACGCCCCACAATGCGCGCTGGGCGCGGCATTGCGAGGCGTTTTGCCTAGAGGTTAGGATGAGGAGCGCGGACTACTTCTTCTTTTTGTCCTTGGAGTCCTTATCCTTGGCCTTCTTTTCCTTGGCCTCGGCGGCCTCTTGAGCCTTGCGGGCGGCTTCCTCGAGCTCGGCGGCTTGGGCGGCCTCGTCTAACTTAGCCTCAACTGCTTGGAGATAGCGGTGGATCTCAATCTGCGAACGGATCTTCGGGGCACCCTCGAGATGAGGTACGTACTCGTTCTTTTGGTCGGCATCGATGATGCGGGCCTTCTGATTGTCCGAGTCCTGAAGCTTGAAGATAGTGCGGATGCGATCGCGCAGTACTGGATCTAAGACTGGGGTGCCAACCTCAATGCGGTAGTCGAGGTTGCGGGTCATCCAGTCAGCTGAGGAGATGTAGAGCTCCTCTTGGTTGTTGTTGCAGAACACCATGACGCGTGGGTGCTCTAAGAAGCGATCCACAATCGAAGTGATGTAGATGTTCTCAGACAGGCCTGGAATGCCTGGGCGCAGCGAGCACATGCCTCGAATGATGGCACGAATCTTAACGCCACCTTGCGAGGCCTTGTACAGACGCTCGACTAAGCCCTTGTCCACCAGGTTGTTGACCTTGATGTTGATATAAGCAGGCAGACCCATAGCGGCATTCTCAATCTCGCGGTCGATCATCGCGTAAATGCGCTGACGAGCGTTGAGCGGCGAAACTAAGAGTTTGTCAAAGCGTGGACGGGTGTAAGGGTACTCAATAAACTCAAAGACGTTGTTGACCTCTTGGGTTAAGTTCGGATCCTTGGTGAAGAGCGCAAAGTCGGTGTAGATCTTGGCGGTCTTCTCATTGAAGTTACCAGTGCCGATGTGGGCATAACGAACATGTTCGCCATTCTCGCGGCGCGAGACGATGCACAGCTTGGAGTGGATCTTTAAGGTTGGCAGACCAAAGAGTACCTTCACACCAGCATCGGTTAAGTGCGAAGCCCAGCGAATGTTGTTGGCCTCGTCAAAGCGGGCCTTGAGCTCGACGACCACCGTGACGCGTTTGCCGTTGTTGGCCGCATCGATTAAGGAGTCGATCACGCGGCTCTTCTTGGCCACACGATAGATGTTGATCTTGATCGAGCTGACCTTAGGGTCATAGGAGGCCTGACGTAAGAACTCGGTGAAGTAGTCAAACGAGTAATAAGGGTAGTAGAGCAGGATGTCACCGGCGCTAATGGCTTCAAAGACATTCTTGTGGCGATCAAAGGCGGTCGATGCAATTGCAGGTAATGGTGGGTTCTCGAACTCATCGGAGCGGATGCTTGGGAAGCTCAAGAAGTCCTTGAAGTTGTGGTAGCGATTGCCCGGCATGCTCGAATCAATGTCCGAGAGCTTGAGCTCCTTGCTCATGAACTCAACCATGTCCTTAGGCATAGCGCGGTCATAGGCAAAGCGTACCGGCTTGGCGTTTAAGCGCTGCTTTAAGGAGTTGGACATATTCTCGAGGACCGACATATCGACGTTGCCTTGCAGGTCGTACTCGGCATCGCGATTCATCTTGATCGAGTAGGCTTCGATCGTGTCGTAGTCAAAGAAGCTCTTGAAAATGTCATCTAAGCCAATGCGAATGACATTATCTAAGAACATCAAGGTGGTCTCGCCTTCCTGGGTTGGCATCGAGATAAAGCGTGGCAGTACGTCCGATGGAATCTCGATTAAGGCGTAGTTGACCTCGTTCTTGCCGGTCATGCGTACCAAAAGGTAGGTGTACTGATCCTTTAAGAACTGGTCTAAGTGGATATTGTCCGCGATGATAATCGGGTTGATGTGCTGCAGGACGTGCCGGTTGAAGTAGTTGCGCACCCAAGCCTTTTGCTCTTCGTTGATCTCAGTCTCGTCGCGCAGGTAGATCTTGTTGTCGGCCAGTTCCTTGATCAGGTCACGGTAAATCTGGTTTAAGACGCCCTGATACTCGCTGACGGTATTTTGGACTTCCTTTAACAGCTTGACCTCTAAGGCGCCATCACCATTGGCCTTATTGATGATGATCTGACGCTTTAAGTCAGCGACACGAACCTTGAAGAATTCGTCTTGGTTATTGGAGTAAATACCCATAAAACGAATCTTCTCGATCAGCGGTACCGACTTATCGGCGGCCTCTTGGAGTACGCGACCGTTAAACGATAACCAGCTGAGCTCCTTAGGCACCAAATCTACTTTTTCTACTCCTGCCATGACCTGACTTTGATCCTCGTAACAGCAAAAACATTGAGTGGCTCGTGGCGCAGCGCGTGAAAACTCCACTTGGTGGCGGCCCCACTTTGCGGTGGCTGCACTTAGCGAACTGCACTCGTCTAGCGGCCGTAGGTCGCGTCTTTAGGGTGCACTTACAGCGCAGTGGCTGTAATTACCCCACAATAGCACGCCCTCAAGCTTAACATATTGCATTGAGGCATGATTGGACAGAACTGACCGCTCTGCGCACTAATCTGACCTCACTTGCACCTTGAACTTGCACCACAAAGCGCAAAATTAATTTAGTCTACAAGACGCAAGTTAGCTTTGGGTTAAAACTGGGTTAAGTTGGCGTAAAACAGCTTATTTTTCGGCTTCGAGCTTCTTGATGCGCTCCAAAGCCGCCTGGCGCATTTGCTCGGTGCGGGCCTCCATCTCGGTCAAACGCGCTTGGTGCGCTTGACGATTGCGCATTTGCGGATTGCTCGGCACGCTCTCTTTCCCTGAAAGGCGCTTTAAGGTGGCAGCGTTTTGATCCTCTTGGGCGGCCGTAGTCTGTTGCGCTTGCTTGCCCGCCTTCTTTTCTGCCTTTTTATCGGCCTTAGGGGCCGACTCTTCTTGATTGTTCTCGTCATCGTCGACGTAGGTGTTGGCGGTGATCTCTTGGTAGTAGCTTGAGCCTGGGTTCATCAGACCCAAGAGCATCTGGCGCGCGTTGTGATTGCCCATACGCGCTGATTGCTCTAACAGTCTAACGCCGGCCGGAATGGTACGCAGGTCCTGAATGAAGACGCGCCCTGCGACCTCAAGACCATCGCGCTCGCCCTTGACATTGACGAGGCGTCTGAGCCAAAAGGCTCCTTCAGCCGGTTCGTTGTTGGCGTAGAAGAAGCGCGCGGTGCGGGCGATGCGGCCCTGGCGCACAATCATGTTCTCAAACGGCTTGCGATTGCCCATGATCATTGCCTTTTGCGCACACTTCTCAAAGGCATTGGTCGGCTCCATGCGCTGGTAGATAAAGGCATCTGGGCCCCAATCAAGCCGCCCGGTGTAGCTGCTTAAGTAGGTTGCGACTAACTCATCAATTTGGGGATCGGTGAGATTACCCTCAATGCAGATGCGGCAGTTGGCCAAAAAGCGCTCATAGTCGTTGGTCGCTTGGGCTAGCAATTGCTCGCCGGTGATGCGATCGACCGCGACCTTGGCTTCTTGTTGATCTTCTTGCTCAATGGAGCAGCCTGAGAGCACTAGGGAGGCCAAGGCTAGGGCCAGCGTCAGCGGGCGTAGGGTTAAAGTCATAACAACTCCATGTGACAAGATGGGAAATGAGCTCTTGCATGGTTAGGGCCTAGGGCCAGCTTGCTCGAGCTTACTGGCTGCTTGCGCTGGGCCCTAAAATGACCACGGCCTGACCTAACTTGCGTCGGGTCAGGCCGTGGGGCGGCACTAAGGGCTTTAGTCCTTACTGCTGGCCAAAGTTAATCTTTTGGATGTTCTGGGTGCCGTCGTAGAAGCTGGCAGGCTTCTCAAAGTCACCGGCGATGTCAGATAAGGTGTTGCCTTCAAAGACCACCACTAAGTTCTTGATCTCAGGATCGTCCCAGCCCTGACGCAGATAGTGCACGTAGTACCAGCGGCTGTTGTCAAAAGGATCGGTCAGCATCGGCGTACCTAAGATGTACTGCACTTGGGCTGCGCTCATACCTTGGCGCAGTTGGTCAACCGCATCTTGTTCGACAAAGTTGCCCTGAGCCAAATCAGTACGATAGGCACAGCCTGATGAGATGGTGGCAACTGCGGTGAATAAAGCACCTACCATCAGTAATTTGCGCAATTGCATGGTTACTAACCTTTCCTGAATATGAACGTCACGCCCCACCGGGCTCAATTGCCTGTTTGGGCCTGTCAATTCTACCAAACTTTGCTTAGTGCTATCTTTGATTTTGCTCGAGGCCTTGAAATAGGGGTGAAGTGCCCCCATTTAGCCTGAGATCGAGTATGCTGTGCTGCGTCCGCATTTGGACGCGCGGCGTTTGTATGCTATCGTGCGCAGATTAGATTTGTTCGTAGCAGGAAAGTTAGATGCAACAAAATTTTGGTAATGACCAGAAACTCCAAGATGCTGTTAACACTTTAGAGGCACAGGCTGGGGTAAAAGGCAACGATGCTCAAGCAGGACAAGCCAAATACGATGCCGATTATGCTGCTCGTATGGCCGGTGCCTATGCACAAAATCCTGCTAACGAGGAGGCTCAAGCTGCCGCTCAGGACGCAGCTCCTGCCGCTCAGCCAGTCCGTGATCCGCATGCGGCCGCAGCCACTGCCGCCTATACTCAGACCCAAAGCTATGGCTCTGAGGCTAAGGCTGCCTTTAACGCCAACGGCAATCCACAAGACGGCGATAAGAATGTCGCTAACAGCTCCGACCCTAACTTTGCTGAGCTCAAGGAGCAGTACCAGCAGCAAGGTCAGAGCATCCAAGAGGATGAGCCGGATGTCGATGATGATATCGACTTAGACGAAGAGGTCGATACCGAGGAGTTAGAGGCCGAGTTAAGCCAGCTGCGTGGCCAGATGGAAATCATCAAGAAGTCCTACGCTGCTGAGCATGACAAGATGCTGCGCGCGGTAGCTGAGGTTGAGAACATCAGAAAGCGCACCGAGCAGGAAATCGACCGCGAGCGTAAGTTCGCCCTCGAGCGCTTTGTTCGTGCTTTACTGCCGATCTACGACGCCTTAGAGCAGGCGATGAAGTTCTCGGACCCGAACAATGAGGCCACTAAGGGCACCTATGACGGCGTCAAGCAGACCTTAGATCTGTTCTTAAAGGAGATGTCCAACTTCGGCGTCGAGATGGTCGACCCAACCGGCAAGCCATTTGACCCTAACTTCCATCAGGCGATTTCGATGATCCCTGATCCTAACGTCCCAAATGGTCACGTTAGCAGCACGATGCAAAAGGGCTTCACCTTAAATGGCCGTGTAGTCCGCCCTGCTATGGTCGTAGTCTCGAAGTCATAAGAGCTCACCAGCTGCGTTTTTCCTTTCTGGTGCAGCCTGCCTGAGGAAACCTCAGGCAGGCTGCACTGTTTTTAGCGCAGGCAACTTGAACCAGTGCCTGCTCCTTATGCTGACCCGCGCCCTCGGCCGCTAACGCGCTTGCGGCCTACGGCCTCTTGGGCTGCGGGGTCTGGAGCTGCGTGTCCTGTGCGCTATAGCTTTGTGGTCTTGCAGGACGTACGTGCTGCGCTGTCGGCTGGGTTGTAGGCACGATATGGCGGTGGCGCGTGTGACCGGTGGAGCGTGGTCGCGGTGGCTCTTGGGGCGGGAGCGGCACTTGGGGCCTGGGGAAAAAGGGCTTGTCTTTGGGCTTGGGGCTGCTTGGGGATTATGGTTTTAAAAAAATTTGTGATCTTGCCTTGAAAAAAAATGGGCCTAGCCCCATTTGAGTAAGTGGTTAGAGAAAAAGATTTCAAGTACCGCAACCTGCTACTAGTTGCCGCTTGGAGCGCGCGTTAATGCAGCCTTTAAGCTCTAGCTAAGCAAAGAGATGTAAGACTTAAATAGAGCTTACGGTACTTTTCCGGTTTTAAGCTTTTGATAGCGGAGATAATTCCAAATGGGAAAGATTATTGGTATTGACTTAGGTACTACTAATTCTTGCGTTGCAGTGTTAGATGGCGACAAGGTTCGCGTTCTGGAAAATTCCGAGGGCCGCCGTACCACCCCTTCCATCGTTGCCTATGCTGATGATGGCGAGATCTTAGTGGGCGATGCTGCTAAGCGTCAGGCCGTTACCAACCCAGAGAAGACCTTATTTGCCATCAAGCGCTTAATCGGCCGTCGTTACAACGATCCTGAGGTACAACGTGACCTCTCGATTATGCCTTTCAAGATCGTCCAAGCTGACAATGGCGATGCTTGGGTTAGCGTTAACGATCAGCGTTTAGCTCCTCCTCAGATCTCGGCTGAAGTCTTAAAGAAGATGAAGAAGACCGCCGAGGATATCTTAGGCGAGACCGTAACTGAGGCCGTTATCACCTGCCCTGCTTACTTCAATGACTCGCAGCGTCAGGCTACCAAGGACGCTGGCCGTATCGCTGGCCTTGAGGTAAAGCGTATTATCAACGAGCCTACCGCCGCTGCTATGGCTTACGGTGAGGATAAGGCTAAGGGCGAGCAAAAGATTGCTGTTTACGACTTAGGTGGTGGTACCTTCGATATCTCCATTATCGATATCGATGAGATCGACGGTGAGAAGACCTTCGAGGTTTTAGCTACCAACGGTGATACCCACTTAGGTGGTGAGGACTTCGATAACCGCATCATCAACTACTTAGTTGAAGAGTTCAAGAATCAGCAGAACGTTGACCTGCGTAAGGATCAATTAGCGCTGCAACGCTTAAAGGAAGCCGCTGAGAAGGCCAAGATTGAGCTTTCTTCCTCGCAGCAGACCGATGTTAACTTACCTTACATCACCGCTGACGCTACCGGCCCTAAGCACATGAACATCAAGATCACTCGTGCTAAGTTAGAGGCCTTAGTCGAGGATTTGGTTAACAAAACCTTGGAGCCAGTTAAGACTGCCTTAAATGACTCGGGCTTATCGGTATCTGATATCACTGACGTGCTGTTAGTTGGTGGCCAGACCCGTATGCCAATGGTCCAGAAGTTAGTTGCTGACTTCTTCGGCAAGGACCCACGTAAGGACGTAAACCCTGACGAGGCTGTTGCTATCGGTGCTGCTATTCAAGGTGGCGTGCTGTCCGGTGCTAAGAACGACGTGCTGTTACTGGACGTAACCCCACTGTCCTTAGGTATTGAGACCTTAGGCGGTGTTATGACCACCTTAATTCCTAAGAACACCACCATCCCAGCTAAGAAGTCGCAAGTCTTCTCCACCGCTGAGGATAATCAGCCAGCCGTTACCATTCACGTCCTGCAAGGTGAGCGTAAGCGTGCTTCGGACAACAAGTCCTTAGGTCAGTTCAACTTAGAGGGTATCGATCCTGCTCCACGTGGCATGCCACAGATTGAGGTTTCCTTCGATATCGACGCTGACGGCTTAATCCACGTTTCGGCTAAGGATAAGAAGACCGGCAAGGAGCAACAGATCACCATTCAGTCGAGCTCGGGTCTGTCTGAGGACGATATCCAGCGCATGGTCCGTGAGGCTGAGGCTCACTCGGCTGAGGATAAGAAGTTCGAGGAGTTAGCTTCTGCTCGCAACCGTGCTGACAACACCATCCACATGGCTCGCAAGGAGTTAAACGAGAAGAATGTGGGCGGCGAGGATAAGGCCGAAGTCGAGCGCGCAATCAACGCCTTAGAGCTGGCTATCCGTGGCGACAGCAAGGATGACATCGAGGGTGCTGAGAAGCGTGTCTTAGAGACCTTACAGAGCGTTTTAGCTAAGGCTCAGCAAGGTGCTGGTGCTCAGCAGCAGCAAGGCCCACAAGGTGGCTTTGACCAGGGTGCTTCCCAGCAGCAGCAAACCGGCAACAACACCGGTCGTGATGACAAGGTCGTTGATGCTGAGTTCGAAGAGGTCAAGGACGACAACAAGTAAGAGGCGCGCAGCCTAAGCTGCCGCCGCGCTCCAAGGCCAGCCCCTGGCCTTGGGGCTTGCCCCGGTCTTGAGGCTCATAGTTATTGAGCCCAAGGATCGGGGCCTGGTTTCATTCACTTCGCAAGTTGTGAATCTTTCCCTAGGATGCCAGCTTAGCTGGCAGTTAATGCTAAAGCGGCCGGAGCTTATTCCGTCCGCTTTTTAGGCTTTAGCGCGCTTGGGTGCGAGAGTGCTAAAGCCTAATAATGCGACCAGCTTGTTCGGGATAAAAGCATGGCGACAAAACGTGATTATTATGAGGTGCTGGGCGTAAAGCGGGATGCCAGCGATGATGACATCAAGCGTGCGTTCAAGCGCCTGGCGATCAAGTATCACCCTGATCGCAACAAAGATGCAGATGCCGGAGAAAAGTTCCGCGAGATCAACGAAGCCTACCAGGTCTTAAGTGACCCGCAAAAGCGCCAAGCTTATGATGCCGGTGGCTTTGATGCGGTGGAAGGCCAAGGTCAAGGCTTTGGTGGCTTCGGCGGCGGTTTTGAAGGCTTTGAAGGCGCAGGTAGCTTTGCTGATATCTTCAGTTCGATCTTCTCGGGCGGCGACCCATTTGGCGGGGCCGCACGCGGCGGACGCCGTCGTGGTACCGGGCCTCAGCCAACGCGTGGTAGCGATGTGCGCGTGGTCATTCGCCTGACCTTAGAGGAAGCAGTACGCGGCATTACCAAGGAAATCAGACTTAAGACCTTGGTCACCTGCCCTGATTGCCATGGTGATGGCACGACTGATCCTTCAAGCCGCAAGCAATGCCCACAGTGCCATGGCCAAGGCGTGATCATTCAGCAAAATGGTTTCTTTAGCGTGCAGCGTACCTGCGATCGCTGCAACGGCGAGGGCGTGATTATCACCAAGCCATGCGCTAAGTGCCATGGTGCCGGACGCATCAATGAGGCACGCACCGTTAAGATCAACATTCCAGCAGGCTTAGACACTGGTCAGTATGTGGTAGTCCCAAATATGGGCCAAGCCGGTGTACACGGTGGTCCATCAGGCGACCTGCTTGCTACGATCGAGGTGCTGCCGCACAAGCTGTTTAGACGTGATGGCGATGACCTCTACTGCGAAGTTCCAATCAGCTTTGCTACTGCTGCTTTAGGTGGCAAGGTCACCGTGCCAACCTTAGATGGCAAGCTAGCCGTTACGGTCGAGCCTGGCACTCAAACTGGTACCACTTTCCGCTTAGCTAAGAAGGGTATCAAGGCGGCGCACTCCAATCGTCCTCAGGGCAATCTCTACTGCACCGTTGTAGTTGAGACCCCAGTTAACCTGACCGATTACCAAAAGGATCTCTTACACAAGTTAGAGCAATCCTTGGATGGGGACGAGCAAAGCGGCAGCAAGACCAAGGAGTCAAGCTCGCACAAGCCACTGTGGAAGAGCTTTGCCGATAGCGTGAGTGACTTCATCGACAATATGAAGAAGTAAGCGCACGCTAGAATTAAGTGCCAATTTTGTGCACCACTTTGGGCCACAAAAGCGCTTCTCACTGCTCCAGAGCGCGCTGTAACGCGCGCTCATGGCTTAAGATGAGTGGACGCGCTATAATTAGCCGGTGCTCAAGATAGCACCAAGATTTATTTTGTTTGGAAAACGCTTGGTGTCGCGTCGCAACAGCGCGCGATAGTGAGCGTTTTTTGTTGTTTGTTAGACCGATCGGTAGGCTTGCTGCGGCAGCGGTGACCTGGCGTGAAGCTGGGTTTAGGTGGTGCGCTCCATAAGGTCGCTCCGAGCGGTAGGTTTGCATCAGCTGCAAGACCTTTGTCTGATGAGAGATTGAGATGGAACAGACTCCAATGACTGCTCGCGGTGAGCAATTATTGCGTGAAGAGTTAAACCGTTTAAAGACGGTCGAGCGTCCACGCATCACCGCCGCTATCGCTGAGGCCCGTAGCCACGGCGACTTAAGTGAGAACGCTGAGTACGACGCCGCCAAGGAAGAGCAGGGTCTGTGCGAAGCACGGATCAAGGATATTGAGGCTAAGCTGGCCTCAGCTAACATCATCGATGTCACCAAGCTCAAGGGCAATGGCGCCTTGAAGGTAGTATTTGGTGCCACCGTAACCTTGTTAGACCTCAACACCGATAAGGAAATCACCTACAAGATCGTAGGTGAGGATGAGGCTTCGATCGAGAACAACCTTATTTCCTATAAGACCCCAATTGCTAAGGGCTTATTAGGCAAGGTTGAGGGCGACGAGGTTGCCATCAAGATTCCTAAGGGCACCGTGGAATATGAGATTGTGGAAGTTAAGTACGTTCCATAGTCACGGCCACGAACCGAGCTAAGTGACAAACCGCCAGCGGGAGCACCACTGTTCCTGCGGGCGGTTTTTGCGTTTTAGGAGGCAGAAAAAGAGATGGGCAAATGGTGGCTGGCAGCAGCAGCTTTAGTGGTATCAAGTCCCTGCCTTGCGGACATTGATAAGGGCAGCTGCTCCTTTGACGGTATTCCGCTTTACGGCAAGGTCAAGATTGTGGAGAGTATGGGCGACATCAAGGTTAAAGTGGTCACCAGCTTTCCTGACCTCAAGGTTAAGATGGTCAATTCCTTCCCAGATGATTGTGGTGAATGGCAATCAGTGGAGAGCTTCCCTGACTTCACCGTCCAGTTTGTCGAGAGCTTCCCTGATATCAAGATCAAGTACGTCAACTCCTTCCCAGGCGTTAGATAAGCCTGTTAGCTAGCCTTGAGACTGCGTCAAAGGCTCAACTGGGGGCTCAGGTGGTACGGTCCAAAGGGCAGGGTGGTGGTCACCAGGGCTGGTGCAAGTAGGGTCAAGTAGGGTGAGGGTCACCAGGGCGCGCACCCGCTTGGGTGGCAGATAAAACAAAGCCCCGCCCACAGGGGCGAGGCCGTGAAAAGCTTTCTGCGCCAAGTTTTCTGAGCGCGCGAGCTTAGCGTGGCAGAATGAAGCGGCTGTCGTCCTTGCGCTGGCGGAACAAAATAGCGACGCGGCCGACGACGTTGACGAGCTCGGCCTTGACGGCATCAGCGGCTTGCTGTGCCTGCTCCTTGCGGCCTTCACCGGCGTTGAGCTTGATCTTGATGAGCTCGTGATGCTCAATTGAGCTATCGATTTCCTTGATCACGTTCTCAGACAGGCCGTCTGCGCCTAACATGACCACTGGGTTTAAGGCGTGAGCCTCAGCCTTTAAGAATTGACGTTGCTTTGCGTTAAGTGCCATGAATAGATCCTCATTTTGTCAGGCTGCACCGGCAAAGCCACAAGCCTGAATTTGGCCGCACATTGTAGCAAAAAAAGCTGATCCGTGGCGGATTTTGAGCCAGGTTTGTCTCATCTTAATTAGCGTCGCTAATGCCGTACAATACTTGTGACAGGAGTTCCTTGCTTTTAACGACC
>CALXOW010000040.1 GCA_944390115.1 uncultured Anaerobiospirillum sp.
TTCAAGTACTGATTCCAAGCGAGCTGGCAAAATATGGGGATATATCACGCGTATAACATTACGGGAGTTTGAGTAAGCACTATGACCAACGGCAATAGCCAAAAATAAGGAAAAGCAAAAAGTCCCGCGCGAGGAGCCACTGCGCTTTGTGAAAGATTGCCTAAGTTCTCATCTAGAGTATTGTTAGGCCAAATATATGGGAACTGCGAAGACGATTGGAAGTTCTCAAAGAAGCCGTGAAACAACACTGACTTCATATACTCAAAGCTCCACTGGAAGTGACCTTGGTTGTTGTCCATCGAGGTGAACTGCTTGAATTGGCCAAACTCTGTGATCGAATCAAAGCGCAAGTAGTTGTAGGCCATAAGCAAGATAGCTCCGATCAGTACCGGCACGCCCACGGCCGCTGTAGCGGCAAGTTTGATCTTGAGCTCCACCGAGCTCCGCCATAAGAACCATGTAATAGGCGGCACTAAGCACATGACAAAAAGCACCAGTACTGGACGCGATCCAGCAATGCCTACAATGCACACGCCCATTAACACCAAGGACGCATAAATGCCTAGCAGCTCCTTGACTGAAGACTTGAGCGCTGCTGGGCCTAAAGTCCGCCCCGCAGCAGGAGCCACTGGGCGTGCATAGTATTGGGCCAAGCGCACTACACTAGGCAAGGCCCACAATACGATACCTAAACACGCGCAACAGGTAAGATACGGTAATGCATAGAACGAAAAGAAAACTTGTATCAAAAACATATTACTTGCAGCATAAAAGGCAAGCTTGAGGGTGATAAAGAGCAGTGGATTGACCCTTTCGACAAAAAGTTCAGTAAGCTTGGTACTGCCTAAATGCAAGCCCACTAAGGCCATGATAGTGGCAATGTACGTGGCCAAGGCCATGGCTGGCACCATACCCGTAACGAGGTAAATCGGCAGGTAAATCAGAAATAGCGGGGTGACACCAAAGTAAGGGTAGTACTTGCCCTCATAGTAGGCGCGGTCAAACAGGAACGGGATATTCTTGGCCAAGCGCTCGGTAGTGTCGTAGGTGTTGTCCATGTACTCCAAACGCGAATCAGCCGGAACATCGATGTTGAGCTGGCCTTTTAAGAAAGCATCCAGAAGCTGGGTATAAGCATCGGTGTTGGTGATTTGCTCCTCGGTCTCAGGCATTGGTAGCAGCAATACCTCGCCCGGTGTTCCATAGGCCATAAAGCCCAAGCTCGTGAACTTAAAGCCAAAATCAGCATTACTAAACCACGGACTCATTGCTACGAAAATAAAAGTAGCCAGAGCAAAAGCTGCTGCAAAGGCACCACGGTTGATCCAGCAGTAGCTGCGACTTGACACCGCAATCACTTGCTGACGGATCTTAGTGCAGGCCACGGTGTACAGCAGGATGATAGCCATGGTCATGAGCACTAAACGTATGAGCGAGATATCGATCGGCAGTGGCTTATTGAGCTCTAAAGCTAGGATGCCTACCTCTGACCTTAAATCAGCAAACTCAAGACGTAACTCATGGACATTGCCCTTAGGCCATACTTGCAGATAGGTCTCTGAGACTTCTTGCGGCGACCCCCAGCCATCGTTCTCAAAGCGCCCCGTGAGCGGATTAATGCCGGAATCATCGCGCTCGGCAATCGGTACGATATTGATCGATGCTACCGGACTGTAAGCATAGGCACGGGCGTCGTCCTTAAGGAAAAGCTGGCCCTTAATCAATATGCGGCCACCATAGCCCATCTTGAGATAGACGCTCTTAACCGGTATATTCAAATCATTCAGCGTCAAACCATTGTTCTTTGGGCCCAATACCGCCATGGGGAGTTTTAACTGCTCATGTTGAGGCAGAGCAATGACTCGATGTGGATAGCTGTCTTCATCAAAAAACAGTGCGCTGTAGTTGAACACAAACAGTTCCACCACCAATGACAAGAACAGCGCCATGGCGGTAACCAGAGACCATTTGCGTCCGCAAGATAACACAGCCCAGGCTGAGGTCCAGGCACTAACTAACGATGATTGGTGTTTAGCGGCGGCACGCGCGCTACGCGGCGCCACATTGGTGACTGAAGGCATAGCCAAACCAAAATAAGGTTAAACATGACGAAGGGCCTAAGCCCTTGAGACTTAGCTGTTACTAACGTCAGTACGAGGGAGCTCAATTGCTCTGCAGGCGGCACATCTCAACTCTTTAATAATGAGCATGCAGCACCTTTAAGACTACGCATTGACAGCGGTATTAAGCTGTTGTGCCTATCCTGCGGATTTAGCAACGCCCGCCCCTGATTCGAGCGCATTCTGAAAACCTTTCTCTGACATTTTCAGTGATGCAGAGCCTGGCACAGAAGTGACTTGACGCATCAGATTGGCTATAAGTTCGTACTCGCGGCGCTGATTGCGCTTTAGGGTATCCAAGATGAGCCCGGTAAAGGCACAGAACACACTATGCAGCAGGAAAATACCCGAGGCGACAAACGATGGCACCTTGGAGACAAATCCGGTCGCAAAGTATTCGCTAAGCACAGGAATCAGCAAAACAACAGCCGGAATAAAGCAGATCAAAGCACAGCTCAAAAAGAAGAGCAGCGGCCTAGCCACACGCAACAAATTGAAGATTAGGAGCAAGACCTTAAAGCCGTCGTTAAAGGTATTGAGCTTAGAAAAGCTTCCTTGAGGACGGTCATGGTACGCAATGGGAATAGAGCAAATCTTAAGATTATGCTCTAAAGCATGGATGGTGATCTCGGTTTCGACCTCAAAGCCGCGTGAAAGGATCGGACAGGTTTTCACAAAGTCTCGGCTAAATACGCGGTAGCCGGTCATGATATCCTTGATCTCTTCAGTACGACGACGCTTGAACAAAACGTTGATCAGCTTACGAACCAGCACATTACCTGCGTTGTGGAAGGCTCGTTTATTTTCCTCAAAATAGGTTGAAGAGAGCCTATCGCCAATCACCATGTCATAGTGCTGATCGGTGACCTGAGCTACCAAGCGCGGAGCAATCTTAGGGTCGTAGGTACAGTCAGCATCCACCAAGAGGTAAGCATCAGCATCAACGTCACGGAACATCGAGCGAATCACATTACCTTTGCCTTGGCGTACCTCGTGGCGTAACACCACGCGATCTTTGACCTCAGCTATCAGTCCCTGAACTAAAGCTACCGAGCGATCGGTGGAATTATTGTCATAGACATAAACCACTGCAGTCGGCAACACTTCAAGGAAATCCTTGACCACCTGACAAATGGTGAGCTCCTCGTTATAACAAGGAATCAGTACTGCAATTTGGGGATAATTCGTCACGCAATCGATGTTTACACTATCAGCACGATCCAAATTATTTTTAAGAGAGGATCTACCCCCCCCATAGCATTTTTACCCACATTATCCGAGTGGGCGATCTTATCCAACGAAGGTTCCATTGTTATGCTCACTAACGATGTGCTTTGCCAGCCTAGCGCTGGCTTAACCTAAGGGCCCATTTTACCAAACTCCACATCATGCAGCCGTTTAAGCTTGCGCCTTAATCTCTTGATAATCAGAGTCAGTGTTAATCGCCCAGAGCGAACCATGGTACTGGCCTGCAATCTTCTGGGCGCAGAATAGGCCCATTAAGACCTAATGGTCCATGTTATTGTATTTGTAGCTGCCATTTCGGCCGATAAAATACAGGTTGGCCATCACCGCAAAGTCCATTGCCAACTCCAAGCCTGTCATACGTCTCAGAGCGCTTCTGAGGCCTCTCAGCGCTTACCTACCCCACCGCAACGTCCCATTGCCAACTCCAAGCCTGCTTTGCATCTCAGAGCGCCTCTGAACGTTAGTTGCGGAGAAGTCTTTGCACGTCAACCAAAAATCCCTTTGATAAGCCATTTTGCCGAGCTATGAATTATGTACGTAATGCACCAAATTCGGGACAAGATGCCTTATTTATAGGCTTTGAATCTTTGGTTTGAGACTTCTCCACAACTAACGTCTGAATGCCATCAGCTCTTGCTCTCACTACAGCGCTCCACCCAGATGCCTGTTTTTTTTTACTAATCTTCTCAATTATTTTAGAGTTAAACATTTAATAATTTGTGATTGATATTGCATTTTTATAAACTAACTTAAATCGAACAATGGCTTATTTAAGCCATATTATGAAAGATGGGATGCTTACCACGCGTGCGCTAAAAAGCGCGCAACTGTGCCGTTCAACATAAGGCCCAATGTGGGCAAAATGTGATAGGCTTGAGGCTAAATTTGAGGAAGGACAAAATGGCTCTCATTGATGCTAAAACTACCGCCCAGCTAGAACCTTTAGGCCTCAAGCTCTTTGCCAATGTCAGCTTGGGTCACATCGATCCACAGCTGATTGCAAATGTTCAGACCTCTATTGGGGGGGGGTGGGCATAAAAATTATTCTTATACTTTAAAGTTCAAAGCGCCGGTCATCGTTTGGTCAGGCAGCTCCCTTAATACCTGCGTTATGGGCGCCTACAGCTACGTCAATGCGAACAGCACTCTTAACCTATGCACCGTTGGTAATTATTGCTCTCTGGCCAGCGAGCTCAAACTAGGCCTACCACGTCATTGCCCCAATCACGTCACAACTTCCTCGAGTTTCTACGCCGATCTGCCCTTTCTCAATGCCTGGCGTGGCCACCCCTTAAGCTCAGCTGAGCGCATGCAATGTCCTATCACTATCGGCCATGATGTCTGGATTGGCAACAACGTAATCATTCCCGCACACCGCCCTATCACCATTGGCACCGGCGCGGTGATCGCCGCAGGCTCAATTGTCACGCACGATGTACCGCCCTATGCAGTGGTAGGAGGTAATCCAGCGCGGGTCATCAAGCAGCGCTTTTCCGATGAGATTTGCGCCGATCTGATGTATAGCCGCTGGTTTGACTACGACCTACCACGCAGTGCACATTGCTCCGAGCTGTCCTTAGACGATCCTAAGCTCTTCTTAGAGCGCTTTATTCATTACCGTAAGGACATGGCACGTATCCCCGACGAATATGTCACACTGGCATAACTTGGGATTCCGCGTCAGGCAGCCGCAACGCTAAGGCTTAGCTGCGCACACGCAGGCCGTTGTTTTGTACCTCAAAGCGCTCGGACGGCAGATAGAACAGGTGCAAAAGCTCCTTGCCGGTGGCCACGGCAGTGAGGCGGCCTTGGTTTTCAGCCTCCTCAAAGGCGATGGCAGCTTGCCGCGCTAGGCTTACGGCGTCCCGACGATGCTTTTCGTCGCCACTGCGCAAACCAAATCTCGGATGCACTAAGCACGGAATATAACCATATTGCTCGACCAGCTCATCACCTACGGCAAAGTGCTCAGTGATGCCATGCTCTTCGGCGCTTAAGACGTTATAGCGCACATAGATGATCGGCCGAGCGCCCGCTGCGAGCTGCTCCTTCATGCCCGCTAACACCTCAGACGCAGCGCCTTGAGCGTCAACAATCACCAAGTCAGGGAGCTGAGCATTACGCTCCGGCTGAGTATTGCGCTCCAGCTGGTTATTGCGCTCTGGCTGGGCCTTGAGCTGGTCATAGAAGCCTGCCATGGTGTGCTGCGGCACACGATAAGTGAGCTGAGCTTGCGGACGGCCATACTTTTCACGCTGCCACCAGGCTCTACCAAACAAAGGCTGGGCCTCAAAGAACGCCAGCTGCGTGAGCAGGTCATGGGCCTGTTTGACATCAAGGCTCAGCTCACTTTCCCCTTCCATTCTTACTGGAGCTTGGGGTGCTTGGTAGGCTTGGTGGACATCTTGAGCGCTCAGGGTGACTTGGTGGTGGTGCAAGGTCTGACTGCTCTGACCATCCTTGCCACTTAAGACCACGCCCGCACATTGGCTTAGCACCGCAACCTCCTCCGGCTGCTCTGCGTTGAAGTCGCCTGCGCTCCAGTGGCGCCACTTGCGCTCTTGAGCCTGTTGCTCTTGCATCGAGCGCATGAACTCAGGGTCACTGATGTTGCTCAGCGCTGTCTCGAGGTTTTGGTGCTGCGCCCAGCGCTCATAATCGGCAGCGGTGTGCGCCGTGAGCGGCTTTGGGCCAATAAGCTTTGCTTGCAGCGCATCGTAATTATCGACTTGCACTACGACCTGAGCCTGGGCGCGATCTTTTTGCTCTAATTGCTCCAAACACCGTGGATCGTAGGTCATGACATAGGTGCAATGATGCTGGGCGCTGCCCTCACTTGCGCCTAAGGCACAGTGATAGACCTGCACCTTGCCCGGAGTACTGTTTAAGCCCACGTTGTAGCTTAAGAGGCGGCACTTTTGCGCATTAGGCTCAAAGGCATCCACGCTGATGCTGTGGTGGGTACGGGCACACAGCAGCGCAAAGTAGCCTACATCCGCGCCCACGACCGCGACCTTAAGCGTGTCGCCACCCTTGCTCAGTAAGGTCATGTTCAGGAAGTAGCGCAGATAGGAAGTCGCCAGAGGATCCACTTGCCTTAAGTGCAGCAACTCACGCGACTGATACATTTCCCAGCAGCCTAATTGTTCGCGCTCATCGTGTACCGCCATGGTAAATTCCTGCATCAACACAGGGCTGAGCGTGATGCTTGCGGCAGGCTTAGGAGACTCTAGGCGCGTAGCGGAATCCTGCTGCTGAGTAGAAGCGCTATCCGCTGCGGCAGCTGGTGCAGTCGCAACTTGCGCCTTGGCCGAAGCTGGTGCCTTGCTTGTGGCTTGCGGCTGAGCTGACGGCTGAGCAGGCGTCTGAGCTGAGGTTGACGCCGCGCTGTCGTCCGGTCTTAGCCCCGCGACCTTAAGCTCGGGAATGCGCACTTGCGCCATGGCTTGGTATGGGTACTTGAGATTGATCAGGGTGTAGCGCAGGCTGTGATAGGCCGCTGGATCAGACTTAATCCACAAGTCGAGCTCATCAGGAGCGATCGGCTTGGCCAGCGTGCCCGAGAAGTTGACAAAGGAGTACAGGCCGCCAATGGCGATTTTGCGCGGCGTTGGCTTGTTCTTGGCGCTGCCTCTGAGGTTATCAAGCTCAAGCTTTTCTTCAGCTTCTTGGGCTTGAGCCTTGGTGTACTCTTGACCGGGCACCAAGTCTTGCTCGGTGCTTTCTTGCGGGGCAGCTTGCTCCTGAGCCTGCTGTTCGCGCAGCCTTTGACTCATTGCCAATAATTGCAGACGCTTTTCTCGGGCCTTATCAGTTAAAGTCAGCTCGGAGAGCTGGACTGCAAAATTGATCTGAGCTTGCTCGAGCTGCTCCATGAGCGGGAAGTAGCGCTCTTGGTGCGCGCTCTGGCGCGTGGCGCGATTGAGCAGCGCCATGAAGTCAGAGCTTAAGATGCGCCGCTGCAGTGGGTCACAGCTCTGCTGAGCGCTCGGAGCGGAGGTGACCGTGACATCAATCAGGGCACCATGAGCACTGACGTGGCTGATTGCAGCCATGAGACTAACGATATCATCTTGCGGATTGGAGTCATCGCCCATCCGCTCTAAGGTGTACGGCAGCTGCATTAACGATACGCCATTGGTACCAAATTGCGCCAAGATCTCAACGCCCCCAAAACGTGAGCTCTGGGTGCGGTGCGTAGCAATGGGCTCAACCCCATGAGCTTGGTACTGGCTACGTTGCGCGTCATTAGGCGTGTAAGCACACAATGCGACTCGTCTAAACTCAGGCAGCGCTACCGATTCAGAGTCGAGCGAGGAAGCTGAGTTGAGCGAAGAAACTGGGTCGACCGCTGTGGCCACCGGCTCCATAGGAGCAAAGGCAAAGCCTTGGGCGGTGCGCTGTAACTGCAAGCGCGGCTTGGCTCGGGGCAGCTCACTTAAGGCGGCACTCTGAGCGCTGTCCACAGCGGCACGCTCAGCAGACTTTGACTCAGCTGGCTTTGGCGCCTCAGCAGGCTCAACTACCGCCATAGCAGCTGAGAGTGGTGCGGTCTCTGGCTCTTCGGTGATTTCAATGGCCGGAGCCCACAGTTGGTCGTACTTGATATCAGCTGCCGCTTTGGTCTTAGCTGTCTGATCCTGCTGTGAGCCTTTCTTTTTATCCTGGGCCATCACACCGCTCCTTTTCCCCTGCCGTCCCATGCGCTGCTGGAGCGCAATTTGAGGCTGACTTACTGTCCGCCTCCATCCCAAACCACGCGGTAGCTTCCACCACGCACTCTCCCACGCCGTACGACAGCCTAATCGCACAGCTTGGCCCCTCATTATCGCCTTGCCCGCTGATATCAGCAAGAAAGTACCATGCACGGTGATGCCGAACTCTGATCTGCGCTGCCACCTCGAGCTAAAGGACGACAAAATTGAGATCGTCACCACTACCGGTGTCGGCAAGGAAAGCAGCGCGGAACGCAGTGCCGCGCGCTGAAGGCTGATTAGGTAATCCCCCTACGCTGTCCTTCATGGAGCCCGGTGCGCAGCACCGAGTTCCATGCGGTAAAATAAAACAATCTATATGGCCAACTTTTCAGAATGATGAATATCACAAATTTAAGTTTACCCCCTGACGACTATGGCGAAACGGTCATGATGACAAACATCACAGTTTTAAGCATCCTCCTGTGGCTCGGGCTCCATTAATTCAGGCCGCAGGTTTCGCGTGACGCAAAAAGTGTGAAGTTGATCAGGTTGACTGAATAGCCATAGCTATGCAGAAAGTGTGAGCTATATCATCGTGATAAGCTGGCCATAAACAATCTACTCAAAAAGTTCGTTGTTTTAGACGGTGCGATGTCATCGCATCAGACCATAAGCGCGGTTGTGGCGCTTGCTGCCACAGTGTCTATACCGGCTAAATTGGCCAATGATTTTGATCGTTAGGAGGCTAACATGTCAGAAGAGGTTTTACGTAAACTGCCGGTTGGCATTTCTGATTGGCGTGGCATTTACACAACAGACAAGTTCTTTGTTGACAAAACCCAGAAGCTGCTCGAATTAGTCACTGATAAAACCAAAGTATTCCTATCGCGCCCACGGCGTATGGGCAAGTCCACCCTTGTCTCTATGTTAAAGGATCTTTTCACCAACGGTGATAAGAACTTCGAGGGTACCGCCATCTATGGCCAATGGCCCCAAGAAGAACGTTATCCTGTTATTACTCTTGACTTCATGGAAATTGAAGGAGATGAAAATGCAAATGGTGATGAGCCAAGCGCTTGGGCTTATAAAGAATCTTTTAAGAAGTCACTGCGCTACGCATTGGCCTTTGCTTTCCAGAATGCTGGCTTTCCGGAAGCGCAAGAATTTAACAAAAATGCACCTGATCTGGACTATTTTCTCAAAAGCTTAGCTCAAATTGCCCATAAGCATCGTCTAGTCATATTAATTGATGAATGGGATTTTCCACTGTCAAGTAATCTTGACAATGAAAAGATATTCAACGCAACTTTAACCGTACTCCGCACGTTCTATAAATGGCTGCGTAACCTTGAAGACCCACGTTTTGTCTTGGTTACTGGCATCATGCGTTATCGTGAAGCTTCATTATTCACTGGTCAAGATATCCAAGATATCAGTATGAATCCTTCTTGGGGCAGTCTTTTGGGAATTACTCAATATGAGCTGGTCACCTGCTATGCAACTTACATTGAGCAGGCAGCTCAGCACTTGCAATTAAGCAAAGACGAGCTCTTAGCCAAGCTTAAGTGTCACTACGATGGCTTCTGCTTTGATAAGGAGGCACAGGTTCAACTCTATTGCCCATATTCGCTTAATAGCTTTTTTGAGCCTTTGACGGCAACAAATCCGTCTGATGCAGTGCTTGAATTTGGCAATTTTTGGATGGAAAGTGCTGGTGCTACCTATGCGGTACGTCGTTTACTCGAAAGCCGTAAAGTTGACTTACCGCAACTATTAGCGCTCAGTGATGGTCAAGACGAGCTTCTAACTAAGGATGAACTGTTCCTGCCTCAATACTTCTCGAAAGTGCAAATTTTGCCTTTGTTAACTGAGAGCGGTTATCTATCGATCAAAGAAGTGATTCCAGCAGATCAAGCTCCTGAAAAAAAATTAACCTTCCGCTGCGGCATTCCCAATCTGGAAATTAAGGAAGATTTTAAATCGGCAGTATTAGACCACGCTAAAAAGAAAATTAACGTCAACCTCAATAAAATTGTAACAGGTAACATAACGGTCAAGGAGGCGCTACGACAAGCCTTAGAGCAAGGAGACATTGCACAAAGCTGCATCCATCTCAACGAGTTGATCTGCGGCATTGCTTATGATGCCTTCAAGGATGTTCGAGAGGCTAGCTATCGATCATTCTTTATGATTTGGTTCGAAGAGCTCTTCCCTGAGGTTCGTGAGGAAACGTACAACTACCAGGGGCGCTCAGATATTGAGGTTCATACCAAGCAAGGCCGGGTCTATGTGTTTGAGCTCAAGGTCTGTGATTGCCCAATGGTGGCAAGTAACAACCCAGAAGAAGAGCCAGCTATCGATCTTAAGAAGGTTGACGCCGAAGTACTCATCCCGGCTAAGAAGCAAATTCTAAGTCGCAGCTATGGTGTGAATGCTCATACCCAGGGCTTGCCAGTAACAGGCGTAGCGTTGGCCATAGGAAGCACTCAGCGCCGTATTGTTGCTTGGCGCAGTATCTCTGCTGCAGGAGAAAGCTGTGCGGCCGTACCGCGCATTGATCTGACCAATAAGCACATTGGAACCCCGTAAAGCAAGGGGACTATCCCAGGCCCACTACCTGCCAGAACTCATCGCAACTTAATAGTGGCAGTAATGGTAGCGCGCGTTCGTCCTCCAACTAAGTTGCGATGAGTTTTCACTAAAACCTCCCTGAGTTCAGCCCTCACCTAGCAAGCAAATGCATTGGTGACAGCACCTAACCTCGAAGCCCGGTGCGCAGCACTGGGCTTCATGCGGTAAAATAAAGCAATCTGCTCAAAAAGACCGTGGTTTGAGACAGTGTTATGCCACGGGTCAACCACTAAGCGCCGCTGTGGCAGTAGATCCCCGCAGTGACTAAACCAGCAAAAGTGGCTAATGATGTTGATCGTGAGGAGGCTAACATGTCTGAAGAAGTTTTACGTTACCTGCCCATTGGCGTTTCTGATTGGAGCGACATTAACGTTCCAGACACATTCTTTGTTGATAAAACTCAAAAGCTATTAAAGTTAGTCAGCGGCAAACCTAATAAAATTTTTCTATCACGCCCACGACGCATGGGTAAGTCCACCCTCGTGTCTATGATCGAAGATCTTTTCACCAACGGTGATAAGAACTTCAAAGGCACCGCCATCTATGGTCATTGGCCACAAGAGGAGCGTTATCCTGTCGTCACTCTTAATTTCATGAATGTCAAATGTACTCCTCACTCACAACAAAAAGCGATCAGCACAGAGTTTTATATAACTTCTTTTACGAAATCTCTGTGCAAATCATTACAAAAGGCATTTGAGAGAGCAGGCTTCACTGAAGTGCCAAAATTTAACAATGAATCACCTGATCTTGACTCTTTTCTCAAAGATATAGAAGATATTACTGATGAGCATAGATTGGTTTTTTTAATTGATGAATGGGATCACCCATTATCACAAACAATAGACAATGAACCTCTGTTCAGCGCAACTTTATCTGTGCTCAGCATATTCTACGATTGGTTGCGCAATATCAATGCCCCACGTTTTATCTTGGTTACCGGCATCATGCGTTATCATGAAGCCTCGTTATTCACTGGTCAAGATATCCAAGACATCAGCATGGATCCGTACTGGGGCGATCTTTTGGGAATTACCCAAGATGAGCTGGTCACCTACTATGCAACTTACATTGAGCAGGCAGCTCAACGTTTGCAATTAAGTCAAGACGAACTCTTAGCCGAGCTTAAGCTCTACTACGATGGCTTTTGTTTTGATGAGGACGCACAGGTCAAACTCTATTGTCCATATTCGCTCAATAAGTTTTTTGAGCCAGTATCACCTAAACAAGGGCCCAATAAAGTACCTAAATTTGACACATTTTGGATGAATAGTGCTGGTGCCTCTCATGCGGTACGTCGTTTGCTCGCAAGCCGCAAAATTGACCTGCCCCAAATACAGGGGCTTTGTGATGGCAAAGATGTGATCATAACCCAAGACGAACTGAGCCAGCCACAATATTTCTCCAAAGTGGAAATTTTGCCTTTGCTAACTGATACTGGCTATCTTTCGATTAAAGAGGTGATCCCAGCAGATCAAGCTCCTAAAAAGGAGCTGTCATTCCGTTGTGGTATTACTAATAAGGAAATTTCCAAGAAATTCAGCAAAGTTGTTTTAGATCACATTAATGATAAGCTCAACCTCCAAGCGTTAACCACTGAAGATTCAGAGCTTAGAGAGGCTCTACGTCAAGCTTTAGAGCAAGGAGATATCACGAAAACATGCGCTAAACTCAATGAATTGCTTTGCAGCATTGCTTACGACGCCTTCAAAGATTTCCATGAGGCTAGCTATCGCTCTGCATTTGCCAAATGGTTAAGAGAAATCTTCCCTGAAGTTCGTGAGGAAACGTACAACTACCAAGGACGCTCTGATCTTGAGGTTCAAACCAAGCAAGGCCGTGTCTATGTGTTTGAGCTCAAGGTCTGTGATTGCCCAATGGTGGCAAGTAACAACCCAGAAGAAGAGCCAGCTATCGATCTTAAGAAGGTTGACGCCGAAGTACTCATCCCGGCTAAGAAGCAAATTCTAAGTCGCAGCTATGGTGTGAATGCTCATACCCAGGGCTTGCCAGTAACAGGCGTAGCGTTGGCCATAGGAAGCACTCAGCGCCGTATTGTTGCTTGGCGCAGTATCTCTGCTGCAGGAGAAAGCTGTGCGGCCGTACCGCGCATTGATCTGACCAATAAGCACATTGGAACCCCGTAAAGCAAGGGGACTATCCCAGGCCCACTACCTGCCAGAACTCATCGCAACTTAATAGTGGCAGTAATGGTAGCGCGCGTTCGTCCTCCAACTAAGTTGCGATGAGTTTTCCGTTAGATGTTAACCTAGTTTTCACTAAAACCTCCCTGAGTTCAGCCCTCACCTAGCAAGCAAATGCATTGGTGACAGCACCTAACCTCGAAGCCCGGTGCGCAGCACTGGGCTTCATGCGGTAAAATATGCCGATTTTCTCAAGATAGCCGCAGCGCGGGAGGGTGTTATGCCACGAACTAAAAAAGAAGCTCAGGATGCGCGTGCTCCAGCACGCGCGCCTCGTACCAGCGCCCGCACCAAACGCACGGCGCGCCCTGAGGTAGCCGCTCCGGACCAACTTGCCGTTGAGAGCATGCGAGCCGCAGCTGAAGCAGCGCTGCGTAGCCCTACAGAGGAGGCGCTGAATAGCTGTGCTGCTCCAGAGCTGAGTAATAGCACCGAGGCTGAGTCCTGCACTTGTGGCTGCGGCTGTGGCTGCCATAGTGCTGGGACTAAGGACGACGAGTGCCTGCTGCCGAGCGACGACGTGGAGATTTTGTCGGCCTTCTTTAAGGCCTTGTCCGACCCGAGCCGCCTTAATATCGTGTGCGTGCTGCTCAAGTACCAGCAGTTGTCGGTGGGCGATATCGCCGCTAAGATCAATATGTCGGTCTCGGCTGTGTCCCATCAGCTGGCAATCCTGCGCATGCGCAAGCTGGTCAAGGTGACACGCGACGGCGTTAAGAACTATTACGCCCTGTGCGATAGCCATGTCGCCCAAGTGATTGAAACGGCCATTGAGCATATCAACGAGTAGCCACATTTCTTCTTTTTTTGTATCGCGAGTTTTGTTATGGCATCTCCCAAGACTAAGGCTCCTTTAGCGCGTCCCATTTACTTAGATAACGCCGCCTCCACCCCGATGGATGAGCGGGTCATTGCCGCCATGGTGGCGTGCCTAGGGGTTAGCGGCACCTTTGGCAATAGCGCCTCTAAAGACCATGTGTACGGCTGGGAAGCGGCTGAAGTGGTGGAAGCAGCACGCGATGCCATCGCCTCGGCCGTGGGCTGCTCGCCTTTAGAGCTCATCTTTACCTCAGGGGCAACCGAGAGCAATAACCTCGCCCTGCGCGGCCTATGCCTGGGCTTAAAAGAGCAGGCTCTGGCGGAGGGTGCGGCGCCGCGCACCCATATCGTGACCACCACGGTTGAGCATAAGGCGGTATTAGAGTGCTGCGAGCACTTGGAGCACGAAGGCTTTCGCGTCACCTACTTAAAGCCCCGCCGCGACGGTACTGTCACCCCGGAGATGCTAACAGAGGTCTTAACTCCAAACACCTGTCTGGTGTCGATCTCACAGGCTAACAGCGTGCTGGGCTCGCTCAATGATATGGAAGCCCTGGCCCAGGTCGCACGCTCTGCGGGAGCTTACTATCACTCTGACTGTGCCCAGAGCAATGGCCTCTTGGACTTAGATTTAGCGCACAGCGCGGTCAGCATGGTGACCTTAACTCCTGAAAAAATTTACGGTCCTAAGGGCGTGGGTGCCTTGTATTTGCGCCGTGCTGATAACCTTCCGATTAAGCCAATGATCGTCGGCGGTGGTCATGAAAAGGGCCTGCGCGGCGGCACCTTAGCCACCCACCAAATTGCGGCCATGGGTAAGGCCTTTGAGCTGATGGCCAAAGAGCGTGCGACCGTCACGGCGCACGTCAGTGCACTGCGCGACCAGCTCATCGCCGGGCTCAAGCAAATCCCTAACGCCCAGCTTAACGGCTACCTCGACCCTAATGACTTAAGCTCGACCCCGCACCTGCCGGGCATTGTCTCGGTCAGCTTCACTGGCATTAATGGCCAGTACCTCCTGCCAAGCTTACGCCAGGTCGCGTGCTCGACCGGTTCGGCCTGCTCCTCCAAGGAGCTCAAGCCAAGCTACGTCTTAACTGAGATTGGCCGGTCTGATGACTTAGCGCGTGCGTCCTTGCGCCTCTCAATCGGTCGCTTTACCAGCGCTGAGGACATCAGCGCCGCCCTAGCCGCCATCACCACTACGGTCGCCGCGCTCAAGACCGCCTAGCCCTTCCCGGCCGCGCGCCTACGGCGTCAGCGCCGCGCACGCGGCCCGGTAAAAGCAAAAGCCCAATGGATCTGCGCATAACTACGCAGGCCCACTGGGCTTTTGGTCTATAAGCGCCACTACGCACCCTCGAGCGCGCCTCCCTACAGCACGTCTATCAGCTAAATCACCCGCTGACCGCATGGTGCCCTGGGCCCGAGCCCCCAACGAGGCACATCCGGCCTCAGACTTACTGCATCCCGTTGCGGAGGAGTGTCCTCAGTACCGTCATGCCGCGCGGGTACAGCTCACTGGGCGGGGTGCACCCAGTGTAGTCCGGTGCGCCGCGCCCGCACCGGGCGTGACGCCTGGTGCGGCGCGCTTAGAACCTGAGGCGTGGTTGAGCGCCTTGAGCGCGCTGTGCGTGGATCTTAGGCGTTAGCCGGCTCGTTGACTGCCGGCTTGGCCACTGGCTGGTACGCGATTAAGGCGAAGTTGGTCAGAGGCGAGATGCCAAAGCCACTGCGGCGCAGCGCAAACTTGTAGCCTAAGTTGAGGCTCTCGATAAATGGCTTGAGCTCGTAGAACTCTTGCGGCAGCATGCCTACCGAGATGACTAAGAGCGGCTTTTGCTCGCGGATCGTCTGCAAGGCGCCCTTGATCGCCTCAGTCTCAAAGCCCTCCACATTGAGCTTGATGAGACCTACCTCTAAATTACGTGCCTTGACCTCTTCGTCAATGGTGGTGACCTCGACTAACTCGTGCTCTTTTTGGTAGTCCACGACCATCGAAGCTAAAGCATCATTGCTTTGTGGGTAGCGGTTGATGCTCAAGGAGCCACTCTTGGAGCCTAAGCCCTTGTTGATCGGCGTGACCGCACCGTTCGCGGTGTCTTGCTCGAAGATCTTGCTTAAGGTCTCAAAGGTCTTCTTGACCGGCTCAAAGGAGTAGATGTGCGACTGACCAAAGAGACGGCGGAACAGGTGAATGGTGTCACCGATATAGGCACCACCATCGATAATGGCCTTGCCATTGACCTGCTGTAACACCTCAACTGGCAGATCGTACATGCCATAGAAGTTGGTGAACTGCGAGCTGTAGTCGAAGCTGGTGTTCTTTAAGAAGGCCAAGTTCTTGTCTTGCAGCATCTGGTTGTGACGCTGGAACAGACGGCGATCGATCGGCGTCCACAGGGCGTTGTTGGCGATCATGGTCAGCTCGGAGACAAAAGCGGCCGTCATCAACAACTCGTGGTGATCGATGTAGTTGACTGAGATTGGATCCATCCCGGCCTTGAGCTGGGCCATAATCGGGAACATCACATGGCTGCGCTGGTAGTTCCAGAAGCTCTGCTTCCATGGGAAGTTGAGCTTGCCATAGTTCTGCTTGATCACCTGGCCAAACTGAGCGGCATTGAGGCCGTACTTCTTGCCATCCTTCTCTAAGACCGCAAAAATCGGCTGAGCCTGCTGCTGGGCGGCTTGTTGAGCTGCTTGCTGGGCAGCCGCTTGTTGCGTGGCCGCAGCGGTCTTGGTCGCAGCGCTTTCAGGGGCCTCCTGAGCGGCTGCCTCAGCTGGGGCCTCAGCCTGAACCGGAGCTTCGGCCTTAACTTCAGCCGGGGCTGGAGTCTCAACCTGTGCTTCAGCCTGAACAGGGGTCTCAGCCTTAACCTCTGGTTGAGCGGCTGGAGCAGCTGCTACTTCTGGCTTAGTCTCTGGTAATTCTGGCTTAGTCTCTGGGACTTCAGCCTTTACTTCCGGCTTAGTCTCTGGAGCCTTAGCCTCTTTCTTAGCGTCAGCTACCGCGAGCTTGATCTCAGTCTTGCTCTCGGACTTAGCATCAGCCTTAGGGCCAAAGACGCGTGGCTTGCGTGGCTGGTCTTGGTCTTTTTTGCTCTTGGACGAAGCGGAGAATTTACCCGAGCTCTTAGCCCCTGAGCGTGCGCCTGAGGTCTTCTTGTCCTTGCTAGGACCAGCGCCCCGCTTGGCACCTGCAGCGCTCTTGGTCGCTGCCTTAGGAGCGCTCTTCTTTTCCTTTTCGTTTTCAGCCATGCTGACAACCCCGCTTAAGCCATGAGCAACTATCCGTGCTCAAAGTTCAACCAAAATCCCATACCCTTGCGCTTGGGCACGAGCACCAAGCTTGGGCACAACCATTTAATTTTAGCCAAAGTGGGGCCGTTCAGGCAAACTAAAAACCCCGCCATTGAGGCAGGGTCTTGGCTTGAGCTTAAGGTGCCCAATGGACAGCGCTTAGCTCTTGATATCGATTTGGGTCTGAGCCTCGCGAATCTCGGCTAAGACGTCAAAGTTGCGCTGGCTGCGGCCTTGGAAGGTCTCATATTGCAGCACTTCACCGGCAAATTGCTTGCGCACCTTTTCTTTCTTGAGTGGAGCGAGCTCAGCGTAGACCTCTGGGGCCAAGTCACGCTTAAACGGCGTTAATGGCTCTTGGCGTAAGCACTCGGCTAAGAAGACTTGATTGCGGCCGACCTGGGCATTATCGGTATCGTGGATCATTTCCGCGAACTCTTGGCCACGCTCAAAGTCGTCACTCTCAGCGTACTTACGAGTCTCAGGGAGCAAGCAAAACTTCTCACGCAAGTCCTCGGGGGCTTGGCCCACATCTGGACCGCGCGACCATGCCGCGTCGGTGACATCAGGCGAGAGCAACGCCCGCATCAAATTAAAGTCAGTTTGATCGCCCTCTTGCAGCGATTCATTGAGACGCTGCCCCAGTTGCAGCTCGTCAACCAGGTAGACGTCGCGTAGCTCTTTAGCAATCATGGCAATCTCCCGCAAAATCTTGAGAACTGGGACCAGCCCCATTTCTCCCACTAGCACCATAGCACCTTTTGCCGCCCGGCGCTATGCCGCCCTCATGATTTTGGTGCAGAGCTCATGCCATCCTGGGCAGATCTCATCTTTTTTTTTCCTTCAGCCCCCAGCGACCGCCACCCCACTCTTGTCCCGCGCAATCCTGCGGCTTTCTGAACTCACTGCGCTTGCGGTGCGGTGCTCTAGCGCGCGCAAAGCTTGCGGGTAAAGAGCGGCAAGCTTTGCCCCTCAGCGCTCCAGCCAAGCAGCACGAGCAGTGGTCTTTAATTGCGGCCAGCGCCTTGGTGGGTAAAGAGCACCGCCGTTTCTTATCCCATAAGGCCAGCTTGCGCGCCCGCATGATAGCTACGTCGTGCGGTACTGATATGAAGGTGTGAACAGTGCCGTTTTGAGCTTACTGAAACAAGCTCTATTCTGAAATCCATTTTTGGGTGCTGGCAGCGCGCTGATCGTAGCCCCCAAGACTCTCTAGACTTTTTGGGTCTCACGGCGCCAGGCCCACCCAGCGGCGAGTCCGCCGCGCCGGAAGGCTGCTTTTTAGGGCTTTTCTTTTTTGGGCGGCACGCCGAGACAGCAAGGCTCCACCGGCTGAGGGCCGGTGGAGCCTTGCGCTTGCCCCTGCTGGGGCTACTTGCCCCAGTGCGCGCGGGCCGACGTGAGCGCGCCGCGCACTGGGGGCTGTTTTTTTTTTGTTTCTTCTGCGGGATTATTACTTGGCCAGGATGCGCAGCATGCGGCGTAATGGCTCAGCAGCACCCCACAGTAATTGGTCGCCAACGGTGAAGGCCGAGAGGTAGAGTGGGCCCATCATCATCTTGCGTAAACGGCCAATTGGCACAGTTAAGGTACCCGAAACGTAGGCTGGGGTCAGCTCTTTTAAGGTGATGTCACGCTCGTTTGGTACCACCTTAACCCACTGATTGTGCGCCGCTAAGATCGACTCGATCTCGCTTACTGGGACATCGCGCTTTAACTTGATAGTTAAGGACTGGCTGTGGCAGCGCATCGAGCTGATACGCACGCAGTTGCCGTCAACTGGGACGGTGGCTGGAGCTAAGCCTAAGATCTTGTTGGTCTCGGCCATGCCCTTCCACTCTTCACGGCTTTGGCCGTTCTCAAGCTGCTTGTCGATCCAAGGTAAGACCGAGCCTGCTAACGGGGCGCCAAAGCACTTGGTCTCAAAGGTCTCGGCATTCATGCACTGACGCACCTTCTTCTCAATATCTAAGATATTGGAGTTAGGGTCGGCAAGCTCAGCCTTAACACAATCGTGTAATTGGCCCATCTGAATTAAGAGCTCGCGCATATTCTTGGCACCAGCGCCCGAGGCGGCTTGGTAGGTCGAGGAGGAGACCCACTCAATTAAGTCGGCCTTAAATAAGCCTGCCATGGCCATTAACATCAAGCTGACAGTGCAGTTGCCGCCGACATAGGTCTTGATGCCCTTGTTTAAGGAGGCGTCAATCACGTCCTGGTTGACAGGATCTAAGATGATGACGGCATCATCGGCCATACGTAAGGACGAAGCGGCGTCAATCCAGTAGCCCTTGAAGCCGGCCTTCATCAGCTCTGGGTACACCTTATTGGTGTAGTCACCACCTTGGCAGGTGATAATGACATCCATGCCCATTAAGGCGTCGATGTTGTAGGCGTCAAGCAAGACGTCGCTCTTAAGGTTCTCGTAAACCGGAGCGGCTTGACCTGCCTGGGAGGTGGTAAAGAAATAGTTTTCGCATAACTTGAAGTCACCTTCAGTTGCCATGCGGTCCATTAAGACGGAACCGACCATACCACGCCAACCGACTAAACCAAGCTTTAGCATTACGATCAAACCTCAACAAACTATGAGCCACCACTCACGCCCACTACCCCTAAATCCTTATTGCGCGGGGTTAGTCGGGCACTGATCTACCGAGTACTGGCGGCTGAAACTTCTATCAGTGGCCTCTAATATTACAGTGACTTTTTTACCCGACGTGATAATGTGGTTTAACAGCTGGTTTTTGCACAAGAGCGGTGCGTTTTTGGCGAATTGATCCAAGGCTGCCTGTTTTTGGTGCTCATCCCAGCCTTCAAAGGCCTTAGGGTCCTTCTCAAAGAAGATGCGGAAGTCATCGTTGCGATCATCAATGCGCACCATAGCCGTGGTCTCATCAATGGTCAGAGGCAGCGCCGCCTTGAGCTCTTCAATCGAGCTGGCGTCCTTATTGAGCACCAATTGGTTATAGGCCATATAGCCCATCAGGCCCACAATCACGACCAGCGCAATCTTCAGATTGCTCTTAATCTTGGCCTTATTGGCCGCCTGATGCTCTTGCTGCTTTTGCAGCAGCTCTTGGTACTTGTGGTAAAAGCGCGCCCCGCCCGAGGCAATGCGCTGCTCTTCGCGGCGTGCCTGACGCAGCTCCTCGTCCTCTTCCGGGTCGACCGCATGCATTTGCGCCACCGAGGAGTAGGACTGTTCCTTAATCGCTTGCGCCTCGGCCTCACTTAAGCCCGCCTTGAGCGCCTCTTCGTACTTGAGCTGTGCCGCTTCCTCATCGATTTTGGCCAGCTCGGCGCGCATCTTGGCCGGAAGCTGGAACGGCTCATATTCCTCACCACGCGCCCGCGCCGCCGTGGTCATGGCCTGACGGAAAAAGCGCGAGCTCTGCGCTAAGGCCTTATTGTCCTCAGCAGTAAAGCGGGGCCGTCCAGTATAGGCCGAGACATCATCGCCCATCTTAAAGACCGGCGGTGCACCCTCTGTACTCTGGCCCCCGGCCGCCGCCCCCTCGGCCCCAGCCGCCTGAGCGCCAGCATCCTGGACCGCAGTATCCTGGGCCCCAGCATTCTGAGCCTTAGCATCCTGAGCTACTGCGTCTTGAGCCGCCATAGCCTGAGCTTCAGCGCCCGCGCCCTCAACGGGCGTGTCCGCCGCGCCACCAGCGCTCTTACTGACTTCAGGCGCGCTGGCCTCAGGTACCGGGCTAACTGCTGCCTGATTCTGATCGGTGCTCTCTTGGGTACGCTGCGCCTCAGGGGCGTCCTGTGGGCTTAGCGCCTGGGCTGCTTGGTGCTGGGAGTCGCTCATGATTTTGCCTCCTCATCCTGAGCTTGGTCTGTTTTGGGCATTGTAGCAAAGAGGCCATTTCTGGCCTAAAAATCCTGAGAAAATGCCCGCTGTGCTATTATTAGACCACGCTCTTTTTCGGTTTTTTAGGTTTTTGTTATGACGCAAATTGCTGGCAAGGACGCAGCGTTAGAGGATACCTTAGCGCGCTTTAAGCAGGTCGCCTCGGAGTTAGGTCTTGAGTTGGTTGAAGAGCAGTGGTTAAACCCGCTGCCTAATGTCTGGTCGGTACACTTAGCCGTGGCCTCATGCCCGGCCCTGTACTCCAATGGCAAGGGCTCCTCCAAGGAAGCGGCCTTGTGCTCGGCCTACGGCGAAATCTACGAGCGCCTGGCCACCCATATGAGCTTTAGCGATTTCTACTTGGGCAAGACCCGCTCTGAGGGCAAGTTTGTCCACTTCCCTGACGAGCGCTGGATTCCTTTAAACGACAGCGAGGAGCCAACCCCGCTCAGCTCGGAGATCCTCAACGTCAAGCTGCGCGCCCTCTACGGCAAGCTGCAAAATAGCGCCCGCGTCGGTATGGGCTATGACCCGGAAATCTCGGCCATCGCGGAGCAAAGTGAGCATCTGGAGGCCGAGGCCGACGAGCTGTTCTTAAACAACCTCATTGACCTGCAAAGCAGCAATATTGAGCGCGGCGTGTGCGCCCTGCCTTTTACCAATGTGCGCAATGGCGAGATCGTCTATTTCCCGGTCAACTTGCTCGATAACCTCTATGCCTCCAACGGCATGAGCGCAGGCAATACCGAGTATGAGGCCCTAGTTCAGGGTTTATCGGAGATCTTAGAGCGCTATGTCAAGGCTAAGATCATCCGTGAAGGCTTAGCCCTGCCGCTCATCCCCGAGAAGATTCTGCAAAAGTACCCTAAGTTCTATGAAGCGCTCAGCACCATGCAAAGCGACGAGCTTAAGGTGCAGTGCTACGACGCATCCTTAGGGGGCAAGTATCCGGTCGTATGCATCGTGCTCTTTAACCAGAGCAATGGCACCTGCGTTGCGTCCTTTGGCTCGCACCCGATTTTTGAGGTGGCGATTGACCGCACCTTAACCGAGCTGATGCAAGGCCGCACCCTGAGCGATTTAGATGCCTTTGATGAGCCAAGCTTTGATCTTGAGCAAACCAGCAGCATTGTGAACATTGAGAGCCACTTTGTTGACTCCACCGGCCTCTTGCCGCTGCAAATGTTCAAGCGCAAGCCGATGTTCAAGTTCGTCTCCTGGGACTTCACCGGCAGCACCCACGACCAGTACAAGGCCTTACGCTACATCATCGATAAGCTTGGCTTTGACATTTACGTGCGCACCTACCAAAACCTAGGCCTGCCGGTCTATCGCATCATCGTGCCGGGCATGTCGGAGATCTACCCATTTGACGATCTCATCTACAACAACACCAACAACTACCTAAGCTACCAAGAAGGCATCTTTAGTTTGCCTGACCTCAAAGAAGAGCCGCAAGCCTACGCCGATTACATCGAAGAGCTCGAAAACGACGAAGTGCCCGACGACGCCTTGGTCGCGCAGAGCTTAGGCCTGCTTCCTGATGAGGGCAGCTTGTGGGAAAAGCTGCGCTTTGGTGAGCTCAAGTGCCTGTTAGCCTTAGAGGCCGAGGACTATCAGCGCGCCTTAGAGTACGCCCAGTGGACCTTAGCCTTTACCCGTGACAGCGCCTCCTTAGAGCACCGCCGCTTCTACCAATGCTTGGTCAAGTACCTGCAATGTATGCAGGACGAGAGCTTAGGGCTCCACGATTACGAGGAGGCCTTAAAGCTGGTCTATGGCGAGGGCACGCTCACGCGCGTCAAGGCGCATTTAGCGCACGAAGAGCGCTTCTTGGGCCTGAAGTCGATCGACCTTGAGCTATCGCAATGCGCTCAGCATCAGGCCTTGCTCAAGGTCTACGACCTGATTGCCCAGGCCCACTTAAGCGCCCACAACCCTGCCGCCCACAACTCAGCTGACCACAATGCATCTGAGCAAAATCCAGCCGACCACAATCCAGCTGACCACAACCCAGCCTAAGGAGCCGGAAGTGTTACGTCCTCATCTCTTGCGTTTCTTAGGTGCGGCCGCCTTAGGTCTTACGGTGGCATTAACCGGGTGTCAAACGGTGCCAACCGGCGCCATGGTGACCGATGCCGTCTTTTGGCAAGGCATGCAAGACAAGCTCAAGGCGGTCAAGGCGGTCGCGCTCTCAGGCCGCGCCAACGTCGTGCACGAAGATCTGCGCTTTAGCGCCAACTACTACTATCAAGGCAGCTCCAGTCATAACTACGAGCTGCGCCTGACGAGCTCGATTGGCTCGGAGCTGGCGCGCCTCAAGGTCACCCCTGAGGGGGCCCAGCTCTTTGCCAACGGCGTTTTCTTTCAAGACAGTAGCGCCAGCGCACTCTTTGCTCAGGTCACCCCGCTCGAGCTCCCGCTTGATAACTTCCACGAGCTCATCATGGGTATCGCCGGGACTAACTCCCAGTTCAACAGTCAGGGCATTCTCTTTCGCACTTACGTGCCGAACTTTATGGTCACCTACCGCAACTACCAGACCGCTGAAGACCTAGCTCTACCAAGCGAGATCGAAGTGGTAGGTGCTAACACCCGCATCCTGCTCTTTACTCGCAGTATCCAAAAGCTGGAGCGCTAAAAAACAACATGTTGACTTTAATAGCCCCCTGCAAGCTCAACCTTTGCCTCTATGTCACGGGCAAGCGCCCGGACGGCTTTCACAATCTCCAGTCGGTCTTTACCCCGCTGTCCTTTGGCGACACCATGAGCTTTGCCTCCGGCGCCATGGCGGGGCTCCAAGCCTCAATGGCGCTGTCAGAAGGTACTGACAGTGACTATTACGCCCAGATCGACGCTAAGGGCAAGAGAATACAAGAGGCCCCCGGCGCCGCACTCGCCCTGGCCTTTATGCCGGGCCATGAGCTCAGTCAATTTGACCCGGAGCACGGCATTGAGCTGACCTCGACCCAGCCTTTAAAGATCAAGCTCCAGGACAATTTGATTTACCGCGCCGCGCGCTTACTGCAAGAGACTACCGGACAAAAATTTGAGGTCGCGATCGGCATCAAAAAGCGCATTCCCATGGGCGGCGGCTTAGGCGGGGGCTCGAGCAATGCCGCCACGACCCTGCTTGCCTTAAACCACATGTTTAAGTTGGGCCTGAGTGTCGATAAGCTCGCGGAGCTCGGAGCGCAATTGGGCTCGGACGTGCCATTTTTCGTGCACGGCACGAACGCCTTGGTTGAGGGGCGCGGTGAGATCATCACCCCGATCGACTTAGCCGAGCAATACTTCCTGGTGGTCACGCCGCAGGTTCATGTCAGCACCAAGAACGTGTTCTGCGATCCCGCGCTTAAATCCCATTATTCTGCGCCGCGCAGCCACGAGGCGGTGCTCAGCGAACCCTTTGGCAACGACCTCGTACCAGTAGTTACGAAAAAATTCTGTGAAATTGGACACACTTTAGAACGATTGGTAAAATACGGCCGTCCTGCGATGTCAGGAAGTGGTGCTTCGTGCTTTGTTGCGTGCTCAAGTCAAGAGGCAGCGCAAGCGGCCTTTGCTGAGGTCACTCAGCACAATCTTAATCTTGGCTGCGGCTACAGCGTCTTTGTCGCGCACAGTATGAGCCCTTCTGCGACTATTGCGGCCTTGGCCCAATCAGCCTAGGCATTGCCTAAGCTCAAACGGCCCAGGATCATGCTCAGACTTAAGCCCAAGCGCGCGCTTGGGTGTAAGCTCGGCCAAGTGTCCTGTCCCCAAAATTGCTGTGTTGTATAACGCACCGACATCTTTTCGGGTGAGATTGGGTGATTTGTGCGATAAAAATGGGGAATTTGCTCCATTTCAGCGCTATAATGCGCGCCACAGCAGTAAGCTCGGGCAGTGATGCTTGGTGCTTTCCCCGCGTTGTTCTTTTCAGGAAACCTCTCCATGGCTGATATGAAGTTATTTGCTGGTAATGCCACCCCAGAACTAGCAAAAAAGATTGCCGCTCGACTCTACACTCGTTTGGGCAATGCAACCGTAGACCGTTTTAGCGACGGTGAGATCCATGTTCAGATTAATGAAAATGTTCGCGGTTGCGATATCTTCATTATTCAGTCAACCTGCGCTCCAACCAATGACAATCTCATGGAGCTGATTGTCATGATTGACGCCATGCGTCGTGCTTCGGCTGGCCGTATCACCGCCGTAGTCCCATACTTCGGCTATGCCCGCCAGGACCGCCGTCTGCGCTCGGCCCGTGTCCCGATCACCGCTAAGGTTGTCGCCGACTTCTTATCGTCGGTTGGTGTGGACCGCGTCTTAACGGTTGACTTACACGCCGAGCAGATCCAAGGCTTCTTTGACGTCCCTGTAGATAACTGCTTTAGCAGCCAGATCTTCGTTGAGGATATGCTCCAGCAGAACCTGACCAACCCAGTCGTCGTATCGCCTGACATGGGTGGTGTAGTTCGTGCCCGCGCTATTGCCAAGCTCTTAAACAACGCCGATATCGCCATTATCGACAAGCGCCGTCCACAGCCAAACGTCTCTGAGGTGATGCACCTCATCGGCGAGGTTAAGGATCGCGACTGCATCATCGTCGATGACATCATCGACACCGGTGGCACCTTATGCAAGTGCGCTGACGCCTTAAAGGAGCGCGGTGCTCTGCACGTTATGGCTTACGCCACCCACCCAGTACTCTCGGGCAAGGCCTGCGAGAACCTGCAGAACTCGACCTTAGATGAGCTGGTTGTCTCCGACTCGATTCCATCGACTCCACAGACCCGCGCCATCTCCAAGATCCGCTACTTAACCTTAGCTCCAATGTTAGCTGAGGCCATTCGTCGCATCAGCAACGAAGAGTCGATCTCCGCTATGTTCCAAGCGGTCTAAGACCGCCGCCCCGACTGGGCCATGGCCCAGTCTCATCTGGGCCCACCACGGCGCCACCGAGCACGCTTTGCGCACGCTCGGTGGCGCCGTGTTGTTTTGGGCTGGCCCCGCCACCAGCATTATGGGGCGGCACAGCGCACCCCAGTTGCTGGTTTGAGAGCGCAAGCTTATTGCCAACTGCATCTTTCCCTAGCCCAATCGATCACGCTCCGACATCATGCAGGCTAATAACTCCTCAGCTACGGCATTGGTGAAGTTGCAGTGGAAGCACCGCTTGAAGCGGCTCTGCTCCTTGGGATCCACTACGTCCTTGATGGTCAAGAAGCCAGTCTGCACCATCAAGCGCATTAGGCTGATGCTCTCAAATGCTAACGGCGCTGTCAGCTGCACTTGCGTCAAAGTGACGCCTTGCGCCTTGAGGTCCGAGCACTGCTTCCAGGACAGCTGGTGTCCCTTAAGATAAGCTTGTAGCCCCAAGGTCGTATTAACCCGCTCCGGCCACAGACAGCCGAATTGCGGTGGCGTGCTGCGCTTGTCATTAAGCTGAGCCAAGAAGGCGTTAATGGCTCGCGGCTGGAAGAGCTGCACTGCCGCTTTGCGATCAAAGCAAAAGCCGCCGTACCACTGCTCCAGCCGCCGGAGTAACTCAGCTTCGGAGCTATGGCTCAGTGCTGCCGCATGAGCAAGATAAGCGGCAAAATAAGATTGCAGCTCCCCTCTGGTGTAGCCAAGTAACGGGGCAAAGACCGGATCCATGCTGATGTCTTGCAAAAAATCGCTATTGGACGAGAGTTTGAAGCGGCCGATGCCAGTGATCATGATGAAATCGACCTTTTCTAGGCCCCTCAGCCACGCAAATAAGCCTTTAAGGTGCTGCGCATTAGCTGCAAATGCAGCCTCATCATGCAAGTTGGCCCACAATGGAAAATCCCAATCATCGATCAGCACCACTAGGTGTGCGCCCCGACTCAGCGCGCTCAGCTCGGAGTAGGCTTGGTTCAGCTGCGCGCACTTATGAGGAAGCGCCCGCGCCTCAGGAAAGCCTGCCGCGCTTAGCGCATCGCACAGGCGTTCAATCAGGTCATGTTCCAAGGTGGCAGGGTCGCACAGGCCGCGCAAGTCGACTAAGATCACGTGTGGGTTAAGCGGCTCGTGCCAAATCCCCTGCACCGCTAAGCCGGTAAAGCTCTCGGTGCCATGGGTGAAGAGCTCCTTGAGCTGCGTTAGGAGCATGCTTTTGCCAAAACCGCTTGGCCGGGCCAAAAAGACGTTGCGTTTACACGCCAGCAACGGCAGCGCGCCGTCTTATCGACCATGAGATATCCTTGCTGCCGCAGCGTGAGAAAGTCCGCGCCCGCAGGGGCGAGCTTAGGCCAAGCATGGGGTTCTTGCTGCGGACCTGAGACCGCCCAGTTAGCAGACGTTGGGGTTGATTCGAGCATTGGTGAAGTCCTTGGAGGGCCGTAGTTTTAGGTGCAGATAGCGTTTGGTGAACTAAGTCAGCTCTGTCCCACATCGCGCCTTGGTAAGGAGCGCAGTTCTGCTTCGCTGTCTTAATGAACTCCTTGAGCCCGCAAGAACCTGTCCAAGACCTCGAATGTGATCAAATCGTTCGAGCAGCCGCACACAAATCTGCGCTTATTGCGCTGGGCTAAGACTGGCTCCTGGATGGTGAGATAGCCATACAGCGTCAGCAGGGGAAAAAGCGCATTATCGGTGAATAAGGGCGGCTTGATCAGATCTTGGCGGGCTAATTCCACCAGATTAGTTCTGATTTGATCTAAACTCTCTATGGCCAGCTGCCCCGACAGCGCCCGCTCGATCAAGGCCCGCATCAACCAAGAATCACCCTGCGCGTCCAGCCAAAAGTTGCCATAAGACGGGGTCTGGTCACTCTCGTGGAACTGCGCAAAGTAGCTGTTAATGTCAAGCGGACTGTAGAGCTTGACTTTAGCATCCTCGTCAAAGCAAAAGCCGCAATATTGGTAATTAAGCAGCTGCAAAATAGCATAGGCGTCGATATGACGGCGTTGCGTTTCAAGCTCAATGTATGCGCCAAAGTTAGCCTCGACCTCCGACTGGGTGTAGCCCAAAAGCCGGGCAAAATCAGGCTGCATGCTGATGTCCTCGACATACTTGTGCTGAAAGTGCATGATGCCGGTGATCAAGAGAAAGCGCAAATTAAGCGTCAGCAGCCAGTGGTAGAAGACGTTGAGCGACTTTTGGATGGCGTCATAGCGTGGCTTGTTATCAAGGTGCGCTAAAAGCGGCGCATCCCAATCATCGATCAAAAAGACGATACGCTTGCGGTGGGACAAGCTCGAGAGCTGAGAGAGGAAGCCCTGTAGGGTCGCCGCCTGCTGGTAGGTCTCAATTTCCTCGGGCGCAAAGCCCGCTCTGTGGTAGGCGTGGCCCAGCTCACTGATTAAGCCATGCTCAAACGCAGTAACATCATCTGCGGCTTGATCGGCTTCTTGGGCCGATGGCACGTTACTGAAGCTTAAGCGCACCACGGGGTAGTGCTCACGCACAGGCCAATTAGTGCGGATCTCGGTGTTGCGGAAATTGTGCGTGCCATGTGTGAACAGGTCTTCGAGCATGGACAGCAGCAGAGTTTTGCCAAAGCCGTGCGGCCGCGCCAGCGAGACCTTGGGTATCTTGACCAAATCCGGCAGCAAAGCGGTCTTGTCGACCAAGAGGAGCCCCTCTGCCTTAATGCTGCTCCATTCTGATTGCCCCACCGGGATTTTTGGGTGCACCTATTTTTCGTTGGATTTTAGATTTCCGGCTTAATACTGTAATGACTAAAAATAAATTTAGTTGG
>CALXOW010000041.1 GCA_944390115.1 uncultured Anaerobiospirillum sp.
GACAGCAAAATTGATAAAAGCTAACTATCAAGCGTTGATCACAATTGGGGCATTTCACCACTAATCACAAAGAACCAACAACAGGACTATACTCGATAAGAAGGTGAACATGATCAGCTTCACCAGAAAACTCAATTAGATGTGTGTTATAATGAGAACAGACTTCGTGGAAAATTTCCTCAAGTCGAACGAGAATCTTTTGGGTTATAGCTTTTCGTCGATAAGCAACAACAAAAATTATATGTGCTTTGAGATTGTAAACGCTATGAGCTGAGGTATTAAATTTCATGGATCGAGTCCAGCAAATTGAAGTACGAAAGGGCAGCCCTAATTATAAGGCATGCTGTCTTATGTGCTCGTTTTCAAAGAGACTCGGTAACTGCGCAGTTTATCTCATGCGACAAGACTTTTTCAAGTCTAAGCCTTTGATGAGTAGTGCGCAGCTTGATAGTAAGCTTAAAGAGCTTTACCCTAAAGATTACATGGGCATGCCATCAGCAGCTTCTGCTCAACGTATTGGGCAAGTTTGTCGCGAACAATTTTCATCTTTTTTGGCAGCATCTGCTAAGTATGAGGTTGATCCATCATCTTTTAGTGGTAAACCAAGACTGCCAGGCTATTCTAACAAGTACAGAACTTTCTACGTAAGTCGGAATGGCTTCAAGGTTAAAGATGGCAATCTTATTCTTAGCGGTGGCAAGAAGTTTGGCTTACAGCCAATAAAGATTACTTGCTGCCAAAATCAACCTTTCAATGCTAAGGCTAGTGAGACAGTATGTTGTGATGTACGCATTTGCCCAAAAGCTAATTGCTTTGTCATTGAAATTGTTTACCGCAAAGGAATTGATTTAGAAAAATTTGTCCTGCTTAATCACAATGATTCTCTGTTGATTGACTTAGGTCTTGATAACATCGCAGCTTGTTTTTCGACTAAAGCGGGTGTGCCGCCCCTTTTAGTCAAGGGCGGTGGCTTGAAGTCGATTAATCAGTGGTGGAATAAGCGGGTGGCCGAGCTCCAATCTAGAGGTCAATTCCGTCATCTTGCCGCTATTGCCTTCAAACGCAACAATCGGATTGACGATTATACTCATAAAGTTGCACACATAATCGTCTCCTACTGTTTGGCGTTTGATCTCGGCAGAATTATTGTTGGTAAAAATCCAAATTGGAAACAACGAGCCAATATGGGTAAAATCAACAACCAGAAATTCTGTAACATTCCCCATAGTAAGCTGATTGCTAATATCAAATATTTAGCTGAGGAATACGGCATTGATGTAATTGTACGTGAGGAAAGCTATACATCAAAAGCGAGCGCACTTGATTTTGATAAGATGCCTAGCATCTATCAAAAAGATGCTCAATGCCATTTTTCTGGCAGCCGCACCAAGCGCGGGCTATATCGTACAAGTACTGGCAAGCTGATCAATGCAGATCTAAACGGAGCTCTTAACATCGGCAGAAAAGAACTTGGTGACGAGTGGCTTCACACTCTATTAGCCAATGGGGGCTTTGTGGACAAGCCCGTGGTGATCCGTAATTTGCACCAAAACGCAGGTTGCGGAGCATTACTAAAAGCAGGGCAACGATCCTGCGAAACCGCTGACGTAAGTCAGCGGTAGTTCATGGCTGAAATTTGGCCAAGTGTGATACCCTAGGCGCACATTTTCTTTTGGGGGAGATATCCACGTGGCTGTTAATGAAGCAGATCTCATCAAGGGCCCTTATCCGCTCGAGAGCGCCGCAGATAAAAGGCGCATGGAGCAGGTGGCGCCGGTTTTCAAGCTGTTAGCTCAGGCGCTGCAAGACCTGGTGCATAAGCACGACGCGGTCAAGCAGCAATTCTTCGCTGAGCGGGAGGCCGCCGGGGAGCCAACCAATAATAATGCAGCGCAGGTTGCATTAGTGCTGCGCCAAGAAGAGGCCACCAAGAGCTTTGATCCGGGCATCCAAGCCCTCTATGAGACCTTAAAGATCTTGCGCTTGATCGGACGGCGCGAAGAGGCAGTCGAGGCGCATTGGCTCCAGGTCTATCAAAATTCCAAGGACTATGAGCGCAAGGGCAAGTTAAGTCCAAGTGAGATCGTCGATGCCATCATCGCTGTCTCGAAGCTGCGCAGCGGCGAGGGCAAGCTCTTAACGGAGCTCGAGCAGAGCTTGCTTAAGGCCAAGGCTGGGGGCGACCTCAAGGCTCAGCAAGCCGCCGCGACCTTCTTAGAGCAGCTGCCAATGCTGCGCCAGGTCTTGAGCAATGCCAAGAGCAGTAGCTGCATCAGCCGAGGCCTCAAGTGGCTTAAGAATTGTTAAGCCCGTCCTGCCGCTCGTCTCAGGAACTTTGAGCCATAGTAAAGAAAAAACCTCCAAACGGCCGTAACCGCTTGGAGGAATTGGTGTAGCTAAGGGTGTGAGGCTTAGCTACTAGTTGTGACCAGCAAGCAAGCTTTTGGTGGACTTACCTGCTGAGTGGAAAGGGAACTGGAGCCTTAGTGCTGTTGACCTGGCTGGCCGTAGTAAGCGTTGGCACCGTGCTTGCGCAGGTAGTGCTTATCCAGTAAGGTCTGCTGCATTGGCTTGATATAGCCTTGCTTTAAGAGCACGGAGTGGAATGCCATATAGGCTATTTCTTCTAAGACCACGGCGTTGTAAACGGCGTTGGCTGGGCTGGTGCCCCAAGCAAATGGGCCGTGCGAGTGAACTAAGACCGCTGGGACATCCTTGAATGCGATGCCACGGGTCTTAAAGGTCTCAACAATGACCTTACCGGTCTCAGCTTCGTAGGCGCCATTGATCTCATCATCAGTCATCATGCGGGTGCATGGGATTGCGCCGTAGAAGTAATCAGCACCGGTGGTGCCTAAGGCTGGGATATCCATACCGGCCTGAGCCCAAGAAGTAGCATTGCGCGAGTGGGTGTGAACGACACCATTGATGTCTTGGCAAGCGCGATAGAGCTCTAAGTGGGTTGGGGTGTCAGTTGATGGGTTTAAATCGCCCTCAACCTTCTTGCCGGTCTCAAGATCGATTACGACCATATCCGAGGCCTTCATGGTCTCGTAATCAACGCCTGATGGCTTGATCACAACCAAGCCCTTCTCACGGTCAATGCCCGAAACGTTACCCCAAGTAAAGGTAACTAAGCCATGCTTAGGCAGATCTAAATTGGCGCGGAATACCTTCTCTTTTAACTCTTCGAGCATAATAACCTCTAGACTGGAGCTATCAATAGAATTAGGTGAGCTCAAAACTAAGCTCTGAGTCCATTATAGTCCGCCTGGATCGAGAGCTCCGTAAACGTTTGCGAAATTGCGGGCTAAATCGCATTTTTAACGCACTTGCCCCATCTTAATACGCTTGCACTGATTTAAGGGCAGGCCTCAACTACCAAGCTACAGCACCAGTGATCTGGCTGGATCTAGGGACGCTGCGGCGGTCGCGCTGTTTTAGTGGTGCTGTTACTGCGCCTTGATGCGCTCACGGCTTTGTTGGCCGGAGACGATGTTTTGATTCACGAAGTTGCCTGCTTGCTCTAGCTGCATCTGGGCGTCATCATTGCGGAAGGTACCGTCATTGATGATTACGGCATAGTCGCGCGCGGTGAGTCGGGCGTTGGGTTTTAAGGCGAGGGTGCCTTGGTTTAAGAAGCGGGCGCTTTGGCTTAAGGTCAGGGTGCCGGAGAGCTCAATGGTGTGCTCAGAGCGGATCTGGGCGTGGTCGCTTACGGTAAGCTTGCTCTCGGGGGCTTGCTTGACCAGGGCATCATTGTGCCAGAGCGCCGTTGCACTGATGGTAATCGTGCCGCGCGGGGTAAAGGTGTTTTTGTTGGTGAACTGGCTGTGCTCTTTGAAAGCTAAGGTCGCGTAGGGATTGAGCTCGAGACGGCCGCGATTGGTGAAGGTGCTCTTGCCTTGAAAGTTGAGGAGGGCTTGCTGCTCGGTTTGAATCGTACCTTGGTTGGTGACGGCGGCGGCGTCAGTCACGGTGAGCAGGGCATTGTTTAAAGTCAGAATGCCGCTGGTGCTGAGCGTGCTGTGGCCTGCTAGCCTCACGTAGGCACCAGGGGTGAACACCAGGCGCCCGATATTGCGCATGGTGGCGTGATCTTGGGCTTGCAGCACACTGGGACTATTGAAGTACATCAGGCCTGAGTTGTTGAGCTTGCCTTGCACCACAATCTGGGCGTTGGGCTTAAGCTCCAATTGCCCGCGTGGCTCCAAGAGACCGCCGGGGACTACGGTGATGGTGGAGCCAGGAGCTAAGGTAGCCGAGCGCCCTGCCTTTAAGAACAATTGCCCGGCGACTTGGTAATGCCCGGTTAAGACATTGCCGCCTTGCAGCTCAAAGCATTGGTCGGTGGCAATAGTCTGCGGTAGGTGGTCGCTAGCATTAAGGGCGGTGCAGGCCGCGCGTACTTGCGGCGCATAGAGCGCGGCGCTTAAGACCAAGCACGATAAAACTAAGTTGCGGCGGGCGCCGTTGACACTCCACTTGGTGACCCCACCCACCGAGCGGCTACCTAAGGTCAAGAGGCATAAGCCCAGACACCAAAATGGGATCACGATACGCGGCGCTAAGAGCAGGGTGCGCAGCATCAGTCCAAGCAAAGGCATAACTCTACCTTTTACTCAAGAAACAAAAAAGAACAGCACGCAGGGAGTAAAGCCCTGATTTACGGTGCGCCGGGCGGCGCGGCGCCCATGGTATCACCAAAAAGGTGCTCAGACTCCTCCTTGCACCAAAGCCGTCAAACGCTACAAAGATGAGCGCTCATGGCCAGCTGGGGCTATAAGCTTATTTATCTTCTCATATTGCGCAAGGCCGCGCTCCGGCGCTTGGGACGGGCTTTAGCGCACCTCGATTAAAACCGAATCGGGGCAAAGTTTGTGGCGCGTACTGGTATGTCAGGCGCGAGTAGGCACGCCTCTAACTGCGCTCCCACTGAGCGCAAAGCTAGGTGCCAGGCCGCTTGGCACGGCGGCAAGCACTGTTCGATATTTGGGAAGGTGCTATGTTAGTTGTTCGTGATTGCGAAATTTTTGGGCTGCGCGCGGGCTTTGGGGGCTGATACAGTAACAAGATCTCCGTCACAAATTTGCTCGGCGCGGCTATTTTCGGCCACTAAATCGTTTTAGCCTTTGTCAAATTTTTTCTGTTACTTGTAACGTTGGGGCTAATTAACGCGATTTTTTGTTGGAAAAGCTGATATTTATCAGGTTTATTGGGCCATAAAGGCCTGTTTAAGCCGGTGCGGGCGCCAGAGCCGTTTTAGTGCTGATCCAAATTTTTTAAAATTTTTTTGAAAAAGTCTTGAGCTGTATCACATTTTTGGCTATGATGGGCCCATCAAAACGAACAGAGCAAAGTGATCGTTTTGGCTAACTAGACTCATAGTTAAAGACTATAGCGATATAGTCGCTCCTTTTCATAGACAATCCTCCTATTTTAAAAAAGGCTGAGTGCGACACTTAGCCTTTTTTGTTTGTGCGCGGCGCAAAACTGCGTCCCGCAGCTCCCCGCAGCTCTCGCAGCGCCCCCTGGTGGCGCCAGGCGGCGCAGCGGCTTGCCCTAGGGTGCGTGCCTTAGACCAAGCTCATTGACGCAGTCTGCTTTAGCAGTGCAGCAGCTTATCTCGACGCGTGCGCTGACTTGTCCATGCACCGTACGTGCGCCCCCTGCGATTCAGTCCTTATTTTGCGGGGAGCGCGCTTGGTGTGATGTTCTCAGCCACTGTACGGTGGAGCTTGCCCCACTTAGTCACGATGCATGCTTTGGCCTGTCCTGTACGAAGTTTTCTTTTAGTTGCATCTTGGTGCACTGAATGTCAGGCGTCAGGCCGAGATGTGAGCTTTGTGCACTTTTTTGACCGAATTGTCGCGGTGCTTCACCTTTCTTAGAAAAAGCCCTAGCGTTGGCCCGGCGTTTTGCTATTATCATGGCTAGATTGTTGTGATGGATGGGGCTGGAACGGGCTCTAGTCTAGCTTGCCTCGTTGCGCCCCAGTGCAATGCGTGAAATCTGGAGTGTGTATGACTGCTTTAACTGGTCAAGCATTAGTGGGTGATATCGGTGGTACTAACGCTCGTTTGGCCCTGTGCAATCTGTCTGACGGTTCCTTATCAGACCCAATCATCTATTCGGCCTTAGAAAACGACTCCTTAGAGTCGGTAATTCACAAATTCCGCCAAGAGACTAAGGTTGACTTCAAGGCTGCTTGCATCGCGATTGCTTGCCCGGTCAATCAAGATTACATCAAGATGACCAACAATCCTTGGGAGTTCTCAAAGAGCCAGTTAAAGCAGAACTTAGGCTTAGACACGCTCTTGGTCATCAACGATTTCACCGCGATGTCGATGTCCGTAACCTGCCTGCCACGCGAGTCCTTAGTTAAGATCGGCGGCGGTGAGCCTGACCCAACTGCTCCAATTGCCGTTTATGGCGCTGGTACCGGCTTAGGCGTTGCTCACTTAATCAAGTACGGCGATAAGTGGATTCCACTGTCGGGCGAAGGTGGCCACGTTGACCTTGCTCCAGCTAATATGTCTGAGGACATGATCTTAATTGCCCTGCGTGCTCGTATCGGTCACGTCTCGGCTGAGCGTGTGCTCTCGGGCCCAGGCTTATTAAACCTCTACGAGGCCATTGCCATGCGCAATGAGCGTCTGCGTACCGGTTTAACCCCAGCTGACGTTACGGCTTCGGCCTTAAGCCCGAACCCAGATCCAGATTGCCTCGAGGCTTTAAACACCTTCTGCCGCTTAATGGGGCGCTTTGGCGGTAACCTCGCCTTGACCTTAGGCACCTTCGGTGGCGTTTATGTCGCAGGCGGCGTCGTTCCACGCTTCATCGAGTTCTTTAAGCAGTCGCAGTTCCGTCGTGCCTTCGAGGACAAGGGCCGCTTCAAGAGCTACTTAGAGCGCATCCCAGCCTACGTCATCACCGAGCCTAAGGCTGGTCTGATGGGCGCTGGTGCTACCTTACGCCAAGAGTTAGGCGCTGTGCTCTAAGCATAAGCCTTACTCTAAGTGCGTCCTGAGCTCTAAGGCTGTTGTGCTCTGAGTTCTAAGGGCGTGCTAAGTAGGCAGGGCTAAGATCTTGCTTGAATTTCTCACTTGCGGCCGTTGATGGCATTTTTGCCATTAAATTGCTTGCATCTTGGGGCGCGCGAGCGCACACTAAAGATCTAGATTGTGAGAATCTAGGGTTAATTGGCCTTGCCTAGAGCTTCTAGGCATTAGGAGAGCAAAATGTCCAGCATCACTGGCGTAAACAGCAACTTTGGTTTTGAGGCTTTAGCCGTTGCCGTTAACAAGAAGGCAACTGACGCTCAAGGCGAAGCTGTCATGAAGTTACTCGATGGCACCATGCAATCGGTTCAGCAGATCAACGCTGCTGGCGCTAAGATGGTTCAAGCTTCGGGCTCCGTAGGTACCAATATCGATACTTACGCCTAGGCTTCAACCTATGCCTACTGGCAGGCAGTGCGGGGCTTGATTTCTTTCGGGCAACATACCAACTGACTGCGCGAAGGTCCAGCTTCAGGCTGAGTTAATCCTGGCTCTGGGCCTATCACGATAACAACCTTGCTTGAGTTACTTAAGCGAGGTTGTTTTGTTTTGAGGGGATGGAAGGTGGCACTCAAAAACAAGTTTGAATTGGTGAGCCCGTTTGCGCCCGCCGGCGATCAAGTCGAGGCGATTGCGCAGTTAGTCGAGGGTATTAAGCGCGGCGACTCAGGCCAGACCCTCTTGGGTGTAACCGGCTCGGGCAAAACCTTTACGATGGCCAATGTCATTGCGGCCTTAAACCGTCCCACTATGATCTTGTCTCATAACAAGACCTTGGCCGCTCAGCTCTACGGCGAGATGCGCGAATTTTTCCCGCACAATGCCGTCGAGTACTTCGTCTCCTACTACGATTATTACCAGCCTGAGGCCTATATCGCTGCCACCGATACCTATATCGAAAAGGACTCCTCGGTCAACCAGCATATCGACCAGATGCGCCTGAGTGCCACTAAGGCCTTGATGGAGCGGCGCGATACCGTGGTGGTGTGCTCGGTGTCCGCTATCTACGGCTTAGGTGAGCCAGAGACTTACCTCAAGATGATGCTCCACATCAGTCGGGGCGAGCAGATTACCCAGCAAGATATCGTTAAGCGCCTGGCGTCCTTGCAGTACACCCGCAATGATATGGCCTTTGAGCGCTCGACCTTTCGCGTGCGCGGCGACGTGATTGATGTATTCCCAGCTGAGTCCGATGGCTTTGCCATTCGCATCGAGCTCTTTGATGATGAGATTGAGCGCATCAGCCGTTTTGACCCGCTCACCGGCCACGTCGAGTGCGAGCTGCCGCGCTTTACTATTTTCCCTAAGACCCACTACGTCACACCCCGTGAGATCTTGCTCAACGCCATTGACGATATCAAATTAGAGCTCAAGGAGCGCTGTGACTACTTCTTTAGCCAAGGCAAGCTCTTAGAGGAGCAGCGCATTCGCGAGCGCACCCAATACGATTTGGAGATGATCACCGAGGTCGGCTATTGCTCGGGTATTGAGAACTATTCACGCTACCTAACTGGTCGTGCGCCAGGTGAACCGCCGCCATGCTTATTTGACTATTTGCCGAAGGATGGCCTGCTCATCATCGATGAGTCGCATGTGACCGTGCCCCAGATCGGCGCGATGTACCGTGGTGACCACTCGCGTAAGGAAAATCTGATTAACTTCGGCTTCCGCCTGCCTTCGGCCTTTGACAATCGCCCGCTGAAGTTTGAAGAATTTGAGCGCATGCAGCCGCAGACCATTTACGTTTCGGCCACGCCAGCTGATTATGAAGTCGAGCGCTCGAGCCAAGTGGTGGAGCAGTTAATTCGCCCAACTGGTCTGTTGGACCCATTAATTGAAGTGCGCCCGGTCGCAACCCAAGTCGACGATGTGATGTCGGAGATCCGCGCGCGCGCGGCGCGTCAGGAGCGCACCTTGGTTACGACTCTCACCAAGAAGATGGCCGAAGAGCTCACCGAGTACTTAACCGAGCATGGCCTCAGGGTGCGCTACATGCACTCTGACATCGACGCGGTGGAGCGCATGGACATCATCCGCGATCTACGCTTAGGTGAGTTTGACGCCTTGATCGGCATTAACCTCTTGCGTGAGGGCCTCGATATTCCAGAGGTGTCCTTGGTCGCGGTGTTAGATGCCGATAAAGAAGGCTTTTTGCGTTCGGCCCGTTCGCTCATCCAGACGGTCGGTCGTGCCGCCCGTAACGTCAAGGGCATGGCGATCTTCTACGCCGACACCATCACCGACTCGATGAAGCAGACGATGGAGGAAACCGCGCGCCGTCGCAAGATCCAAGACGAGTTCAATCAGGCCCATGGCATCACGCCACAGCAAATTAAGAAGAAGGTGGTGGATGTGATGGAGGTGGCCTTAAACAACTCGGAGATCTTCAAGGCTCCAAGTGAAGAGCGCGACTTACCAAGCTTAACGCGCGACGAGTGGGAGGCGCAGCGCGGCATCGACAGCCTCAAGGGCACGAAGCGCGGCCAGCGCAAGAGTGTGGCGCTCGATAGCTTCATGGATCCAAATGAGCTCAGCGCGATCAATGCGGCGCAAGAGAGTGCCTCGGCAGCTCCAAGTTCCAAGGCTTCAACCGGTGCCAAGAAGAAGGGCAAGAAGACGAGTGCAGGCACCTTGGCGCAAGGCCAGTGCTTAACGGGCGATAAGAAGGTCGGCGCCTTAGTGGCGGTAATCGAGCACTCGGTGTTAAACCAAGGCTCAGCTGCCGCAGGGGAGCAGGTGCTGCGCGCCAAGCTCAAGCAGCTTGAGTTCTACGACGTGGTACCAACCGTTAGCGCGGTAGTCGCCGAAATCGAAGCCTTGCAAAAGCGCATGATTGAGTTGGCGCGCGAGCTTAAGTTCGAGGAGGCGGCGCATCTGCGTGACGTGATGCGCCAGCTCGAGCAAGTCCTGCTCTTACTCCCCGGCCGCGAGTAGTGAAACGCCCCGACCGCCAGTAGGGTCCAGCCCGCCTGCGGCCGAGGTATGCCCCGGCTGCACATAGGCCAGGGCGTTCGTAGGGCGGTTCTAGCTGGCCATGAGCTCGGCTAAGCGCACGATGGTCGTGCTTAAAGTCTCATGGACCAGCTTGATGTCATCGGCGTTGGCGCCCGAGGCGGCATCGATATGGACTAAATCCTCAATCAGATTGAGGTGCTCATGGAGCTCATCATTGAGCTCTTTGTAGTTCATCTGGACGATAGAACCGGCAATTGGCTGGGACTCGCCACAAAAACCTAGGGTAAAGCCGTAGGCGATATCAATTAAGGCCTGGACGCGCTCACTGGGGGTACCCTCGCCTAAGCCAGGAACAAATAGGTTCAGGCTCTTGCTCTTGAGCTCGCGCTCCTCTTCGATGAGCAAAGTGGTAAACAGCGCAATGCCGCTGCCTGAGAGTGCCTCACCTGAGTTTAAGACCGAGGTCGCAAGCTCCAAGGTCTTTTTGTCCGAGGAGGTGTGGCCGCGCGCGAGCAGGCCTAAGATAAAACCTTGCACTGTGGTCAGAGGTTCTTGAAAGCCGGACTTGCCAAAATTAGGGTGCACCTTTTGGTAGAGGACGTTGCTCTTTAAGCTTGGAGCGTTAGTGCCGGTGGTGGCGTCTTTCTTTAAGCTATCAGCTGCCATGACTTATCCTTTCGGGCAATGAGTGTGGCTGTGGAGCTTAGCACAAAGCAGGGGACTGTTGGGCAGTTAGGGGATGCAAAAAATCCGCGATAAGCATCACATTTTTGCCGAGGAGCGGGCTATAATAGCCCCCACTTTTGTTTCACCAAGAGAGCTCTTTTACAATGCCACCAATGCTTAATATTGCGGTTCGTGCTGCACGCGCCGCCGGTAATGTTTTAGCCCGTAATATCGGCCAAGATAACTTCACGGTTGAAGAGAAGCGCAAGGACGATCTGGTCACTGATATCGATCGCGAGTGCGAGCGCACGGTCGTCGCTACCTTGTTAAAGGCCTATCCTGACCATGCGGTCTTAGGCGAAGAGGGTGGCTTACAAGGTAATAAGGAATCCAAGAACGTTTGGATTATCGACCCAATCGACGGCACGACCAACTTCGTTAAGGGCATCCCACACTGCGCAGTTTCGATCGGTCTGCAACAAGACGGCCGCACCACGGTAGGTGTCGTTTACAATCCAGTGACCAACGAGATGTTCACTGCGGCCCGTGGTGAGGGTGCTTCCTTAAACGGCTATCGTATCCGCGTGGGCAAGGCCCAGGGTCTTGATGGCTCCTTAATCTGCACCGCTTTCCCAGTACGCTATCGCGAGCGTATGGACGCTTACTTAAGCTTATTTGGCAAGCTCATCGCGCAATGTGCTGATGTTCGTCGCACTGGCTGCGCTAGCCTCGATTTATGCTACACCGCCTGCGGTCGCTTTGATGCCTACTTAGAGCAGGGCTTACGTCCTTGGGACTTCTGTGCCGGTGAACTTATCGTGCGTGAGTCCGGTGGTATTGTGACCGACTACACTGGTGGCCCTAACTTCGTTAAGTCGGGTAACATCGTGGCCGGTAATCCTCATGTGGTTAAGGCCTTATTGACCAAGGTCTGCGACCCAGCCACTATGCCAGACATTCTGCGCTAAGCCCGAAAAAGAAAAAAGAAAGCGCAGAGCGCTCTCCAGCCCACCGGTGATCCCGCGTGGGCTTTTTTTTTTTGCGTTCCAAGGTCACGGGCTAGCACGGAGCGCGCGGGACACAAAAAAGGCAGGGAGCGCGGCTCTCTGCCTTTTTTAGTAGGGGGCAAGTGTTCACTTGCCCGCGTTTAAGCTAGCTAGCCTGAGCTAGTCTTGGCTCTTATTGTTTTGGAACTCGCTGACCGATTGCGACAGGGCGTCGCTTAAGGCCTGCGGGTCAAAGTCCTCAGCTTTTGCTTCAGCCTCGGCTTCAGCCTTTGCCGCAGCGGTAGCCTTAGCCGCTACTTCCTTGGCTGGGCGCTTGGTGCGAGCGCGGCGGTTGCTGCGCTTAGCAGGGGCCTCACCGTCAGCGCCTGCCTCCTTGCTGGAGCGGCGACGGCGTGGGGCCGGTGCTGGGACTTCCTCTACGGCTTCCGTTTCTTCGACCTCGTTGATGACGGCATCGGCTAAGGCCGTGTCGTAGTCAAAGACCTCAGTGATTTGCTTGAGCTCAGCTTCAAAGCTATCGTCAGCTTGCGGCTGGTCTTGGGTGCTTGGGGCACCGTAGGCCGAGCCATCCATTAAGGTGCTGTCTAAGATTGAGCTGTCATCGAAGCTGGAGACCGTCTCGGTGATCGCACTGCGGATATTGCGGGTGCGCGAGTCTTGGTCGATGTCATCATCGTACTCATCGCGCAGCACACGGGCATAGCGTGCCGAGAGCTTATGCTGCACATCACCGGCCCAGAAATCAGCAACGGCGCTGGTTGGGCGGAACATCGCCTCATCTGGCTCTTCCTCATCGGAAGTGTCGTCAGCATCGACCTCGTCGTAGACCTTGGTGTTCTCAGCGACGGACTCGGTGCCTAAGATCTCAGCGCAGATGCGCTCCGCTTGCTCAGGGTTGATTTCCTGTAAGGCGGTGCGAATCGACTTAGCCTTAACCAACGCAGCCTTCTCGGCAGGCAGGTTCATGGCGTCGATTTCGGCATTAATGGCTGCGACCAGCTCATCAATGTCGACTTCCTCGTCATCGTCCTCAGCAGCCTCAACCTCAGCCTCAGCAGCTGGCTCCTCAGCGGTCTCAGCCTCTGGCGCGCTCTCAACCTCTGGGGCCGACTCTTCAGGAGCTGCGGCTTCTTCAGCGGCAGCAACTGGCTCGGTTGGCGCGGCTGGAGCTACTTCCGCAGCTGGCTCAGCGACCGGCTCAGCAGGAGCTTCAGCTGGGGCCTCAGCAGCAGCAACTGGCTCAGCCGCAGTTTCAGCGGCGGTTTCGGCAACTGCTTCAGCAGCGGCGCTGGCAGCAGCTGGAGCGGCACTTACCTCAGCTACGTCCTTAGCCTTCTTGCCGCGCTTGGAGCTACGCTCTTGCTTGCGCGACTTGCTGCGTGGACGACCGTCGTCTTGCTCCTCCATCTCGCCTAAGAACTCGCCCGAGCCATTGCAGTTCAAGATGGCATCGAGGCTGGCGCTGATCTCATCGCTCTCAGGCTCTGGGGCCTTCTCAACGCTACGCTCAGCTGGCTGTGCTTCAGCGGCGGCTTCCTGGGCGGCAGGCTGAGCCTCAGGGGCAGCTTCCTCAGTTGTTACGGACTCAGCTGCGACCGGCTCTGGAGTAGGCTCAGCTACTGGCTTAGCTTCCTGAACTTCCTCTTCAGCTTCCTGGTGCTTGGCGTGACGTGGCGCTAAAGCAGCCGCAGCATCGAAGATTGGCTCTTGATGGGCCGCCAGAGGCTGTGGCCGCGAGTTGAACTGCTCATCGAGCAGAGCTTTTGCTGCCTCATCGTCCATGGTTAAGGCTGCGGCGCTGGCTTGATAGCGTTGGGCCTGGGCTAAGCCACCTTGCTTTGGCGAGATCTCTAAGTCCTCTCCTTGGTCAAAGGCGCGGGCGCTGTGCTCGGCGCTAAAGTCGAGCTCAACTGGCTGTGGCTCAGAGATCGTCTCAAGCTCAGCGCTGACGCTGGCCTCATTGAAACCACCTTGGGCCTCAGCGTGATTGAAGGCTAAGCCTTCACCGCTACGTGGCTGGGCGCTGCCATTAAATGGAACGTCGTCCATTGGGCCTTGACCCATTGGGGCCGAGGTGAACTCCTCTGGCGTAAAGCCAAAGAGGTGGGCGCCGTTGACGTGCTCGAAGTCGAAGATGCCTTCGTCGTGCAGACCCACGGTTCTTGGATTGAGCTCGACCTTCGACTTAGCTGGGGCGCTCTTGCGACCGCGTACTGGACGCTCGCTGCGCTCACCACGACGGCCACCGCGCTCACCACGCTCTGGACGCTCGCTGCGGCGGTTGCGCTCTGGGCGCTCAGAACGCTCACTGCGCTCACTACGCTCAGCACGCTGAGCCTTGCGCTCTTGAGCGGCTGCGACCTCTTCATTGAGCTCCTGCTCTTGCGCTTGGAATTGCTCTAAGCGCTCGCGACGGCCGCCGCGCTCTGGGCGTGGAGCCTTACGCTCTGGGGGGGTCTCAAACTGAGGAGCACTCTCTTCGCTCGGGGCGACCACCTGCTCTTCGTAATCAGGACGCTCGTAATGCTCGCTGCGGGCAGGACGCTCGTTGCGGCGTGGGCGCTCGTAGCGATCAAAGCGATCGTACTTATCGCTGCGCTCTTCACGGGCGACGCGCTCTAAACGCTCGTTGCGGTCAAAGCGCTCGGTGTTGCGGCGATCGCGCTCTTGGCGATCGGCACGACGCTTAGGCCCATTGCGGCGATTGTTGTTGTAATTGCGCTCACCTGGACGGGCACGGTTTGACCGTGGCTTTGGCTGCTCACTTTCGGTCGGGGCACTTTGCGGGGCCGCAGGTGTTACCGGGGCGGCAGGCGCCTTATCCGAGCCAGGCTTGAACATATTGCCGATGAATGAAAACAATTTGGAAAAAACTCCACTATTGTTAGCTTCGCTGCTCCCGCCATCAGATAGCACTGTGCTCCCAGCTTGAGCGTTTACATTACTCGAGGCGGTAGCCGTAGCGAGCTTAATGGTGTGGGGATCCTCACTGTTGGGCTCGATTGGATTGGGCGCAGGCAGATTCATCGTGATGTCTTCAGTGAAGACTAATGGCTGCTCTTGCGGCTGGCGATTCTCCTGCTTGTTTTGGACGAACTCACGGCGCAGCATATTCTCTTGCAGCTCGGCACGGGCCTTAGCAGCACGCTCGCGTAAGATCTCAGAAGGATCGTTCTTGGAGTAATCTAAAGGCAGATTCTGGGCGCTGTTTAAGACGCGGTGGACCTCGTAGTTTGGCGCCATCATGTGGGGATCAGGGATGACGGTGACCTTGATCGAGGTGGTTTTTTCGATTTCCTCTAATTGGGTGCGCTTGTTGTTGAGGATAAAGGTTGCGATCTCAACTGGCGCAAAGGCCATAACGTCGCCGGTGTGCTCCTTGTGAGCCTCTTCCTCGACTAAACGCATAATCGATAAGGCCAGCGAGGCCGTATCGCGAATCGTACCCTGGCCTTGGCACATTGGGCAGACGTGGCTGGTCGATTCCTCTAAGGACGGACGCAGACGCTGACGAGACATCTCCAAGAGGCCAAAGCGCGAAATACGCGAGAACTGGATGCGGGCACGGTCCTGACGGCAGGCCTCACGCATGCGGTTTTCGATTTCACGCTGGTTCTTTTGTGGCGTCATATCGATAAAGTCGATCACCACTAAGCCGCCTACGTCACGTAAGCGCAGTTGGCGCGCGATTTCTTCGGCCGCTTCAATATTGGTTTGCAGCGCCGTTTCTTCGATATCGCCACCACGGGTAGCCTTGGCCGAGTTAACGTCGATCGAGGTTAAAGCTTCGGTTGGGTCGATGACGATAGCACCGCCCGATGGCAGGCGCACCTCGCGCAGGTAAGCCGACTCAATTTGGCTCTCGATTTGGTACTTGGAGAAGAGCGGAATGTCTCCGCGATAGAGGTGTACGCGCTCGGTGAACTCAGGGCGGACCAGCTTGATGTGATGCAGGATGTGCTCGTAGACTTCCTTGGAGTCAATCAAGATTTCGCCGATATCAGGACGTAAGTAGTCGCGGATCGCGCGAATGGCGATGCTGGACTCTTGGTGGATTAAGAATGGGGCCTTCTTGGTAGCAGCGGCCTGTTTAATCATGTCCCAGAGCTTGGTTAAGATCGACAGATCCCACGACAGCTCCTCCGAGCTCTTACCGACACCGGCAGTACGGATAATGACACCCATACCCTTAGGGATGTCGATGCCCTCAAAAGCAGCACGCAGCTCGGCGCGCTCCTCACCCTCGATGCGGCGCGAGATACCACCGGCGCGTGGGTTATTAGGCATTAAGACCAGGTAAGAACCAGCAAGGGAGATGAAGGTGGTTAAAGCTGCGCCCTTTTGGCCGCGCTCTTCTTTTTCAATCTGGACAATGACTTCTTGGCCTTCACGCAGCGACTGCTTGAGCACGCTGTGATCATTGCCATGACTGCCCTCAGGATAGTACTCGCGGGCGATTTCCTTTAAAGGTAAGAAACCATGACGCTCAGCGCCATAGTCAACGAAAGCAGCCTCTAAACTTGGCTCAATGCGGGTGATAACACCCTTGTAGATATTGGCCTTCTTATTGGCATGCTGCGGGGATTCGATGTCGAGGTCATAAAGCTTATTACCATCGACGAGGGCGACACGCACTTCTTCTTTTTGCGTGGCGTTAATAAGCATTCTTTTCACAGAAAAGATCCCTTATCAGGCAATCTTCCTTAGCTACAGCCCTCAGGGCACCAGTCCCCACGTAACAATTGCGCTTGGTCGCTCTAATCGTCAGCACGCGCCCCTGAGCGGACGCATTGCGCCGCTACTTAGCCCCACGGCACATGCCCGGCACGCACGTACCAGGCACATAGCAACAAGGCTGGTGCACGGTACAGCGCCGCAAGGCACGTACTGCGCCGCAAAGCACATACAGCGCCGCAAGGCACGTACTGCGGCGCAAAGCACGTACAGCACCGCAAGGCACATACGTCGCTACGCGGCAGGTACCACGGAGCAGTCAGCGCTCATGAGCGCTGTCGCGCGTCCTACCCAGCAAAAACCAGGTAGGTCTAAGGTTAGGGCGAGTCTGCCAAGCGTTGAGCTCAAACCTAGGGGAGCCCAAGGACCTGGTCTTACTTGCCAGCGCCAATTGTCACCGAATGCTTATAGTGCATTCATTATGAGTTAGAGCAAGCACCTGTGCTGCCCTTTAAATGAAAAGAACACGCAGTGAGGTTTTACCTTGCCAAGTTCGCACGCCCCACAATGAGGCCACGTCAATTAGTGGTGAGAAACCTGTAAGCCTAAAGTTAAGACCAAGCAAGTTAAAGCGCGCTGCGGCAGGGCCACATACGCATTGCCCGATCCTCTTGATTGCAATATTAAGACACAAGGAAAAGCGCGCCTGAACTTCTGAGAAGAGGGGCTCAACCTTGCAACCGGGTCGCTCTTATCTTTGCGCTAGGGTCTAACATCAAGCCTAAGTGAGTGCGTCTGACGTGCGTCTTGCCACTAACAAAAAAAGCTCCGGCTTAATCTCTTGGGACAATACCGCCAAGCAAGATTAAGGGAGCTCAGTGCTCGCCTTAGGCAATTGTGGTCGTAACAACGCGGGTGCGTCAGAGTGTCTCGGTTCAGGGCAGAATGCTAAGGAGGCATGCTGCTACCTTAAAAGAGCACTTGATGCAGGCACTAAGTAAAGACGTGCAGCCGTGCTGCACAGAGCGCCGCTTAACTACAGGGGCAGCAGGTCTGAAAGCTACCGCATGTAGTTCTAGCCCTATTATCGCCTAAAGACCCTAGGGCGCTCAAGCGCTTTGCACCATGCTCTGGTCCCTTGCCTAACTATGGCGCGCTTACGCATCAGGCCCGTCAGGGCTGAGCATCAGTACTGGCAACAGCGTGAAGTGACTTGGTACCAAGCGCACTCATGGCAGGAGGCATTAAGCGCCGGTGCGCCCTATTTTCAGGGCATCTAGAGCGTGAAGCTTACAGATAATGAGTCAGGTCCGTGACCCTGGGCAGATAGAACTCGACCTCTAAGTCGTCAAAGTCGTACTCGTCGCTCACGCCGCTTAACACGCCCAGTTCATGGCACTTGGCATTGCGGAACATCGCGATATCAAGTGCGGCGTCACCGACCCCCAAGATCTCATGGGGCTTGACGTGGGCGCGGGCGGCGATGAGGTTGATCATGGCCGGGCTCGGCTTGGACTCACACATATCGCCGGTGCAGACAATGGAGAAGTAATCTTGCAGCTCCGGGATATCGGTGAAAACGCGCTTGACGCCCACCTGCGATTTGCCTGAGGCAATGGCCAAGATGTAGCCGCGCTCGTTGAGCGTTGCTAACAGCTCAAGACAGCCAGGGAATAAGCGCGTTTCGCTGATATCTTTGCTTACGGCAAAGGTGTCGCGATAAAGCTGCGTTACTTCCTCGCCTAAGCGCACGTCGTTTGGGTCAGGCAAGAGCGAGCGAATGCCTAGATTTAAGGTCATGCCAATTGTGCCCTTGATCGCCTCAGGCTCAGGGACCGGGAGATTGGCATAGGCAAAGGTACGCTGGAAACAGGTGATGATCTGCTCGATGCTGTCCGTTAAGGTGCCATCGACATCAAAGGCGAGCACCTTACACTGGGCCAGGCACTCTCTTAATCCCTCATCGCGTTGCATAGCCGCTCCTTACTCAGCCTTGAGGTCACGCAGGCGCACTAAGATTTGCTCGAGCTCTTCAGGTAAAGGAGCTTCGACCTTGACTTGGCGCGCGCTCACTGGGTCAATGAAGCTGACTTTAAAGGCGTGCAAGAACATGCGATGCATGCCCAATGACTTGAGCCAAGCGTTGAACTTTTTATCGCCGTACTTATCATCACCGCCCACCGGATGCTTGACGTAAGCGCAGTGGACACGGATTTGGTGGGTGCGGCCGGTGTGGGGCATGGCGGCCATTAAGGTCGCGGCCTCACCAAAGCTCTCCACCAGGTCAAAGCCCGTGGAGGATGGGGCACCTTCCTTGAAGTTGACCTCGACCATACGCTCACCTGAGCGCAGCTCATTGCGCACCAGCGGCGCGTTGATCAAGTTGACACGGCGATCCCACTTGCCTGGGACCAAGGTCAGATAGCGCTTCTTGACCACGCGGTTACGAAATTGCTCATGGAGATTGCGCAGGGCCGAGCGGCGCTTGCAGATAATGAGCGCGCCCGAGGTCTCACGGTCTAAGCGGTGGGCCAGCTCCAAAAAGCGCTCATTAGGATAGAGCGCGCGCATCGCTTCAATCAGGCCAAACTCGATGCCCGAGCCACCGTGGGCGGCCAGGCCCGCCGGTTTATCAACCACGATCAGCATTTCGTTTTCAAACAGAATGCGCTCTTTTAAGTCTTGCACCAGTTGCAGATTGGACGAAGGAATGGTGACCGGTCCGGTGCTGACGCGTACTGGCGGCACACGGATCTCATCGCCTGCTTGCAGCTTATAGGATGGTGACACGCGGCCTTTGTTCACGCGCACTTCACCACGGCGCAAAATGCGGTAGATCATGCTGCGAGGTACGCCCTTTAAGACGCGCGCCAAGTAATTATCCAGGCGCTGTCCGGCATCATCCTCACCTGCGGTGTGGTAAGTAACCTTGAACTGCGTGGTGTTCTCTGCCATGCCAAAAATCCCCAAAGGCCCGGCCCCAAAGGCCCGGCAACTTGCACAAGATGCGCTATTTTACAGGTTTTAGCGCCCGCTTGCGACTGTCTTCAAGCTCGGCCGCGCCGCTTATGCAAGAGCTGCGGCGCACAAAGCCACGAGCTGTGGCACTAAGGGCCAAGGGCTGCAGCACTAAGGGGCTAGCCCGGTAGCTCACAGGGGCAACCCCACTTAAGGAGGTTAGAAGATGATGTGGCTGACGCGGTGGGCGCGCAGCTCGTTGCGTTCCTCTTCGGTCAGGAGCGTCATGCGGCGTTCGTCGCGCATGGAAACCTCACGTCCTTTCTTGGCCTCAAAGTACTTCTTGAGTTCTTGGTAATCGCGGTCGCGATGGTCCTCTTTGTTGGCCTGCATGCGCGCGTCCGCGCGGTCAATGACTTGGCGTAAGTCATCGCTGGTGGGCAGGCGCTCGCCGGTGACCGCCGCTTGCTCAAACTGGGCCTCGCCCATCGTCGCTACGCCCAAGCCAAAGAACACGGGCACTGGACGTACGTCAATGGCGCTGTGCTCGCGATGGTAGAGGTTGTTGTGCTCTCGTAGCTCGTCGATGCGCGCAGCAATGGCTGCCGCTTCCTCATAAGGGCAGTTAGGCAGCAGCACCAAGAACTCGTCACCTGCCAGGCGCAAAATCTCAATCTTGCCGGTCGAGATGTTTTCTTCATCCCCGGTGCGCACGGAAGGCGTGCTGTCTTGCTGGGATAGAGGCTGCTGTAAGTCTGAGATTAAGGCCTGATCCATCGTGATGTGCGGCACGCGTGCCTTGAGTTTGTTAAGTTGACAGCAGGTTTGCGCATTCTCGCTGACCGCCTGGGAGATCAGCTCGCAGGTCTTGATTAAGAGGTAGTCGCCGTAGGAGTGTCCTAAGATATCGTTGGTGAGCTTTAAGCCGCTGACATCCACAAAGATAATGGAAAGCGGCTGGATCTTAGGATCGATATAGCGTGCCGCTTGCTGCTGGAAGTAATTGCGGTTGCGCAGGCCCGTGAGCGAGTCGGTGAACATCATGAGCTTGATATTGTCAAAGTTGCTTTGCATCAAGTTTATGTTGGTGCGCGACCCAATAATCTTGAGGGCTTGGCCCTGGGCATTGCGCTCAATCACCAAGCCTCGGCCAATCATCCACAGATAGTGGCCGTCCTTGTGCTTGAGGCGCTGGCAGCTCTCAAAGTAATTGCCGTACTGGGGGCTTTGCGCAATCTTCTTTTGCACGATGAAGACATCGTTGTCATCAGGGTGCATGATGGTGCGCACGTACTCTTCCATCGTGCGCGGAAATTCCTGTTCGTTGTAACCCAAGATGGCATGGAAGGAGGCGCTGCAAATGATTTCATCGGTTGGGGGATACCACAGGTACAGACCATCGCCGGAGAGCTCACGCGGAATATATTCAGAATAAGGGCTCGATTCGTGCGAGATATAGCCCGTAGCGTAGATCGCAGCGCCGCTGCTATCGCGCTTTAAGACTGAACCTTGAATGACAAAGGTCTGTCCCTTATAGGGACCTGCGTAGAGCTCAATGCGCTCGAAGATCACGCTGCCTAAGGTGTCTTGCTTGATGTTGAGCCAAAAGCGCTCCGCATCACTAGGGCTTAAGACATTAACGACCGTATCTAACGGGTACCAGTGATGATGATCGGGGAGATCGAGAATTTCAACGCAGGTGCGGTCAAAGAGGAATTGTCCTTTTTCGCCATTAAAGACCCAATGTCCCAGCATCTGAAAGTGGGGCGCAAAAAGGGTGGTGCAGGCCTGCCCCTGCAACAGATCGCCTTGCTCAGCTAGCCGGTCAATACGGCCCATCCCGACGTCTTCAGACAAGACGTGCTCATTGAGGCTCGCAGTATGAGAGCTGGAATTGAGTTCGGACATGGCTCCTCCTCTCGCACCAAGGCTAGACCAAACAGCTAGGGCCAAAGCACACGGTTATGATAACGGCAAATGATTAGCTGACGCTTAGAACAAACGCCGATCGTGCAGCGTAATCGGGTGTTTGAGCTGATGCTCAATATAGGCTTGCACTAAGGTGTAGTGTTCTTGGTGCGCTAAACGCTTGTTTTGGCGCATCTGCGTATCCGCATCTTGCATCGCCTGATAAAAGAGCTCTTGGGCCGCCTCCTTTTCTTCGGGGCTTAACTTACGCCCGGCATAAGCGCTTAAGTCGACGGTTTTAGCGCCTAAGGAAAAGAATACCGGCATACGCACTGGCGCATCGCTGTTATAGGCGGCCAGCGCGTTCATGAGTTTATGGACGATAGTGCTGGCTTCGGCCTCATCGCAGTTAGGCAGTAAGCAGACAATCTCATCGCCGCTGATACGAATCAGCTCACGATTGCGGTCAATATTGTCTTGGAACAAGAGCGCCGCCGCGCACAGAAGCTTATCGCCAATCGCATGGCCTAAGTAGTCGTTATAGACCTTAAGCGCCGTGATATCTGCAAAGATGATCGTCAGAGGACGGTGTGCGGCGGCAATGAACTCATCTAAATGCGTGATGAGGTAGATGCGGTTCTTAAGCCCGGTCAGAATGTCGGTGAAGACGCGCGATTGCAGCTGCTCATAGCCCTCGAGCACGCGGTTGATATCGATATTAATGCCTAAGACACGTGTGGCGCGACCTTGAGCATCGCGCCCGAGCACCTTGCCGATATATTTGGTCCAAATATAGGAATTGTTGTGGCACTTAGAGCGATAGAGCAGCTCATAGTTGTCACCGTGAGCTGGGCTGTCTAAGACCTCACTTGACTTGTGAATGGTCGCTAGATCATCAGGGTGAATGACCAAGCGCTCCCAGTCTTGCTTCTTTTCGGGCAGCTCTGACCCTTTGAAGCTGTAGCCTAACATGGTGAAGTAATTGCGCCCGTACACGCATTTGTCGGTCGGAACAATCCAGTCAAAGCTGGCCGAGTCCGTAACCATATGCGGTACCAGCTCAAAGAGGTTTGAGGCGACGCGGGTAAAGGTCACCACGATATGGCTTAACTTGCCCTGCTCAAACAGGCCACTGAACTTCACATAGAGCTTGGTGCCCGCATAAGCGCCGTGGCGCAAGATGACGAAAAACGAGGCACGGTCGCCGTGCGGATCGATCCGGTGCTCCAGGGCCAAATGCTCAGCGTTAAAGTAGGTTTGCTGTCCCAAGCTGGTGGCATAGGCTGAGGCGCAGCTGGCCGCAAAATCAGCGTTAGGGATCGTCGCCGCGTTGATCGCGGCCAGGGTAGAGAGCGCAGGAGCACTCTGCACTGTACCTTCCGTGGCCGCTGCTTGGTCCGCAGCACTGCCGCAGGCTGCAGCGCTATCTTGCTTCATCGCAGATGGGATGACTAAAGGTGGCATCATGTGATGCTGCTGCTCAATGCGGCAGCAATAGCCACCCTTGGGGCAAGGGCTTTCATGCAGCTTGAAGCTTGATTTGCTCATAGCCTGATCGAGCATGTCGCTGTAGCTGTGTCCGCTGATGCTCAAGCTAGTGCGCACCTGGCCCGTTTCAGCATAAACAGGCTTAGGCATGCTGTGGAGCTTATAGCAATTGTAGGCGTTGAGGCCATAAGGGCATGACAGCTTGAGCTTGCGCACATTGTGCATGCACTCTTGGCTATCGCGCAGCTGTTTGGTGTAGAAAAAGGCTTTGTTCTTGATCTCAGGGCCTAAGGTGCGCAAGAGCTGCTTGACGTCAATCCAAGTTTTAGCCAGCTTCGGATCTAAGTCCATGAGGCGCACTGCCCACTCATCAAGGAAGATGGCCTGCTTTTTGATGAAGACTAAGGCAAAGCCCGGTAACGCGCTCTTACGGCCGGAGGCATATTGCGGCAGGATGCCGTTTGCCGCCTTGTGGGCAGACTGGGACTGATCCTGCTCAAGAAGTTGATCGGGGATAACCTGGGGCTCTAAGCCTAGGGCTTTACTGGCGCGCTCAGCGCGGCTCATCCGGCCCTCACGGCCTTGGCCATGGGCATTGTGGGCAAAGGTGGTAGGCTGGGGGTGTGCGTGCTCCTCTCGCTTCGCTTGAGCTGAAGCAAGATTGGTCGCTTGCGACCTGATGTTTTGTGTTTTTTCTTGATCTTGGAACGATATCATCCCCACACACCGACCAAAAACAAAAATTAAAAGCACCAACGGATCGGGCGCTAGTGCCCTTTTTAGGGCACAGAACTCCAAGCTAAATTATAAGACGAAGATAAGTTATGTCGTGTATTGATGCCCTGAAAAAAGCCAAAATTTTGAGCTAGGGCGATAATTTTTTCTCAGAGGCAAGCCGCAATCTGTGCCTCATTTTGACGCTGAAGACAACTGACTGGTTGTCCTTACGTGCGGCATTCTTAGGATTTTGGCACCAAGTTGAGCCTAAGGTTGGGGCGCGAACAGTCAGGCCATGCCCCACCAAATTGAGCCGGGCGGCTGCTCTGAGGGTATTGGTGCCTGCTCCGTTTTGGTGCCAAAGGCCGCAGTGGCACCCCTGCTATGTGGTGCCTGGGGGCACTTCCACTGGCGTGGTGCCGAGTGCGGCCTCTGGCCTCGTGCAAGAGAGGCGTGAGTTGGCTACTCGCGATAGACGCCAAAGTGTTCCTTGGCAAAGGCGACCTTGGCTTCAATGCTCATATTGGCGCGGCGCGTGAGCGCTTCGATGAGGCGCAGGCGCGGCAAGAGCCCGGCGTTATTGGCGGTTTGAATCGCCATGCCGGGGCGGGCGTTGAGCTCTAAGAGCATTGGGCCCCGGAACTTATCGAGCACGATATCGGTGCCGATATAGCCCAGGCCTGACATGTCATAGCACGAAGAGGCCAGATGCAGTACCTCGTCCCATTGGGGCACCCGCAGCTGATAGAGGTCCTTGTTGGTGTCAGGGTGGAACTCAATGGGATCATTGTGCTGCACCGCGCGCACTGCGCGCCCGGTGCGAATATCGATACCCACGCCGACCGCGCCTTGGTGCAAATTCGCCTTGCCATCGGAGGCGGCAGTGGACAGGCGCATCATGCACATCACCGGGAAGCCTTGGAACACAATGACACGGGTGTCGGGCACGCCTTCGTAGCTATAACCCTCAAAGCACGGGTCAAAGTGGATTAAGTCTTCAATCAAAGCGATATCAGGCTTGCCACCTAAGGAGAAAAGCCCGGCTAGGATATTGGAGACATGGCGGCGCAGGTCATGGGAGTTGATGACCTGGCCTGAGGCTTTGACAAAGTGCTTGCCCTCGCGCCCGGTGATCACCAAGATGCCCTTACCGCCCGAGCCCTGTGCTGGTTTAATGCAGAACTCGGTCTTATCGCCGATGATATCGACGATGTGCTGGGCTTCCACTTGGTTACGCACCGAGCCCACCAAGTTCGGCGTATTGACGTGGTGCGCCAGCGCCATTTGCTTGGTTAAGAGCTTATTGTCGACCAAGGGGTAGAGCTTACGCTTGTTATAGCGGCCGATATAGTTCACGTTACGCTGGTTCATGCCCATGATGCCCATGGACATGAGTTTAAACGGGCTCGTGTACTGCGATAAAAAGCCGAACATGAGCTACTCCTTGCCCTTAGGGGCAGAAGTTACATCACTCGGTTGTGCCTCAGACTTATCTAGCGTGTCCTCAGACTGGTCGCTTTTATATTTTTGGTTCTCAGGCTTGGAGAGCTCGCCCTTAGGGTTAGGGTCAAAGGCGTGTGGGTTGCCCTTTAAAGTGTTGAGTTCACGCTTTAAGCGCACGTACTCAGGCTCGGTCTCATCGCCATTGCGGTGGGCATTGATTTGCTCGACTAATGGCTTGAAGCGCTTTAACTCGCTTAAGCGGAAGCCGGTGTAATTACCCATGATCATAACTAAGGCTAAGATGATCAGCTGGAGACCTAAGAAGTTAAAGGTCAGGTGCTGGATAATCAGGCTGTCCATCGCAATGAAGGCGCAGATCGCCACAAAGAGCGAGCCGCCACCTTGCTTTAACACTTCCTTATAGCCTTCTTCCTCCCAGAGAATCGACATACGCTCGATCGTCCACGAGAGAATAATCATAGGGAAGAAGGTGACCTTGATGCCCTCGGTTAAGCCAATCTTGTAGGTCAAAAGCGAGATGCCACCGATAATGCCGATCACCACGATAATGACCGCTGAGATACGCGCCACCAGCAAGAGGTTTAAGTGCGAGAGCCACGATCGGACCACCAGACCAATGCAGACAATCGAGACGAAGCCGATAAGGCCCACTAAGAGCGAGGTCTGCAAGAAGGCCATCGCGATCAGGACCGGCATAAAGGTACCGGAAGTCTTGATGCCGATAATGACGCGCAAGAAGACCACGATGATGACGCCGATTGGCAAGAGCAAGATGCCCTTGAATAAGGACTGCTCTTCAAGCGGCAGTGCCTCAATCGATAAGGACACGACATCGTTGCCTTGAGCCTGTTCGGTCATAACCTTGAGCAGGCCCGCTTGGGCGACCGGCACGGAGCTTCTAATCGTGGTAAAGGACAGACGGGCGTTCTTACCGCCTTGAACGTCTAAGCGCGAGCCGCCATTCGCGTTCCAAATCAGCTGGTTCGGGCGAATGCCACTGGTGCCGCTTACGGGATCAAAAATTTCGTAGTGAGTGCCCTCAAAGACCGCAATGCGTGGGGTCAAGGTGCGGTTACGACGGCCATCCTCGAGATCGAGCACGTCCACGATCCGGGCTGGAATCTTGGCGTAGTGCAGGATATTGAGAATGAGTTCCGGGCGCGTGAAGTTTTGGCTCAGTAAGGAGTAAATCTCAGACTGACGCTCTAACTCTGCGATCACCTGCACGGTAAAGGAGAACGGATTGGCCGAGCGCTCGCGGGCCGAGGCGACAATCGCGCCGATTGCCGTGGCGTAAGGCTCTTCAATCACAACCTCAGGGATGCTGGGCACAATCATAGCCGAGCCTTGTGCATTAGGATCGGACAAGAACTCACCACGATAGTAGAGTGTTTGCAGACCGACCGGATTGCGCTTAGTCCACTCGACGTAGGAGCTGTTTTGGCGCTGGAGGTAGGTGGCGCCATAGCCAATCGAGGCCGTGGTTTGGCTCAGCTGGAAAAAGTTCGGCTGAATATCTGGAATGACCAAGTCCACGGTCGCAGGTCCCGAACCCGTTGGCTCAAATTCGACCTTAGCCTCAACTTGCCAGACCACCCGTTGCTCGCCAGGTAAGAACGGAATTTCAAAAGTTACGTGTTGGTAGGCCATTAACAGCAGACCGGCTACAAAGAGCGCTGCGGTGACCAGATAGAACACACCTCGTGAAACCATGTCACTATCCCTTATTCGTTGTCGTTTTATTAAATGACCGGCTCAGCTACCTGAGGCTCTTTACTTTGGTCCGCAGCAGGCTTGTCAGCTGCTTCCTTTGCATCCTTATTTTCAGCTGCATCTTGCTTGTCGGCATCCTGCTTAGCAGCATCTTGCTTGGCAGAATCCTGAGCTGGGGCATCAGGCTGGGCGAGCTTGGTGCGCACGACCGGCAGCGCATTTTCCGAGTTGGTGCCGAGGTTGGCGCCATAGGAGCGCGACGGATGGGCGATTTGACCTACCGAGGAGGCGTGCTTTTGCTTGAACTCAGCGTTAGGGTCCTGGCCCGCCTTCATGGCTGCTTCGTAGTCGCTCTGGTTCAAGATTAAGAAGGTATCCTTATTGCGCCCTTGGATGTGGTCACGGGCTACGTCCACTACTGCAATGTCCTGGATCAAGGTACGGCCGATAAGCAGTGGGTACTGCATGTGAGTACGGTCGGTTAAAGTGAACTCGCTCTTCGTCGAGAAGGAGCCGATCTTTAAGTTTAAGGACACCACGATGCGTTCGGTTAAGGTGTTCTTGGAGGATTGGCGAATTTGCGAGGTACGCACATAAGGGGCCTCGACCTCAAAGCTTTGGTCATTGGCCTCGATGGTGAAACGGTACCAGCGCTTACCATTGCGCTCAAATTCGGTGATATTTTTGGCCGAGATCGAGGAGACCGCCGCACCGGTGTCGATACGGGCGTCAAAGGTGGCATCAGCTTCCTTGATGTAGATGTACTCGTCTTCACCTAAGTACATCTTGCCATCAGGGGTTTGCAAATCGTAATTGCGCAGCGGTTTAATTTCGGTTGCCTCATCTGGAGTAAGGATCAAGTGTTGATCGTAGAGACTGTCGACCAAGGATTGGTTCTGACGGCGTAAGGCCTTGAGCTCTTTTAAGAGGGAACGGCGAAAAGCGTCATTGTCCTCGCGTTGACCTACCAGCTCCGCTTGCAGTCGGCCTAAGTTGGCACGCTGCCCTGAGAGCTCTTCATTGATGCTTTGGATTTGACCCTTCATCTCAATGAGGCGCTCACTATTATTTTGGCTACTTTCTTGGGCACTTTTTGCGGCCTGGATCGCGTCATTGACTTCAGCTTCAGTAGGTGCAGCTAAAGCTGAGCTACTCATCACAACTAAGCTGCTCACCACAGCCGAGCTGCTCATAAGCAGTGCCAGGCCTAGGCCCATTATGAAGCGGGCAGGAGAAGCGCCGCTGCGGGCGCGCGTTAAAGCAAAATCAGCTGCAAAAGACATCAGCTCTAATCCCTTCCAAAGGATGATGGAAACTTGTTGTGTGCTCACGAGGAGCGTCTGCGCTTGAGAAAAAGCCTTAGTATAGCGCAAGGGCACGGCGCTCTAGGGCAAAATCTGCGCCGTTAGACCGACCAAGGTCCAAAGAAATCAGTTTAAGCCGTTAAACACAGCGTTTCATTAGGAATAGAGGCTAGTACAGAATAACGTTAATTTTTTCACTTAATTCAGCTCAGGATAGAGGTGTTTCAGTTTAACGCGAGCCGAATCAGTGTTGAACTGCCAATCAACCTTGCGGTTTCGATTATTACGGTCATTTGTCCAAGCTTTAACCTCATTACGAATCTTTGTCAGCTCATCAATACGTCGATCAAGGCACTGGAGCTTCATGACACTGAACTCAATTTCAGCTATGTTGAGCCAGCTACCATGTTTTGGCGTGTAGTGTATTTCAAAGCGCTGGGCTAATCTACGTGCTTCTGCAGGCTCAAACGCCTTGTAAAAAGAGCTGACATCATGCGTGTTAAGGTTGTCCATAACCAGAACAATCTTCTCTGCCTCAGGGAACCATTCATCCTAAAAGTAAGTAAAAGGGTGATAGGTAAGAAATTCATCTTGTCTAGGACTGCACAATATTGACATTTCTTAGT
>CALXOW010000042.1 GCA_944390115.1 uncultured Anaerobiospirillum sp.
TCCACCATAGGTGGACTGAGGCTAGTCAACCTGGGCTCGATTGCTCAAGCCCCGGTCGTAAGACCGGGGTAGTTGACGGCCCAGATCCGACAAAGGGCCTCGTGGGCCCTCTGTAGTCAAATAATCACGGCTGGTGTTGGTAGCTTTACTTTTTTGGCTCTTCTTGCGCATCAGCGGCAGCAGCTGGTGCGGTATCGCTTTTATGCTCCTTTTGCTGTTGATGCTCGATCAAGGCGCGCTCTAATCCTTGCAAAATGAACTCAGAGTTTACCGCATGCTTTTCCACGGCGGCGATGCGGGTATTGAGGTTTACCAGCTCCTGTTGCAGGAATTGATAGTCGTTGCTGGACTTGCTCACAATGTTCTGCATCGCGTTGACCTCATCGCGCATGCGGCTGTAGTCCGAGCTTAAGATCTCGAGCTCACGTGAGATATCTACCAAGTTGTTTTGCAGGGTGTTGATCTTGTTCTTGACCGTGAAGACATTGGAGCTGCTTGATAAATAGCGCAGCGAGTCCTTTTGATCTTTGACCGTGAAGGTCAAGAACACCACCTGGACTGAGAGAGTGATTACGGCTAATGACAAAGCGGCAGTAATGATGATCAAAGGCTTGCTGCTTTTACCTTCCATAATGTCCTCTCGCTTCCCCGGCGGGTTCTTATCTTTAATTACTCACAGCCACAAACCAGAACCCTGATCCGAGCCTAGTTCACAGCCTTGCTATTTTATCCCTAGATTGCTCGCGAACCAATGATTTATCGGGCTTTTCGCGCATAAAAATGCGGAAAAATTCCCGCAAAGTCGGGAGGTTAGCGTGCTGCCTTAGTGCTAGGTCTAGGATGGGGAGGGCCGCACCGGCTCTATTCAAATTTGGGCAGATTGGCTCACATAAACGGCCATTTTCCCTTGAGTGAGCCTTAGTGCTGTCTTGAGTGAAACTTAGGAAAATGGCTTATTTATCGCGTTTTTTAGTGATTTAGTTCACTTTTTTGCAACATTTTGGCAAAAAAGCCAAAAAGCTTAGTTGCGCTAAGTTTTGGCTAAGAAGTGCATGCTTAAATGAACCCATAGACACGCAACACAGTACTTACTAATCCCCACCAGCTGCTGTTGTCAGCAGCTGTTTAGTAGGTGCTGGAATCTGACCTAAAGCCCTTTTCTTGAGAGCGCCCTCATTGTCCTAGGCAGTGGCGCAGTGCTTGAGTCAGTAACTTAGCGCAGACCTTTATAACCTCTTTTGTTCGGTTAGGCCTGCCGCTCTACTAGTAAGGAGAGTTCCATGAATAAGTTAGCCGTTTTCGCAAGCGCTGTTACTTTAGCTTTAGCCGGTTCGTCCATTGCTGCTGCCAATGGCGCAGGTCCAGGTGGTTTTGGCCATCACAACTTACGCGGCGGTCCAGGCGGCTTCGGCGCCCCTAACCTGCCGGTAGTCACCGTCGCTCAATTACAACAGGCCTACTACGACGATGCCCGCGTTGCCATGAAGGGCAAGCTCACCAACTACTATGGGCATGACCGCTACGAGTTCACCGATAGCACGGGCACTATCTTGGTCGAGCTCGACGATGACCGTAACTGGTCCCACATCAATCGCGACCAGCTCATCATGATTTACGGCAAGGTCGACTATGACGACGGCCGTATCGAGGTTGAAGTTAAGCGTGCCCACCCTGTTAACTAAGACGGCGCCTTCATCTAACTGATGTGATCACCCATGCTGCCCTCTGATTTTGCGGGCAGCGCCCCTAAGTTCCAATTGCTCTTTGCTTGGAACTTAGCCGCAGATTTTTACTTAAGGAGTACACCATGAACAAGTTCACCGCCTTAGCCAGTGCTGTTGTTTTATCGGTTGTTGCCGGTACCGCCTTCGCCGCCCCTGTAAGTGGCTTTGGTAATGACCAGGCTCCAGCTCAATACACCACCCAAGGTCCAGCAGGCTTTGGTGGCGCCAATGCCGCCCCTCAGAGCGTCCAACAGGTGTTAGCTAACGGCTATGACGATCAACGCGTCACTTTAACCGGCCGTCTCACCAAATACTTAGGCCACGATCGCTATGAGTTCGCCGATGACACCGGCCGCATCGAGGTCGAGTTAGACGACGATCGCGATTGGTCCCACATCTCCAAGGATCAGCAGATCACTATCTTTGGTAAGGTTGACCGCGAGCACCGCTATGTCAAGATCGACGTTAAGGATGCCCGTCCAGCCCAGTAAAAACTAGTGCCTAGTTACATTAAAAAGGCGCACTTGATGCTTAAGTAAGCCGGGACCTCTGTCCTCACAGAATTTGATCATGGGAGTTTATTTATGAAGAAGTTAGCTGTTTTAGCTGTGACCTCTGTATTCTGCTTGGCCGGTTCTGCCGCTATGGCTGATGGCTGGTACGGCAACGGCGGTGCCCCACAGGGCTTTACTGCCAACTTAAACACCGTTCAAGCCGTTAAGAGCGATGCTCGTGATGACCAATATGTCACCTTACGCGGTCGTTTAGTTGACTACTTAGGCCACGATCACTACGAGTTTGCTGACAACACCGGCACGATCGAAGTCGAGCTTGATGACGACTACGACTGGTCCTTTATCTCCAAGGGCGAGTTAATCGAGATCTACGGCCAGGTTGATAAGGACTTCTTCTCGACCTCGATTGATGTAAAGCGTGCCGTGTCCTTAGAGCAGGGCCCAGCAGCTCAGCCTCAGGTTCCACAAGGTCCAGGCCCTCGCTAAACGCTAGATTTCTTAGACTTGCAATTTGACTTGAAGGCGGCATTGGGCGCACAGCTCAGGCCGCCTTATCTTTTATGCGCCGTAGCGCCGTGTCTTGGGGCTTCTTAGCGCGTGCTCTTGGAGTTTCTTAGCGCTGTGCCCTTGGGGCGCCTAGGCCTGCTCTGCGCCATTATGGGGCAATGAGCGGCGGAGGCGGGCGCAGCTATGGGGCAAGATTTTTTGATCGCGGTCACGCAATGGCTTATGATCGCGCCAGTTTTCTTTCTTTTTCCTGTTTGCTCTGAGCTCAAGGAGGCGTGATGGCCGGGATCATTCCGCGCATTGCTAATTTAGCCAAGGTCGAGGCTAATTACCAAAAGTTCTTGGAGGCGTTAGCTAAGTCGGGCTTTAAGGGCGAGATTGAGTCCAGCTACTCGGCTCGTCTCTTATGCGCCACCGATAACTCGGTCTATCAGCGCATGCCACAAGCCGTGGTATTCCCGCATGAGCGTGAAGATGTGGTCAAGCTTTTTAAGCTGGCCTCGGAGCGCCAATTCTCCGCGCTTGCCTTTGCCCCACGCGGTGGTGGTACCGGCACCAATGGTCAATCCTTGACCTCAGGTATTGTGATCGATCTGTCGCGCCATATGAAGCGCGTCTCAGCGCTTGATGTCGCCGCGCGCAAGGTCTGGGTTGAGGCCGGTGTCATTAAGGATGAGCTCAATGAGCTGCTTGCGCCGCACAACTTATTTTTCTCCCCTGAGCTCTCGACCTCATCGCGTGCCTGCATCGGCGGCATGATCAGCAATGATGCTGCTGGCCAAGGCTCCTTAAAGTACGGCCGCACGTCTCAGCATATCAACGCGGTTGAGGTGGTGCTGCGCGATGGTACCTTGACCACCTTTGGCCCGGTTTCGGGCTCCGCTTTGCAGGCTAAGCTGGCGCTGCCGGGGCTGGAGGGCGAGATTTACCGTGAATGCTATGAGCTGCTCAAGGCTAATGCCGCTCAGGTGGCGCAGCACTTCCCTAAGCTCAATCGCTTCCTCACCGGCTATGACCTAGCGCATGCTTACGATGCTAAAACTGACACTTTAAACTTAGCCCGTCTTATTTGTGGCGCTGAGGGCACCTTAGCTACTATCGTCGGGGCTGAGCTTGATTTAACAGTTAAGCCTGATTATCGCGCCTTAGTCGTGATCAAGTACCAAGACTACATCTCGGCCTTGCGCCACGCCAATGCCTTGATTAAGGCTGGTGCCTTCTCGGTTGAGACCGTCGACTCCAAGGTTTTGACCTTAGCTAAGAAGGATCCCGTTTGGCTCACGGTCCAAGAGTACATTCAAGATGTGCCGGGCGCTGAGATTATGGGCGTTAACATTGTGGAGTTTAATGGCGCCCAAGCTGAGGCCGCAGCTCAGGCTGCCCAGGTCGAGGCTTTAGCAAAGGCTTGCAACGCTAATAAGAAAGCAGGTCCTGGGGTCTTAGGGGCTCAGATTGTCGCTACCCCAAGTGGCATCAGTGCCGTCTATGGCATGCGCAAGAAGGCAGTAGGTCTGTTAGGTTCAGCGGCCGGAGCTAAGAAGTTGGTACCGTTTACTGAAGACACGGTGGTGCCTCCTGATAATCTGGCTGATTACATCGTCGAGTTCCGTGCTCTGCTTGATGGCTTAGGCGTTGAGTACGGCATGTTCGGCCACGTCGATACCGGCCTGATGCACGTCCGTCCGGCCTTAGATCTGACCCAAGACGAAGATCGACAAAAGCTCATCACGATCTCGCACGGGGTAGTTGAGCTGGTGAAGAAGTATGGCGGCCAGATGTGGGGTGAGCATGGCCGTGGCTATCGCTCCTGCTTTGGCGAGGTCTTCTTTGGTGAGCTCTATCCGGTCGCCCGCAAGGTTAAGGCGATCTTCGATCCTGAAAATCGCTTAAACCCAGGCAAGATCTGCGTGCCATGGGGCAATGAGACGGACAAGCTGGTAGCCCTGGATGACCCGATGCGCGGTGATCTTGACCGCACCATCGATATCAAGGTGCGCACCTCCTTTGAGGGGGCCTTAAACTGCAATGGCAATGGTCAGTGCTTTAGCTACTCTAAGGCCGCCTTGATGTGCCCAAGCTATCGCTACAGCCACGACCACGTGAAGTCGCCAAAGGGCTATTCGGGCTTGATGCGTGAGTGGTTGCGCCTGATGACCGAGCGCCAGGTGGATATCGATGCCGTCGAACAAGAGCTGCTCGCGGCCGCCTCGCGCGCCGATCGCTCCTTGGGTGATTACCTCAAGGAGGGCCTGACCTACCTCAAGAACTTAGGTCCGCGCACTTACCACACTATCTTTGAACGGGACGACTTCAATCACGAGTACTTAGGTCATGTCGCCACTTGCCTCGCGTGCAAGTCGTGCAAGACCCAATGCCCAGCGCATGTGAACGCCGCCGAACTCAACTCGCGCTTCTTGAACTTCTACTACAGCCGCTATCTGCGTCCAAGCATGGATCTTTTGACCTTAAATGCCGAGCGCACCACTCCGTTGATGGCGCGCTTCCCGAAGATCGGCAATGCCTTGATAGACAACGGCTTAAGCAAGTTCCTCTTAGCTAAGGTCTGCAAGTTCGTCGACGTGCCGCGCTTTAACTCCGTGCCGCTTGCCGCGCAGGCTAAGGCCGCCGGTATTCCATGCCTTAAGATCAAGGAAGCAACCGAGCGTGCGGCCCACTACGATGTCATCGTGGTCACCAATGCCTTCACCGCAGGCTATGAGGCCGACGCCTTAATTGAGTGGGCTCAGCTCATCAAAGCCTTAGGCTTTAGAGTGGCCATCTTAAAGCCATACACCAATGGCAAGCTCATGGTGATCCGTGGTGCCCGTGGCCAGTTTATCAAGTGCGCCAGAAAGCAGGCTGTGCGCTTAAGTGGCCTCTATCACAAGGGGGTCACCTTAGTGGGCTTTGATCCAGCCTTAACCATCTGCTATCGCGACGAGTACCCAAGCCTAGTGCCGAACTGTCCTGAGTTTAAGGTGCTCTTACCTGAGGAATGGTTAAAGCAGGCCTTAGCCTCGCAGCAGTTCTTAAAGCGCGCCGCCGCGCTCAAGGAGCAGGTGCAAGCGGTACTGCATGAGAGCAAGGCTACGGTTGTGCCAACTGAGGTCGCCGCAGATACCATCCCTGAGTGCAACTTTAGCCAGGACTTCTATCTGTTCTGTCACTGCACCGAGCAGGCCTTGGTGCCAACCTCAGTGCGCATGTGGCAAGAGGTCTTTGCCGCCTTTGGCCTGAGCTTGTTGCCAATTCCGGTGGCTTGCTGCGGTATGGCAGGCTTATTTGGCCATATGCGACCAAATCAAGAGGAGAGCCGCAAGGTCTACGAGCAAAATTGGCAAGGTAAGCTCCTCGAGCGCCCATTTGCGCAGTGCTTAGTCACTGGCTTCTCGTGCCGCTCGCAGGTCGCACGCATGGAGGGTAAGCGCGCTAACCACCCAATCCATGTCTTAAACGCCTTAATTAAGGCCGCTCAGCACTAAACCTGCCCAGTGCCCATTGGCCGCTGCGCGCCCATTAGTCGCCGTGCGCTCATTGGCCGCTGCGCGTCCATTAGTCGCCGTGCGCTCATTAGCTGCTTAGCGTGCATTACCGGCTCAAAACATTGAGTTTACGTCCTGAGCTCCACTCCATATTGGGGTGAGCTCGGGGCGTTTTTTTTCTCTCTGAAATGGGGCTGTGTTGTAGGACCTTGTTCTGACGGGGCCTAGGCCTCCAAAATGGTCTGAAGCCGGAAATTGGAGCTGTGTCGCTGAGCTGAGCCCGTGGTTTAGCTATAATATGAGCAGATTGTTTTGAGCTGGGAGGGTGGCGATGGCCCCATCAGATGAAAAAACACAAGATGACACTTCAAAAACTCCTGGGGTCATTAAAAGTTCCGATGCCTCAGACTCCGCTGAGCAAGCGGAGATTGCGGCAGCAATGGGTATCTTGGGTAGTGCCTCCATTGTGTTTGCCAAGGATGTGGCTCTAAACGGCTTAAAAAAGCTGTTGGTCTCATCGCGTCATAAACAGTCCTTGGCTGGCAGCGATGTGGTGGAACCATCAAAGAGCGCATCGCGGGTTTCGGTGCGTGACTCGAGCGCCGAGCACAGCGAACAGGCGATCGTCGAGCAAAATGTCGTAGGTTCCCAAGAAGAGGTGCAAGGCAATGGCAACGAAGTCGTTGGGGTAGAGAATGAATCTACGGGCTCTGCCAATTCAGCCGAGGCCACTGCTACTAATGCGGGAGCCTCCAATATCTCGACCCAAGCGCTGGATATGAAATAAGCGGGGCTGGGATGCAAGAAAAGGCAGAGTTTGAGCGAAAGAGAGGTTCTCGATGGCCGATGATTTAAGCTGGCTTAATCAACATGAGCTGTTGCATTTGCATGCGCAGGTAGCTGAGGTAGTAAGCCAAGAACAGCTCAAACTGACCACGGCGCAACAACAGTTAGCGCAGCGCTATCCGCTGAGCACCGATTACCTCGCGGCCTTAAGTGCTCAGAGCGAGTACAAGGATGCTTGTACTTTTCTTGCTTACAATCTACATCATCGTATGGCCGTGTGGTGGGGCTATCGCTGCGTGGTTGATGTGCTCACGGAGGTTCTTAACAAGCCTGCTCCGGTTAAAGATTTAAGTGATGTCGCCAAACCTCGACCGATGCAGCTGCCACCATTCGTGGCCGAAATGCAGCAACAGGCCGCTCAAGAATTTGCCGTAGATCCCAAGGTGATGGAGCAGCTTGGTGCCGCCCAAGCGCGGTTAAAGGAGATTGAACAGCAGCTAAGACAAGTCATTCCGGCGCCTCTGTTTGATTTTGCCGACCAGGCTTTAGCCGAGCAAAATGCTAAGTTTAAGCAGATCCATGGCATGGAGCCAATGGAGTTGCTCAATTCCTTGATCAAGCAAGCTGTTGAGCTTGAGGCCGAAGAAAAGCGCACAGGGATGAGCGCGCGCATTGATCCTAATAGCCCTATTTTTGCGGCTACCAAGGAGATCGAAGATAAGGTCGAAAAAATTCGGCAAGAAACCGTAGCCTTAGTCAAATCGGCGCTACCTGCGGTAGATACGGAGCAACAAACTAAAGATAAGGCCGCCTGTCTTGATGCGGTCTTTGCCTATATCGTCGCCCCCGATGAGGTTAATGCGCAACGGCTGCTCGAGCTGGGCAATAAGATTCCCGATAAGATTGAGGGCCTATTGAGCCTAGTGGCTTTTTGGAGCTTTGGCGATCTGATGCCCCAAGGCAAGCAAGTGATCCCTACTCCGGCAGGATTAATGAGCAACGGCTTAAATTGCCTGCTGTTAAGTTGTGCCTTGCAGCAAGGCGGCGTCTTTAATTTTGCTCAGCGTTTCCAGCGCTATTATGAATTTGGCTATGAGTGTCTCTTAGGCAAGAGCAATTGGGCCCCATATGTCGCGCGCGGAGTCAGCCTGCATCAAGAGCGCATCGCGCAAATCATGCAGTCACTGGGCGTGGCGCCTCAGCAGCAAGCGACGCCTACTCCTGATGCCGCCGCTGCAAATGCTGGTGCCTTGGGCGCCCGTGCCGCGCCTTTGGGGGCAGCGGGTGCTGACTTGAGTGCGCCCCAGGCACAAGCGGCGGTGCAAGCTGAATTGTTCTCAGAGCTCCAGCGCTTACATCAGCAAATCGAGCAAATGACTGGGCCGGGGCCCAGCCCTAAGGCCAGCGCGGACGCAGCTGTTACGAGCCAGCCTGGTACAGGCGGTCGCACGGAGGAACAATTGCGCCAAGAGCTCCAGCAAATGCGCGCACAGTTGCAAGCGGCAGGCTCCAAGGTGGCAGCACCACCAGGATCTAATGGTGCGAGCGCAGGTCAGGCTGGGGTAGTGCCGCCTAATCTGCGCTTTCGGGGCAATTAAGAGCTGATTTTCATAAAAAGGAGTACTGCTATGAGCGAGCTTGACGCAGAACTAAGCTTACTGAGCGCCGATTCTCCAGCCGGGGTTAACCTTGAGTACGACCCGATCTATCTTGCCTTGGAGGATGAAGCAAGTTCGCATGGAGGCGGTGCACTCGGTGATGAGGATGGCGTCGAGCAGGGCGCGGATTTTAAAGCCTTACAAAAGCATTGCGCCGCGCTGTGGGAGCAAACCCGTGACTTTAGGGTCGCGGTGTTCTATACCGTCGCCTTGACCGTCAACCAAGGCCTTGCTGGCTTTAATCATGGCCTTGCTTTGCTTAATTTCTTAAGCCGCGAACTGTGGAGCGAGGCTTACCCGCAGCTTGATCCTGATGATGATTTAGATCCCACCGAGCGCCTCAATATCCTCTCAACACTGTCGCCACAAAATACGGTCAATGACCCGATCGACTTCCTCAGTCATTTGGGCCGCCTCAAGCTGGTGGCAGGAGCGCCGTACACCTTAAAGGATTTGCTCCAAGCTAAGGGCACGATCGAAAACAAAGACGAAATCGACTTGGCCCTGTTAAGCGCGCAAGTTCAGGCGGTCGGGCCACAAGCGGTGAGTGCGATGTGCACTGAGGTTGAGTCAGCTTTAAGCGCGCTTAATGAGCTTGAGCATAGCGTCAATGAGCACTTGCAGGACACAGGCTACCTCCAATTTGAGCGTCTCCAGAAAATCTTAGGCGTCTGGCAGCATTTTGGCCAGGAGGTCAGCGCTGCTGTAGGCGCGGCTGAGGAGACTGGGGAGGCGGCCGTTGGGGACATGGGCGCTGCGGGTACGGCTGTGCCTGCGGCACCTGCTGCCAGCAACGCGGTAGCGCGCCCGCTGAGCGTGGCTGATGTGGTGATCACCAGCCGCAAAGATGCGCTCACCTTGATCGAAAAGTGCAGCGCTTACTTTCAGCTCAAAGAGCCGACCTCGCCAGTGCCTTTTTTACTCAAGCGCGCGATTGCGATGGCTGATATGGACTTTATTCAACTCTTGGGCGAAATCGATAGCTCGGCGCGCGAACGCGGCAAGGAACAGTTTGGTATCAAGGATGATAGCTCGGACAGCTATTAGCCCGCATCAGGCTGGGCGTGAGCTTGGTGGATAGCTGCGCTGGAGCGGCTGCGCTGGTAGCTGAGGCGAGCGATGCGCTGAGCGTGAGCTGGGGTGAATGGTTGGGCGTGAGCTGGGGTGAATGGCTGGGCGGTGCGCAGCCTGCTGGCAATAACTTAGGTGGCGTGATGCGAGGTACTTGCGATGGCTAATTGTCAACAAATCGAGCTGAGCTTTGCCGATAGCGCTATTAGCTCGGCTCAGGGCTTGGGTTCAGGGCTCTTTGTGCTCAAGGCGACGCTGCACGAGGGACTTGATATCAGTGCCAGTGCGACCATTGAAGTGCTGGCTACTAACTTCTTAAATCCCAGTGCCTTACGCTCCTTAGTGCATGGCCAAAATGCGCGCCTTAAGCTCACCCAAGAGCGTGCGGCGCCTGCAGGTCAGCCGGGGGCCTTGAGTTATCGCTTTTTGTGCGGACAGATTCGGGCGGCTAAGTTTTTGGGTCAGACGGCGACGATGCACTATCAGGGACAAAAGAGCAATCTCTATCATTATGAGCTGCTCTTAGCCTCGCCCTTGCATGCTATGGCTGACCAGCATCATCTGCGCTCCTTTACTAACCACTGCGTACTGGAAGTGCTGCTTGCTGTGCTCTCGGACTATCTTCCACAAAAATGTATAGTGCTGGACGAAGAGAAGCTGCCGGCAGCCTTAAAGTCCACGCAGCAAATCTGGGTACAGCACGGGGAAAGTGATGCCCAATTTGTGCAGCGCCTCTTGCTCACCCATGGCTTAAATTACTGCTTAAGCCACGATAGCTCGTCCTATCTGCCTAGCCTGTATTTAAGCTGGGGCTATCCTTTTGCCGAGGAGCACAAACTCTTTAGCGCGCCGTCCGGTCAGGTTCTGACGACTGCTCAGCTGCAAGGAAGTCTGAACGCGCAAAGCAATTGCTTGATGCTCAGCAACTTAGTCAGTGGCTATCATGAAGATGCTTTGACCCAAAGCTATAGCAGTGCCTCTGAGCTCGTGTCGGCTTATCCGAGCTTGCTTCCGGTGATGAGTAAGGTCAACCGCGATGATGTCGGCTTTAAGCTCACTGAGCCGTACCAAGAGCATGTGGTGGCCAGCCTCGAGCACTTCTTGGCCTTACACCAGCAAGCGATCGCCGCTGAGGGCGCTGATTTAGCCTTGCAGGTGGGCAATCGCGTCAGCTTACAGGACTTAGGTGCGCTTGATTGCACTATCATCAAGACGACCACTCAGGCGATTGCGCCCTTGCCGGATAATATCTCCTTGCCCCAAGCGCTGGCTTCTACTCTAGCTGCGGGGTCAGGTCAGCGGCAGCGCCAGATTAAAGTCCAAATGGAGCTTAAGGAGTGGAGCGATCCCGCTTATAGTGGCACCGTGGATGGGGCCTTATGGCAACTTAATGCGCCCTATCAGATTGTCAGTGCCACGGTTTGTGCGCAAAATGGTTTGCTGAGTCCTGAAGCGAATGCGGCGCCGCTTGATACCAGTGCGCGCCCTGGATTGTTTTACGCCTTAATCCCAGGGGCAGCAACGCCGATTGTGTTTAGTTATCAGCAGTCCCAGCTTAACCGGGTCGGAGGTTTGAGCCAGTATCCACGCCCAGGCGATCAGGTGCTGCTGCTGCAAAACCAGCAAGGCTTTTTCTTCTTAGGCTTTGATCAAAGCAGCACTGCAAGTCGCAGCCTCTGGCACAACGATGTGCTGGTCGACGAGCAGCGCAAAGCGCAAGAGCTAACCTCGCTGAGCTTGGAGCATGTTAAGAGCACCGAGCAATTGGAGCTCTTAACCTCAGATGAGCGCGCGCGCTTGAGCTTTGATTGCTTCAAGAGCGCCGACGATTGCGTCGCGTATCTGTGTTACTACGAAAACTTAGATCTGGTCTTTACCGCCTTAGCGGCGCATTACAATCGGCCTGATGTCTGGCTCTTATACCAAAACAATTATCAGGCTCAGCTCAAGGCGCAAGCGCAGGCGATTAAAAACGCGCGCAAAATCCAGGTACAAAATGGCGGCAGCGCTGAGAGCTCAGGGGCTCAAAGCACTGATCCGCAGATCGGTTTTGCCGCGCAGGTCAGTGCCTTCTACGCCAATATTCAAGCGCTCTTACAGCAAACCAGTACGATCCTAGGTTTTAAGGACACCACTGACAATGAGCTGTTGCAGTCCTTGCAAAACATCAGAGCCAACTTGCTCACCGAGCACGGTGATGTGCTGATCAGTGCGGCCCACGGCACCGCTCAGCTCCAAGGAAAGGCCTTAGGCTTGACGGCCACGGACGATCTCAATGTGCACGCCAATAAAATCACGATCAGTGCCGACAGTTCGATTAATTTGTGCGTGGGCAGCAACGTCATTGGCTTGAGCCAAAACGGCATTTCGATTGAGTCGCAGAAGTGGACTAATTGTGCGGGTGTGCTCGATGCGTTTATTTACCTCGATGCGATCAACGGTGTTTCGGTCGGCGGCTTAAGTATCGCGCTGTCCTCTTATTTTAGTTCGGTGGTAAGCGATGGCTTTGGCGCGTCCGTCAGGCTCACTAATGGCTCGCTGGAGCTTAGTGGTATCAACGTCGCCCAAAGCACCACTGACTTGATGAGCACGATCGACAACGTTACCTCCTTTACCATCAACGTCTGCAATGAGTTGGCAAATTTAGTGACCTTCTTAGCCGCAGAAGATGGATCGATCGCTAAAAACGCCAACTTGGCGTTCACCAACTCGCTTTCATGGATTATCCCTGCCGCCGGTGACGCCAGTGCCTTTGTCCAAGCGAGCATCGATTCTTTTAACAAAACTAATAAGCTTGAGTCGGCGCAGCGCCGTTCCTTAGTGGTGCTGATTTTCGATACCGTGATCCGCACCATTATCCAAATCACCAATATCGTGCAAATCATCATGGTTGCCAACTATGGTTCGGTCTTAAGTGAGCAGATCACGCCGCACTTTACGGTACGTGACGCCTTGCGCGCTATCCTCTTGTTGATGAAGACGACCAATTTGGTTTCGGCGATGGTCAGAGCCTTTGCGTTGCAAAAGGTCGATAAAACTGCGTCCTTTGTTTTAGGCGGTCCTAATATCACGGCTGAAGCGGAAAATAGAAAGGAGTTGTTCGTGTCTAGTGAACAGGCGGCTAGCCCGGTAGCGGCCATGTAGTCGCGTCGTCCCACGCTAAGCCAAGCCTCATCGCGGCAGAGATCCTGTACAGCTTCGTTCTGGAACGCCCAGAGCCCGGTACCTCCGGGCTTAGGCTTGGTTTCGTCCTGGCTGGAGCCTAGTTCTGCCGAGCTTAGGCTTGGTTTCGTCCTGGCTGGAGCCTAGTGCAGCTGGGCCAAACCGGGGCCGGGCTTGGCCTGAACCTAGGCTTGACCTGAGCCGAGGCTTGACCTGAGCCGAGGGTTGACCGGCATGGCCCTATTGAAAGTAGGTGAAAGTTTCGTAGCGGGGCCAGTTATCAGGTTGCGGCAGTGCTAACTTGCCTGAGCCCAGCGCTTTGAGCCCAACAAAGTAAATACTGGTACCAAGCTTTGGATCATCTACGTACAGCGGCACGTAGTAGCAACCTTGATTGCGATCAAAGAAGCCGCTCTCTTGGGTGTAGAGCTTAAGTAGTGGGTAAACATCACTAAAGCTCAAGCTGACCGTCGGCTCGCTTTGACCCAAGTAGCGGTAAAAGTGGAGCGCAAAGTCCGTGCTGTCTAAGCTTGTGGTCCACAGGGCGGCGTCATCAGCGCTGTCTGGGGTGGCGGGCGCTTGGCCTTGGGTCGCAATCAAGCGTTCAGGGGCGCCCAGGCTGTGCTGATGTTCTAGGGATAAATAGCGATAGCGTAAGAGCGCAAGCGGCTCGGTCAAGCCTAAGCGTTGCTTGAGTTCTTGTTGGGTGGCGCCATCGAGCAGCATGATTTGCATCTTAAGCTGTGGTTCGGCTACCAAGGCCGAAAGCAGAGTGCCAATCTGACTTAAGGCGGTTAGCTTTTCACTGTTTAAGTTAAGCGGCTCAATGTGTTGGGACGGCTCAGGGCTTATTGGGGCACCTAAGCTGAGCAGGGCTTGCTCGGCATTGGTCGGGGCTAAGCCTTCTTGAGGCGCGGTAACTTGCTCTAAGCCTAAGAGCTTGAATTGTTGATACAGGTTCTTAAGCTCGCTGCGGCTTAATGCCGTGTCGCTTGCACCATCGGCGGCTAAAGGAAAAGCATTAAGGCGCATGAGTAGAGCGTTGATCGTGAGGTCACTTTCTTCGTGGACATTGTGCTGTAAGAGCTCATGCCCTAACTTAGTAAAGTGATCCCACCACGGCAGATAGGAGGCGTGATCAGGGCTTGATGGCGCAAATAAACGTTCGCCTTGCCCTGAGCTGAGCAGATTATTGACCTGCTTGGTGGCTTGTAGCGCTGAGTTAGGCAATAAGGACCAAGTGTTGATGGTCCCAGCGCATTGATCGTTAAAATCAAGCGAGAAGCAGTCAAGGCGCTGCTCAATTAAGGCCTGAGCTTGGTTTTGGCGTTGATAGGCGGCTTCGCTGAGCAGCTCCGGTGGAATTTGCGTTAAGCTTTCTTGGCTTAACTCATAGAGCTTTTGCAATTGGGCATTGAGCTCATAGGCCTTAAACTGCTGGGTTGCCAGATGAAATTCGTAGTAGGACTGAGCGCTAAACGCGACACTATCGGCCAGGCGCGCCCAATAGTTGAGATAGGCCTGGGTATAGCTTTGGAGTGCGTGCCACAAGCTACGCAACTGCATATTACTGCGTAAAAAGTCCGCGCTGAAATCAGGGCTACCCTCGACCGTGCTATCGGCGGCGCCACCTAGGGGGAAAGCAGCTTCTTGAGCTGGGGTAGCTTCTTGAGCTGAGGCAGCTCCTGGTGCTGAGGCATTTCCTGGCGCCGTGCTGGCGTGCTCTTTTGGTTGCAGCTTCTGGTGCAAATAAACTAACGGTTCTACCAGCGCGGCAAAGCCGTGCGGATTGAACTCAGAGCGCAGGTTAACTTGGCCGATGAGATTGAGATAGTCACTATCAAGCTGATGCTCTGCTAACACCTCTTGCATTGGGAAGCGGCCAATTGCTAAGGACAGATCGGCTAGCTGGGTTTGGGCCTTAGCGCTATCAGGATAGAGCGCCAAGAGGCGCTGGTAGAGGTCAATCTGCGCTTCTTGGTACTGGTAGTCTAACAGCTGAGGCCAGAGCTCCTGGGTGCTTTGGGCGATATAGCTTGGTTCGTAGTGCTTAAGGAGTGCCGTGAGCGCCTGTAATTGCTGGTGGTAGGCCTGATCTAAGTTCTTGAGGGCGCTGAGGGCACTGGGCACATCGACGATTTCGCTTTTATGCTCAGGGATAGTGATAAGTTGGCTTAATTGCGCCAATACCTCATACTCAAACGGGTTTGGTTCAGCGCTGTCTTGGCTTAACCCAACGGTATTCAATAAAGGACCGGTAAACACTTGCTTGAGCAAGTCGTTCACCTGGGCAAAATCGTGTTCTAACGCCGAGTTGATCTGGTTTTTGAGCTCAGGCAAGTTAACGTCAGCTTGGGCGACGCGATTGGTTTGGTGCAAGGCGGCGCGCAGCGGCTCCAATTGCGTGAAATCAGTCTCCAGCTGCTCTTGATAGTGCGCATAAGCTTGCTTGAGCTGCTGCCCTAAGGCTAAGCCGATTGCCGCTGTGGCGCTCGGTTCGTTGCTCGGTACGCTGCTTAGTTCGTTGCTCAACGCGCTGCTTGGTGCGTTGCTCGACGCGCTGCTTGGTGCGCTGCGCGACGCGCTGCTTGGTGCGCTGCTCGACGCTGCACTCTTAGCTTGGTTCTTGGCACTTAGTTGCTGCGCGAGCGTGGTCACTAAGTGGGGCAGGAAGTGCGGATCGATTGCTTGGACTGACGCTAAGAGACTCTGGCGCCACGTGCGTACTTGCTGATTAAATGCGGTGAGCTGCTCCTGCGATAAGCGCGCGTGCTCGAGGACGCTGAGCTCTTGGCGTAAGTACTCGGCTTGCGCTAAGAGCTTAAGCTGCTGCTTAAATTGTTGGTAGGTGCTTTCAGGGTAATTGTGGAGCCCTTGCCATTGGGTTAAAAAGTCCGTAATGCTGCGCTCGCACAGCTGCTGGTAGAACACATCGAGCACAATGGTGTCGTTGGTGGCTTGGGCGTGATAGTCATACTCAGGCAGGAAGTAGCTGAGCTTGCGCGTTAAATTGGTCCCCAGCTGCGGGTAAAGATAGGCTAAGAAGGACGCCATGATGTCCGCGTTGTAGGCTTGATTGTGGCGCGCGTCGGCGTTGAGCTCGTGGAAAGAGGCGATCTCCAGTAGGGCAAAGAGCGCATTGCGCTTGCTCAGCTCATAAGGCTGATCGAGGTTGCGCTCTAAATGGCGTTCTACGGTGCGCACTAAGGGCAGATAAGCCATCTGCGTTTGGATTTGATCGTAGATGAAGTAGCGCTCAGGCATCGCGGTGCGATCGCCGCTAAAGAAGAAGTTGACCCAAGGCGCAAAATGCCACGGTAAGTCTTCGTCCATATTGAGGCGCAGCTGGGCTTGGCTAAAAAAGTTAAGCCGCGTCCAGGCGGTCATATTGGGCATGGGCTGCTCAAAGTAAGTTTGCGGCTGACCTTGGGCGTCTAAGTCAAAGAGGATGGCATGGTCAATGTCGTTGTGCCTTAAGAGCTGCGCTAAGCTCTGGTAATAGAGCACATCGTCTTGAAGGGCACGCGATAAACGCGGGGCTTGCCAAATAGCGCCATAGAGCGCGATTACGCTCAGTACCGTGCACATGGCCGCGCCGCCCAGCCATGGCAATTGCGCGCGCCAGCGTCCAGCGCGATTGTAGTGGGCGGCACTGATAACTTGCGGGGCTAAGCAGCGCAAGAGCGCGTCCTTGATGAAATAAGGTTTGCTGACGGCATGGGCCGCAAAGTGCGGCGGCTGGGCCAGGGCTCCCGTCGCGGGGCTGGTGCCTGCACTGGTGCCTGCGCTGGTGCCTGCGCTGGTGCCTGCGTTGGGGGCTGCGCTGGGGTCTTGGCTTGCAGGGCCCACTTGCTCGGTGGTGCTTTCTGGGGTGACGGCCTTGGGATCAAAGTAGAGAGCGTCATCGATCGCTTGGTGACTAAGCTGGGCAAAACTTTCGTTAAAGCAGACCCCATGGTCTTGGGCTGAAGAAAAATAAACTCCCTTGAGCGTGATGTAATGCTGCTTGGCGTTGCTGCTGTGGCCAAAGATGGTGTTGAGGTAGAGCGTAAGCTGCGGCTCGAGCGCGGCAAAGTTCTGGGCAAAAAGGTAGATCAGGGCGGTCTTATCAAGACGCGAGCGTCCTTGGTTATTGAGCGCTAAGACCTCTGGGCTTAACATGAGCTCAAGCGCGCCCTCTTGGAGGCGTGCGGTGAGGTCGCTAAAGAATTGATGCAGGCGCTCGGGCTCATAGTACTCCTCGGGGCCAAGGCTCATGCCTAATGCTTGCTGGGACATCTTCTCGCCCAGCGCCGCTGCGTATTCGCGTAGGCCCAAGACCTCGTCTAATTTGGTGATCATGACCGTGACCGGCAGATACATCTTAAGTTGCTCGGTCAGCCGCAAGAGCTCGTCGGCAATTAAGCTGGCTTTGCGCTGGGCAATCTCGGCGCGGTCAGCTAAGAGGGCATCGGCCGGAATGCACAGCATGATTTCATTGAGGGGCAGGGCGCGCTGGCGCTTGTTGGCGCGCAAGAGCTTGATGAGGTGGGCAAACTCGGCGCCTGAGCCGTTGGCCCAGGCATCAAAGAAGATCTGACCTTTGACCTCAATGACGACGGCCTCTGGCCCTACGACAAATTGCACCGGCAACTCGGTGTTATCGTCGGTGTTACCGTTGGTGGTGCCGTCGGCTTTGCGCATATAGTGCCAGTCTAAGGCACTGTTGCGAATGAGACTCGACTTACCGGCGTTCGGCTCGCCTAACAGTAAGACCCAAGGCTGATTTTTCCCTAAATGACGGTGCTGCTTGACGTGCTTTAAGCCCTGCGTCAGGGCACGCTCAATTTCTTGCAATTTGACGCTGAGCGCGCTTTTGGCCTGATCGGCCTCCTTACCGCCGCGCACCAAGGCCGACAGGCGCGACCAGATCATCAGGTCTTGGTGTAAGGAGCGCACCTCACGCTGCTTACGATAGCGCCCCCATAAGCCCAGAGCGAGCCGCAGGCCGATAAAGAGCACGCCTAAGACCAAGACCACTCCTAAGATGATGGCCACTAAGGACAGATACCACGGCCAAGCACTCATCGTGGCAAACAGGCTCGCTTCGTTACTCATGGGCTAATTCCTTGCACTTTGGGGCGATTTTTCTTTTTTTTCTTTCTTTAGCTTTGATACGGGTTGGAGCTGTGGGCCGCCGCATCGACCGCATCGAGGAACGGACTTATCGCATGGTACAACGCTGACAAATTAAAGGCCCATGAGAGCACCATAATGATGATAAGCAAGTAAATCAGCTTCTTGAGGGTAAAGAGGGAGCGTAAGCGCGCTTGCGCCGGGGCTTGCTCCTGGGGCTCCTCTTGCGGGCACAGCTCGGTACTTTGTACCGCAAAGGTAGGCGGCAAACGCTCCTTGATTTGATGCATCAGCTCGTGCACATAGGGCCGCTCGCGCTTGAAAATGCCGTCAAAGCCCAGCCCTAACAGGATATAGAACAGGCGCAACAGCTCAAGATCGGTGCCCTGCTTGAGCGTCGCCTCCAAGAGGTCAAAGAACTTTTCATCGCCTGAGAACTCATGGAAGGCGCGCGCCATCTCTTCGTATTGCTCCGAGTAGCTAAATTGGCCTTCCTTGACCGTGTAGTCGATAAAAAACACCACAACTTGCTCGATCTGGGCATAGCGCTGTTGCAGTAGCGGCGAGGCACTACAGCGCAAGGAGAGCGCATTGAGCTCACTTTTGAGCGTGCCGCATAAGAGCTCATAGGGCACTTCTTTTCCTACTTGCTTGAAGGCATAGAACTCACAGAGCTTGCTCAATAAGGGCTGCAACAAATCTGAGGCCGCAAAGGTGCGGCCGGGGTTAGCATCTGCCATGCGCGCTGCCTCGTCTCAAGAAAATTGCCTTAATTTAGTGGGTCGGGCTGACCACAATGAGTTGGGCCTTGATGGGACCCCACAGCTCCGGGGCGTAATCAAGTAAGAGGGCCTTATCGCTCATGATGTAATGCCAGACCCGCACCGACTCATCCGTTTTGACCCGAAAGAGCAGATTAAAATTGCTCTGAGGCAGGTACTGCGGAGGGTAGCGCAGATAGGAGAGCTTGACGCCGCGAATGCGCTCGTTGTACGAAGCCGGATCGAGCAGGCGGAATTTGTCGCCCGATTCAATCGTTTGCGCGATTTGCAGCAAGGTCAGGCCGGTGCCGCCTGTCCCCGCAGCGCTTGTCCCGGCAGCGCCTGTCCCCGCAGCGCTTGTCCCTGCAGCACCTGTCCCCGCCGCGCTCGTTCCTGCCGCGCTGGTATTTGGCAGATCCACATGCAGGGCGAGGTAAATCTCATTGCTCTCTAATGGCGCCGTTTGGGTCAAGCGCAAGATTTGGGTGTTAGGCGTGTGGGGCTCAAAATCGAAGATCTGGCACTCGGTGTTGCTCTCTTCGTGCAAGAACAGGCGGATCAAGCGCACCACTTGCTCGCAGCACGGCAGGGCATTGTCGTGCTCGTAGGGCTTAAGCTGCAAGTTCACTTGCGGGCGGAGGATGCTCAGCTGTGATAGGAGCTCGACTAACTCTAAATAGAACGCAAAGGGGGTGATGAGCTGCGGCTGCAAAAAGCAATGGGCTTTGGCGACAAAACCGGTGAGAGTCGCTAAGACCTGCAGCTTGATCACTTCGGCGGCGGTGAAGACCTGATTTTCTAAGGCGCGCTCGCTTAGCTGATGCTGCAGTTGTAATTGCTGCTGGCGTAAGGTTAAGAGCAGCTCTTGCCCTAAGTGCAATAACGGACAGGTAGCCGATACGGTCAGATAAGGGGGCATGTAGTGCTGATTGAGGCTTAAGCTGAGCTGCCCTTGCTCGGTGCTGCTCCAATTAAGCTGGATTAACGGCAGGGCGAGAGCTTGATCTGGTACCTGAGAGCGCTCACACAAGAAGGCGTGATAGCGGCGCATTACCAGCGTGACCTCGCTTAATCCCTGATCGCGGTTTTCATCGCCGACCTCTTCTAAGCTGAGCTCATAGCGCCCCTGATTTTTCTCCTTGGTGCAGACATTACTGTGCTGAGTGGACAGGAGCGGAACGCACAGACAAATCTCAATGGTCGGAGCATTGAGCTTAGAGGTCAGATCGGTGGTGACGGTTAAGGGCGGGACGCTGGCATTGTGGGGCACGTCCAATAAGGTGCTATCGCTGAGTACGGCCTTGAGCTTTCTTACCTCCACCCGTTGCTCGAGCAAGGCGTCTTCGTTGAGCTCCAACTCAATCACCCCATAGGGGTAGGGCTGCTGCAAGGCAAAGAGCGCATAGCTGTCGTGGGCCACGTTTTGTTGGAAGCGTTGTAAATGCTGTGGCTGTAAGAACAAGCCCTCGGCCCAGTGCACAGGTGATGTGAAGTGCATAAGACTTACTCCAAAACTATTGGCTCAAACGGAGCGGTAACGTTCAGATTAGGGGCGTTGCTCTCAAGCGCGTCCGTCGGGCTAAGACTCTGTAGCGCTTGCGCCTCAGCCTCTAAGGCGGCAGCTAAAGCTTGTTCTTGCGCGCTTGGTTCGGCGCTTTGAGCTAAGCTCGGGCTTGATTGGGGCTCGGGCTCGTCTGCGACCTTGATGACGCCACTTGAGGTGATCTCAACAATATGCGATGAGCTGTCCTTGATAAAGCCGTCGTGCATCTCAATAAAGAGCAGGCGACTGTCAGGGGCGCCATCCTTACTTGCGGCACTAAGCTTAGGCAGATTGCACAGCACCATCACATATTCCGCGCCGCGTTGCTCCCACAGCTCCCACGCAGCAAAACTCTTTTCGATACTGTAAGGGCGCTGTTGCAGGGGCGAGAAGTACAAGGTAATCGGCTGAATGCTCGCGCGCACCGTACTGTGGGGCGCAAAATATTGCTCGACCGTAGTGTGCTCTAAGGCCTGCTTTTGCGCGGCGGTGACTCCGGCCACATCTACCTCAAGTGAAGGCACCTCGCCGTAGGTTTGCGCGACTTCTGGGGCAAGATAGACCGCCAAGTTGACCGTACTGGACGAGCAGGCGCTGAGCGTCAGTGCGCCGCTCAGCACGAGCGCGCTTAGCAGCGCTTGAAGCAGCGCCCGTGGGCCTAGTAGCTTGCTAAGGCCCAGTAGCTTGCTAAGGCCCAGTAGCTTGCTAAGGCCCAGTAGCTTGCTCGGGCGCAGCCGAGTCTTTGGGCGCTGAGAGCTGGGGCGCAGCGTACGCGCTGAGCGCCGCGTGGCGTGAGCTAAGTGCCAAGTGCCAGGCATAAGCGATTCCTCACCTTAGACTAAGCGCGTTACATTGGGGCTTACCGCAATGGCCGTGGTGACCGGGATGCCGGTAATGGGATTGACCCCCACTATTTGGGTCGTCACATTGGCCACCGGGCGGCCGCCCATTAAACGCGTGACGGCGGTGGAAACCGCCATACTGCCAGTGCAGACCGGACCTGTCACCATATCGCCGACACAGGCGATCGGCAGGCCGCCACAGATGCGGTTGGGCATACCTACGGCCGTGATGACATCGCCGGTGGCACTAGCATTGGTCAAAGTTGCGGTGGGCATCATAAAGCAGCCTCCTTTGCCGGTGTTGGCACTAAATCAGAGCTCTAATCCTGCGGCGCGCACTCAAAAGAAAATTCAAATTTTCCTTGAGCGGCATCGGCAGTTACGCTGACTAAGCGTTGTCCCTGGAGGGTAACTTCGAGGAATTTAGCGCTGAGCTGCGGTAACAGCTCGTTGTTGATCAGAGCATCAATCATACGGGCCCCGGCACTGATATTATCACAGCGGGCAATCAGCTCATCGACCAAGGCCTCCGTTATGTTCAGGCGCGCATGGTAGTTCTGCTCGACGCGTGTGACCACCTTAGTGAGCTTCTGACGCACAATGGCTTGCAGCGCTTTTTTGCCTAAAGGATAGTAGGCGATGACGTTGAGGCGGCCCAATAACGCTGCCGGGAAGATCTGCTTGAGCTCGCTATCAATGCCCTTGGCTAGCGCCTCAGGGCTGGGGAGCTTGCTCGGATCGTCGGCCTCAATGGCTTGAGCACAAGCCTGCATAATGGCCTCATCTCCGACATTGGTGGTCAAGATGATGATGCAGTTTTTAAAGTTGATGAGGCGCCCGGCACCATCTTCCATTTGACCTTGATCGAAGATCTGGAAAAAGATCTCGTGGACATCGCGATGCGCCTTTTCAATTTCGTCCAGCAAGACCACCGAGTAAGGACGGCGCCGCACCGCCTCAGTTAATACGCCGCCTTCCCCGTAGCCGACATAGCCCGGAGGGGCACCCTTGAGCGTGGAGACGGTATGAGCCTCTTGGAACTCACTCATATTGATCGTGATGAGATTGCGTTCGGTGCCGTAGATTAAATCGGCCAAGGCATGAGCCGTTTCCGTTTTACCCACACCCGAGGGACCGGCGAGCATCAGCACCGCAATCGGCCGATTAGGGTCTGCAAGTTGCGCCCGTGAGGTCAAGACACGCTTGGCAATGAGCTCTAAGGCGTGATCTTGGCCAATCACACGGGATTTTAAGGTGTCCGCAAGTTGCAGCAGCGTTTGCATTTCATCCTTAACCATGCGCCCCAGCGGAATACCGGTCCACTCGGAAATTACGCTGGCCACCGCCTGCTCATCGACCTCGGTTAAGACTAAGGGCTCTTCCCCTTGTATTTCTTGTAAGTGCTGCTGGGCGGCGCTAAGTTGCGCCGTAAACTCAGCGCTTTGATTGTCTGTGGCTTGGGCGCGCAGTTGTAAATAGTCTTGCAGGGCTGCTTGGGTCTGATGCCAGCGCGCTTCTAAGGCGGTCAGTTCCTCTTGGCACTTGACAAGTTTTTGCTCTACTTGCTCCAGCTCAGTGTGATGGGTGAAACCTGCTTGTTCTTCTTGCTGTAAGTTGTTTATCTCTTGTTGCAGTTGCTGCTTGCGATGGCGCAGAAACTCTAAGTGGGCCGGTTCGTTGTTTTGGCTTAAGGCGACCTTAGCGCAGGCGGTGTCCAAAATCGAAACCGCCTTATCGGGCAATTGGCGCGTCGGGATATAGCGCGCCGAGAGCTTGACCGCCGCCGCTAAGGCTTCTTCGAGAATCGTGACATGATGGTGCTGTTCTAACATGCCCTTTAACGCGCGCATCATCGGTAAGGCCTGCTCGAAATCAGGCTCTCCGACCAAGATGTTTTCAAAGCGGCGACTTAGAGCTGGATCTTTTTCAAAGTACTTGATGTACTCTTGGTAGGTGGTGGCGGCAATGCAGCGCAAATTGCCACGGGCTAAGGCCGGTTTTAACAGATTGGCCGCGTCATTTTGCCCGGCAGTGCCACCCGCGCCGATTAAGGTATGAGCTTCATCGATAAAGAGGATGATCGGGGTTTCTGAGGCCGCAATTTCCTCTAAGATTTGCTTGAGGCGGTTCTCAAACTCGCCCTTCATCGAAGCGCCCGCTTGTAAGAGGCCTAAGTCTAAGGACAAGAGGCGGCTGCCTTTTAAGGCATCAGGCACCTTATTTTGCGCTAAGCGCAGGGCAAAGCCTTCGACCACGGCGGTTTTACCCACACCGGCCTCACCGGTGAGCATCGGGTTGTTTTGCCGCCGCCGCAGCAGAATGTCCATCAAGCGGCGAATTTCGCGATCGCGCCCCACAATTTCGTCAATCTCCCCAGCTTGGGCTCGGGCGGTGAGGTCGACGCAGTACAAAGACAGCGCTTCCCCCTTACCCATCGCCGGATTGCTCAGTAAAGCCTCCGGTTGGCCAGTCGCGGCGGTGTTTCCTGCGGCCATACCGCCAGCACTGCGCTTGAGCAGCGCATTGCGTTGGGCTTCGGCGCAATCTTTGACGATCTCAGGTAATTGTTGCTGGAGCAGATCGGCGTTGATCTTAAGAAACTCGCGGCTGATGCCATGTAGCAGCGGGGCGAGGTTATCGTGGGTCTTGAGCGCTAATAAGAGGTGCCCGGAGCTGATGCGCGGCTCTTTGTAAACTAGCTCGGCGAGCATAAAGCTCTCTTTGATCAACAGCTCGATATGCGGCGAGAAATCTAAAATGGCCGAGGCCCCCCGTGGCAGGCGATCGAGGGCGGCAATCAGGTCGTGCGCCAGCTGATCGCTATTGCAGTCAAAATGCTGAGTGATTGCGACCAACTCACTTTCCGGGTGCAAGAAGAGCTGATTGAGCAAGTGGACTACTTCCACATAAGGATTGCCCCGGCTCTTACAGAGCACCGTGGCGCTCTCACAGCTTTGATAGCACAGCTCATCAAGCCGTGCAAAAAGATCCATTCGGGTAAGCTTGAACATAGCCGCTCCTATCTAAACGTGCGCGTCGGCGCTGTGGTTGAAGTGAATGATGGTGCGCCCCGACCAATAAGATTCTGCGGTGCTGGTTCGTACTGCTTTTTGGGTCGAACAGAGGATAGTACCTTGGCCTAAGGCACAACTCCCATTGAGGTTAATTGCTTGTGCGTGCTCGGGGCGTAAGCGATATTCCACCTCACACTCTAACGAGCGCTCTTTTAGGGCGAGGGCCAGCAGTAAGGTGACCGCGTCTTGGTGCTGTGCGCGCAGCGCTACCAATTGCTCGTAGGTGAGGGGGCCTAAGATCAGGGCAAAACGCCGCTGGCTTGAGGGGTAATGGGAGCCTAGCATGGTGTCTTGACCTAGGGTGCAATTGCACTGGCCCAGGCTGGTTTGCAGTTGCGGCGCTAAGGGGTATAAGCCAAATACATGTTCGACCACTTGAACCTGACAGCCGAGGGCTTGCCGCAGCAAACGTTCTAAGCTGGGCGCGCTGCCTTGATCTAAGGTATTGATAGCGCTTAAGGCGCCGCGCAACAGCTCGGACGGCAGTTGGTAGCTAAAATCGTTGTGGGCGCCTAATAAGGCCAAACACAGCTGTTCGTACCAAGCGGCATGGTGCACACTTTGGCCTGAGGCTAAATTAACGCAGTGAGCATAGAGCTGGCTGAAGCGCTCATTGAGTAAGCGGATAAAGTCGTTAAGAGAAGTTTGCCCGTCTTGAACTTGCAAAGTTAGTTCTTGCAACAGCTCCAAGGGCATCGGCCCTTCCAAGCTCACCAGGCTTGGTGCGTAAACCGTGAGCTCAACTTGGCCCGAGTCAAGGAGCCTAACTTGTGCTACTTGGCCGGAGTGCGGCTTCAGGCTAATTTGGTAGCGATAGTAAATAGGATGAGGCAGCGGACTTAACGCATGGATGTGTCGCTCTAACTCAGATAAGGACAGCTCTTGGGCGCGGTGTTGCACCAGGTATTGGGCCCATTGCACTAAGGCGCGCAAGGCCGCTGGGATTACGGTAGCCGTCGGGGCGGGCGCCATGCTTGGCGCAGAGGCGGGAGCCGGGGCGGGTGTTATGTTGGGCGCTGGAGCAGGCGTCATGTTGGGCGCTGGAGCGGGGGTCATACGGACCGCTGGGGCGGGGGTCACGCTGACCGCAGCGCGGTGCTCTGGGCTCGCGGGGGCGAAGCTTAGTGGGTCCATACGCCGACCTCCATGCCGGTGGTGGTTCGCACCTGCACTTGCTCTTGGGTATTGACCGCTAAGGCGCTCAGGAGCACCTGGGCCCAGAGTTCGGCCACAAACATGAGTCCACTGCCGCCTAATTTGCTCTCGTCTAAGGTCACTGTGAGGCGCGCCCCTTCTTCAAAAAAGACTACGCCTTGCTTGATGCGCCGAAAAGTCTGAGGCTCGCGGCTAAAGCTTACTAAGCACTGCGCTAATTGCTCGACCTCAAGGCTGTGGTTGCCTAAGGTCAGCAAGAGTGAGCGCAGGTAAGCTACGATTTCTTGGTTAGGTTGCCGTAACAGCGCCGTGGTATTGATCAGCACCAAGGACAAGAGCTTGAGCTCATCGTCCGTCACGGTGGTCAAACGCGCCGGTACCATCTTGGTGACATCGCCTACAATCGTGCCATGCAGCACATCATTACTGCTGCGTACACTTGCGTCTTGGGTCAGAAAATAGGGCAGATCCCCATTGGAGCAATAACATTGCGCCACCAAGTCCAAACCTAGGTCGCGTACTGCCGCTTGCGGGACGGGCGCCGTATTTGGTTCCCATAATTTGTTTTCAAGTGCTGCGAGCGCCTCATTGTACGCTTGGCGATAAGCGGGGCCGCTTAAAGCCACAAACATATTGCTGATCGGGTAGGGCGAGCGGGGGTTGGGCCGTACCTGCGGCAGGCGTCGCTCACAGCTGAAGCTAACGCTGCTGACTTCAGGGGTATCAGGGAGTGGCCTAAGTCCAGTGAGTGGGTGGGCCACGAAGCGTAAGCGTTGCTGTTGGTCGTAACATTCAAGCACGCTGATTGCTAACACTTCGTAATCAAGCGGGTGCGTGCGGTCGATCTGGATCTGATAGTCAGAGCGTAAGGTCAAAGCGGTGCGATTGGAGCGGGCGCTAAAGACGTTGATCAGCGGTACGACATCAGTCAGGATACTAAGCTCGAGGGCTATGTTCAGCTCCCGCTTAAATACCACGATTAAGCGCCCCGAGCTGAGATTGAGCTTCAGCCATTGCGCGAGCAGATTGGACAGCCTGATAAACTTACACAGTTGCGGATAATTAAGATAGAGCGCGAGATAGTCTAATGCGGATGCTCCGCCCACCACTTCCTGCAGATAGGACGGTTGCTGGTAGAGTGAAGCTACAGCGGTCAAGGGCTCAAGCTGCTGTAATCTGGTGCGCCCATTGAGCTCAGTGGTGCGCACGTAGACCGCAATTTGGTCGTGGCGCAAGAGCTGATATAAAGCGGCCGCTGTGCTTTCGGGCATATTGCAAAAGAGCTCAAGCGCGCCGGCCGCCTGCGGCTGCTGTTGCCGTTCGAGCCAGGAGCGCGCGGCGCTCTGAGGCACCTTGAGCGTGACATCACAAGCCAACACACTTTTGGCTTGGGCTCCCAGCCTTAATTCGGGCAGTTCAGCGGCAACGTTGTGATGATAGGTCCAATTTTGTGCGGATAGCGGATGCACGGCCGCAGGCCACAGGGCACTGAAGGTGCAGTTCTGCCCCTTAACAGTCGGGAGCGTAAAGCTTTGCCCTGCGGCGATCACAGGCAATTGGCCTGATTGCTGGGCGCTGAGCTGAACACAGGTCAGGGCCGGTAAGGGCGTGTTAAAGAGTGGGGCGCTATGGGCTACTAATTGCTGTAATAAGCGGGCGTAGCCGCTGTCTAAGTGGGCTTCCACTTGGGAGGCGATAAAGGCTGAGCCCTCGAGCAGGCGCTCGACAAAGGGATCGGCACAGGCAAAACTATCCAGTGCCAGATTTGCGGCAATCTTGGGATAGGCGTGGGCAAAGTAAGCAGCGGCAGAGCGTAAGGACTGGAGATTTTTACGATAATAATCTAAGAAATCAGCTTGCATCAGCGCCCTCCGCTTGATAAACCACACCTCAAGTCAGGAATTTGTGATTCGGATTAGCGCGACCAGGACTACTTTGCTCTGGTCTGCTTGGACTAATCTTGACCGCGCCCTGAACTGAGGCGTACGACATTAGCTCCACTTTCTAAGTCTAAATGTGTGGTGCACCTAAAGACCTGATCGGCGAGCAAACTAGGATGGATTTGCGCCACTATCTCCAAGTTGATAGTGTGGTTTAAGCTATTAGACGTGCCATCTGAGATGAGGTGTACCTGCACACTGTCAGGATCCAAGCGCGGCTCAAAGTGCACGATTTGCTCTCTGATCTGCTGCTGTAATTGCGCCAAGGATTGGGCGGCGTGGGAGTGACCACAGAAGTCGGTAAGTCCCATCCCCAGAACTGAGTAGGACAATTCCCGATCCCCGTGCAGATCGCTTAAGCGCGGATGTGAGTGTGAATTGAGAATCAGCACGATGTTGTGCAAAATCTCAGCACGCAATAAATCCTTGGTGCGCTCAAAGCTCAATGGGGCACGGGTGGAACCCAACTCAGTAGAGCTGCCGCCCAGTTGAGGGGGTGAGTCTGACGCCGCCTGAGAGCTTACTCTTAAGTGTCCGCTCAGTAATGAAAAGGTGCAGGGCAAGAAAGTGCTAGCCTGCGGCTCTTGCGGGCGCGGGCTGCTTGCTGCACCTGCCTGATTGGGATCTGTGACCTCATGTGGTGGCGCCATAGCTTGCTTCCACTAGGAAAGCCAAGCTCAAGCCGAGAGCGCTTGCGGCTCGGAGCGTTTGCGGCTCGGAGCGTTTGCGGCTCGGAGCATTTGCGCTTCGGAGCGTTTGCGGCTCGGAGCATTTGCGCTTCGGAGCGTTTGC
>CALXOW010000043.1 GCA_944390115.1 uncultured Anaerobiospirillum sp.
ATGTCTAAGCATCATCTCGGTATTGCCGCTTTCATCCCTACGCTTACGCATAGGGAATTTCGCGGCATTTAGTTAAAACTCATCAAAAAATCCCTTCTAAATCAATCCTCCCGCTGCCCCCACTTCCACACACCCAGGGGATAGTACAAACAAGAAACACAAAAAGCTTACATGATTTATGGCCCGCGCGCATCAAGTGCACCGCTAAAATGGGCCTGGTGCGCCAAAATACCCCTAGGCGGGTAAAATAACGCCCATCTGTGGCTTCACCACCGTGCCCTTAGGACTGTCCCCATAATGGTTAATCTCTTTTACCAAGTCGGCTATTCCGGCTTAGCTATCGTTTTATTAGCCCTGATCGCGATTTTTATGGCCATTCGCGGCATCGTCTTGGCCTACTTAGTCGCCAAGCAAGGCTTTGCGCCGCATTCGGTACTCAGCGACATCATCACCAAGGCCCAAGCCCAAGAGCAAAGCAGCGACCAAAGCGAGCGCGAGCTCGTCATCAACACCTTGATGCAAGTACAGTTAAAGGGCATCTACAGCTCGCTCTACTTCCTCAAGCTCTGTGCCGCCATTGGTCCTTTACTGGGCTTATTGGGCACAGTCTTAGGCATGATCGACGTCTTCTCCAACCTCTCGCAGCGCGCTATGCCTGATGCCAATATGCTGGCAGGGGGTATCTGGGAGGCTTTACTCACCACAGTGATGGGCCTAACCTTGGCTATTCCGGCGCTGATCATCCACTACTACCTGCTCATCAACTTACGTGCTTTTCGCAATAAGATCACCTTGATCTTATGCCACCACACCGAATTAGTCCCAGAGCTTAAAGAGCAGTCATGAACGATTTAGAGAATGACGATTTGGCGGTGGATCTGACGCCGCTGATTGACGTCACCTTTATGCTGGTCATTTTCTTCATCATGACCATGAGCTTCACCCTGCCGGTGATCGACTTCAATCTGCCCCAATCGAGCACCGCCAAGAGTGAAGAGCGTCCCTACACCATGCGCATCAGTGTCGATGCTCAAGGCAACTACACCGTGGGCGCGAACACGAAAGCTACCAAGGACGCACTGCCTGAGCTGATTGCCGCTGAGCTGCAAAAGAGCACTGAGGCCCAGCACGAGCTGACCTTAGAGCTGGTGATTGATGCCGCTGCCCCGAGCCAAGAGCTCATTCATGTCGCTGATTTAGCACGTACCTACACCCAAGGGCGCCTGGTCGTGGTCTCAACCCCGATCGACTCAGCACAGCCCGCTGCTACCCCAGCTCAAGCCAACACCCAAGCTAACCCTCAAGCAGGAGCTGACACTCCAGCGCCCGCCCCGGACACCCCATAAGCTATGGCCCTGTTCTCAACTCAGCACCCCGATCTCATCGCCCGCACCGCAGGTTTTGCCGGTGTTTTTGCCACGCTGATTGCCGTAGGCGTATGGGATCAACCTGAGTTTGTCATTACTCCGCAGCAAAACTTTGCGGCGGTCGAGCTGACCTTGCAGGTTTCAGAGCTTCCTACGGACGAGGAAGCCACCCCAGAGCTCACGCCTCCCGAGCCCCGTCCTGAGGAGTCCTCAGAGCCCGAGCCGGTTCCAGAACCAGAGCCAGAGCCAGCACCAGATCCGGTTCCAGAGCCTGAAGTAACTCCGGAGCCCGTTCCCGAGCTCGAGTCGGACATTAAGCTCAATCCTGAGCCGCCAAAGCCAAAAGTCGAGCCCAAGCCTGAGCTACCTAAGGTTGAGCCCAAGCCTAAGCCAGAACCGCCCAAGGTTGAGCCTAAACCACAACCTAAGGCTGAACCAAAGCCTAAGACTGAGCCTAAGGTAAAGGCGGCTGAGCCTGCCGTGGCTCCGGCGGCACCTGCCAAAGCTGCGGCCGAGGAACAAGCTGCGGCACTTAACAGCCAGATGCAGGCCCAGCTGACCTCGCTCTTGGTCAATGAAATCAAGAGCAAGACGCGTTATCCGCGCAATGCGGTGCGCCGTAAGCTCGAAGGCACGGTCATGATGGAATTTGTGGTTGAGAACGGCATTGTGGTGGGCTACCGCTTAGAGCACAGCTCGGGGCATAAGATCTTGGATGCGGCCGCGCAAAAGCTTGCCCAGTCGATGCTGCAATTTAATACCGGTAATCGCCTGCTCAATAACCGCATCTTGATTCCAATCAAGTACGAGCTGCTCTAACGACAGCGCCGCCGGGCCTTAGTGACCCGGCGGCGCGGCGCAGAAGCTATGAGCTAGAACCAAGAGAGCGCGGGACTAAAACTTGCCCGTGACACCTAAGGTGAAGAAGCGGCCCGGCTCATGAATGATTTCGTTGGTCTGGTAGCTCTTATCTAAGATATTCTCGACACTACCATAGACCGTGAACTGGTCCTTATCACCAAAGCTGGTGGAGACGCGCAGGTTGAAGGTGACATAGCCTCCGTACTCCTGCGGACCAAAGTACGACCAACCGTCTAAGTTGTCATTCTTGGTTTGGGTGGCAAAGTTGGCAAAGCCGTCTAAATTAAAGTAACGGCCGTAGTACTTCACACCCGTGTTACCAAAGAACTTCGGGGTACCTGTATTAGTCGAGGAGCCAGCTTGAGTCTCGTACTTGCGCTCCATAATGGTAACGTTGAGATAAGGCTCGACATTCCATTGGGTCAGATACGATAAGGCCGCCTCAAAGCCGTAGCTCTTAGCCTCAGCAATATTGTGGTAAGTGTAGAACTGGCCATTGCGTGCCGTCTCGATGTAATTGTCCGAGATGGTATAGAACAAGGAGGCATCGGCCATTAAACCGCCGTTTGGATTTTCCCAGCGGAAACCGACCTCAAAGTTATCAGACTCCTCCGGCTTCAAGTCCGGATTGCCCATCTGCAAGGTACCCGTCGAGGTGATAAGGAAGAGCTCTTGGATATTAGGCACGCGAAAACCCTGCGACCAATTGACGCGGAAGGCACCGTTATCCCACGGACGATAAACTAAGCCCAGCGAGCCTAAGGTCTTCACCTTGGTAGTGTCATCACGCACTAAATTAACTGGGCGATTAGGACCGCCAACGGACTGCAAACCATCAATACGAGTTTTACCAGCACGGGTCTTGATGTAGTTGTAGCGCACGCCCGTGTTTAAGGTCAGCTCATCGGTGAGGTAGGTCGAGAGCAAGGCATAGAAGGCATGGCTTTGCTGCTTGTAGTCGGCGTCCTTAATGTCAAAGTTGCCGCGAAATACCGGGCCCATCGCGACACTCACGGCACTGGAGCTATCTAAGGTCTCTTGGCGCCCGTCGTAGCCGGTGATGAGGTAGAAGCGCTCGCCTAAGCTCCACTCCAGCTGCAAGTTACCGCCGATGCTTTCTTGCTCGTTATACACCGCGACATCCAAGCCCCGTTGCGGGTTGGAGTTAAAGTCCTTGGTGTTCTTTTGGTAATAAACCGAGCTCTCCACGGCCGCTAAGTAGTCATTGAGATCGTAAGCATGCACGTAGAGCTTGTGCTTTTGGCGCTCCCACTTCGGGATTTCGCCCGAGAAGTTACCGTAGGTCGCATCATCGATCGTGGTATTGGTTTCGGCATTGGTATCGAAGTACTCGCCGGTGTAGCCCACGGTCAGATTATCGGTGAGCGCATAGCTTAAGTCGCCATTAAAGCCAGTCGCGTCATACGAGGTGTTATCAAGGCGCTCGTTATCACTTAAGCGTAAGTCACCGGAGTTGGTGTTAAAGGCACCTAAGGCATACTTAAAGCGCTCGATCGTGCCCGAAACATTGGCGTACTCAGTGAAGCTGCGATAGGCGCTATTGAAGTTCAGACCGCCCTCAAACTCAAATGGCTCCTCAGAAGCCTGCTTGGTGATGACATTGACGATACCGCCTAAAGCATCAGAGCCGTACAGCACCGAGGACGGGCCCTTAACTACCTCAATGCGCTCGATGAAGTAAGGGTTGATAAGCAGTGGGGCACCCGACTTGTTCTTTTGGTCATCCAAACGCTGCCCATCGACCATCAGTAAGGTACGCGATGGATTCTCACCACGCAGCGCAATACGCTTAACGCCAGGGGTACCATCCGAGCTCAAGATCACGCCTGGCTCGGAGCGCAGCATCTCGGGGATATTATCGACACCCATCGTGCGCGTTTCGTCTGCTGACACCACCGCCATTGAAGCATCAACATCAAGGAGTGGCTGGACCATACGTGAGGCAGTTACGACCACGGTCTCGCCCTTGATTTGACCAAGATCAGCGCCACTGGCGCCCGCTGCTGCTGGAGCAGCGGCAATTTCATCGGACGTCGCTGCCCAAGCCGTAGCGGTTAGCGTACTTAAGGCCAAAGTCAGGGCCACATTCAAAGCATTTCGTTTCATAAAGATCCCAACACACGATAGGCCCAACACAGTTAAAAGAGAGGGCACAGGGCACGCTCACCTTGGTCGTAGGCCAATCAAAGCCCTAATTCTAGAAAAAAATCAGGCTATTGTGAGTACATTGCAAAAAATTGGCACACGCAGCTCCCGCTAGCTGCAAGAAAAAAGGGACAGCCCGAAGGCCATCCCCTTTTCTCAGCATAAGCAGCTGTTAGTGCTTATTCGCTATCGATTAAGGCGTCGACAAATGGCTCTACCTTAAACTCGCGCAGGTCTTCGACCTTCTCACCAATACCGACATAGCGGATTGGGATATGGTAGTTGTGCGCCAGGTTAATCACCACGCCGCCCTTAGCCGAGCCATCGAGCTTGGTTAAGACTAAGCCCGAGACCTCAACGGCTTCCTTAAAGAGCTTGGTCTGGGATACGGCGTTTTGACCGGTAGCAGCATCTAAGACCAAGAGAGTCTCGTGCGGTACCTCAGGGTCAACCTTCTTCATCACACGCACAATCTTACGGAGCTCTTCCATCAGGTTGTCTTTGTTCTGGAGACGACCAGCGGTATCGCACAGTAAGACATCGACGTTACGAGCCTTAGCGGCAGTGACCGCATCAAAGAGCACCGAGGCGCTATCAGAGCCGGTCGCCTGAGCAATCACCGGCACGTTAGAGCGCGCGCCCCACTCCTTTAACTGCTCGACGGCCGCAGCACGGAAGGTGTCACCGGCAGCCAACATCACCGACAGGCCTTGGTCTTGGAACTTACGGGCCAGCTTACCAATAGTGGTGGTCTTACCCGCGCCATTAACGCCGACCATCAAGATGACATATGGCTTCTTGGTGGTGACATCTAACGGCACTGCACATGGCTCTAAGATCTCACTTAAGATGGTCTTTAAGTTCTTGCGCAGAGCACCAGCATCGCGCAAGTCACGCAGGCGCGACTCATCGCGCAAGCGCTCGATCACCATCTGTGTGGTCTCATTGCCCAAGTCGGCCATGATGAGAGCGGTTTCCAGCTCCTCATAGAGATCATCATCGATCTTACGACCGAAGATTAAAGCACCGACGCCGCTGGCGAGGTTATCGCGGGTCTTGCGCAAGCGGGAAAAGAACGACTCGCGCTCTTCCTTCTCAGCTGCGCCCTGCTCAGCAACAGGCTCAGCCACCTGCTCTTCAGCCGGAACCTCAGCGGCTGCGTTTTCCTCAGCCGCAAGCTCAGCTTCGCCCTCAACCGCCGCGTCAGGATCAACTGCGGCCTCAGCATCCTTTTCGGCCATGGTCTTGCGACGACGCTTTGGCTTAGCTGGTGCCTCAACGCTAGCTGGAGTCTCTGGCTCTACGGCAGCCTGAGCAGCGGCGGCCTCAGCGGCAGCAGCAGCCTCAGCATCCTTTTCGGCCTTGGTCTTACGGCGACGCTTTGGCTTGGCAGGCGCCTCCTTGGCTGGAGCTACTTCGGTGCTCTGAACCTCAGCTGCACCAGCAGCCTCTGCTTCTTTTTCGGCTTTAGTCTTACGCTTGCGTTTGGGCTTAGCGGCCGTTTCCTCGACCGGAGTCTCAGCTGGAGCTTCAGCTACGGCCTCAGCGGCAGCTTCAGCGTCCTTTTCGGCCTTGGTCTTACGACGACGCTTTGGCTTAGCAGCAGCCTCCTCTACGGCAGCAGCGGCAGCCTGCGCCTCTTGCTCAGCCTGAGCCTGAGCTTCAACCTCTGCCTGAGCCTTGGCCTCAGCTTCAGCGCGCTCACGAGCTTCTTGCTCGGCCTTAGCCTTGGCTTCGGCCTCTGCCTTAGCACGAGCCTCGGCTTCAGCGCGCTCGCGGGCCTCTTGCTCAGCCTTAGCCTGAGCTTCAGCTTCTGCCTTAGCACGAGCCTCAGCTTCAGCACGCTCACGGGCCTCTGGCTCAGCCTTAGCCTTGGCTTCAGCCTCTGCCTTGGCACGAGCCTCAGCTTCAGCACGCTCGCGGGCCTCTTGCTCAGCCTTAGCCTTGGCTTCAGCCTCTGCCTTAGCACGGGCCTCAGCTTCAGCGCGCTCACGGGCCTCTAGTTCGGCCTTAGCTTCGGCCTCTGCCTTAGCACGGGCCTCGGCCTCAGCGCGCTCACGGGCTTCTTGTTCGGCCTTAGCCTTTGCTTCAGCCTCTGCCTTAGCACGGGCCTCTGCCTCAGCACGCTCACGGGCCTCTTGCTCAGCCTCGGCCTTAGCACGGGCCTCTGCCTCAGCGCGCTCGCGGGCCTCTTGCTCAGCCTTGGCCTTTGCTTCAGCCTCTGCCTCAGCGCGCTCACGGGCCTCTTGCTCAGCCTTGGCCTTTGCTTCAGCCTCGGCCTTGGCTTTTGCCTCAGCTTCAGCGCGCTCACGGGCTTCTTGCTCGGCCTTAGCCTTTGCTTCAGCCTCGGCCTTGGCACGGGCCTCAGCTTCAGCGCGCTCGCGGGCTTCTTGCTCAGCCTTGGCCTTTGCTTCAGCCTCGGCCTTGGCTTTTGCCTCAGCTTCAGCACGCTCACGGGCTTCTTGCTCGGCCTTGGCCTTAGCCTCAGCTTCAGCCTGAGCTTGCGCTACGGTGTCTGCTGACTCTGCGTCATTTGCAACAGCAGGAGAGGTCGCAACCTCCGACTCGTTAGACTTCTGAGTCTGATCCAGATTGGAGCTGTCGCAAGTTGGCTCTTTTTTTTCGGCTTCCTCCACCTGATCAGCAATGGAGTCATTGCTATCTTGGTTCTCGGGATTGATGAAAACCGCATCATTGTCTGCTGGCGCTTCTTGCGGGCTCTGCTCGTTTTCTAAGGCGTCAACAATCGGTTGATCGTCCTGAGGCTTGGCAGCTTCATCCTTGCGCTTACCAAAGCCAAATAACTTTGAAAAAAATCCCATGCTGCGACATTCCACTAAAAAAGTTCAAGCTCTAAGGCTCAAACCGTGAGGGTTTGGCTCTGACGAGCCCTCCGAGCGTGTTCGCTCACTGTGCTCTTGCATACTTTAAGGCCACTTTTCCCCACCAAACATAAGTCATTTATTAGATTGGGAGTAAGTAGCAGCTTAAGACCTAACTGCAGCGTGGCACGCTACAGCCTTGGAACGGGCAAAGATAAGATGACGTCCTTGTCAAATCGCCCATTTATCCCATGCAATCGCATAACTTTCTTATTATAGCCAAAAATATCACCGCTTTAGGTGAAATACGCGTGAAATCGCCCCAGATCGCGCTTTCCCCCGCACACCTAGCTCAAACAAGCCCTCTTCATGTAGACGGGAAAATTTGGTGTGAGCTAGTCGTTGCAGCCCATAACAATGCCAAGCTGAAGATTTGGAACATCAAGATTCCTGATAAAAATCACCTTCTTGTCACTATCTTAGCAAGCTGCTGAGGTAAAGCTGCCTAGCTCAACTTAAATTTTCCCGTCTACATGAGCCCTCTTTACCTCTATCAAGCAGGGGACAACGCCCTACCTGCTCACGCTGCCGTGAGCCAGCAAAAAAAGCGATTAGCAAGGCGTTCTTGCTAAAATGCTGTTGTGTTTCACCCCAAGAGGATCATCTTCATGGCTAAAGCCAAGCAAGCACCACGCAAAAACTCCATTATCAATGATTATGGCCAAATCGAGCTCAGCATGGCGGGCTTAGTCATGGGTACGCTGCGCTATAAGGGCTTTATCGACTTCGTCGATTCCGAACTTAACGCCTATATTCCTAAAGATAGCCCGCAGCAAGCAGACCTCTCTTTAGGCGAAACCTTGGTTGTGTTGTTGGGACAGCTCTGCCGCAATCGCAATGTTCCGGTCTGGAATTTGAGCAAAAACTTGGGCACTGAGCCCATGGCTGCGTGGCTAAAGCGTCCTGATTTCGTGCCTTCGATGTTCACCGTTGAGCGTGTCAGCACCCTCATCAGCGCTATTGTCGCCTATGACCCAACCAAGTTCTATCGGGCGGTCGAAGCTCATCTCATTAGCAAGACCGAAGGCGCGGGCAAGAAAAGCATTACTAGCCCCCAACTCAAAAAGCTCTACCAGCACGCAACCAACCTGAAAACCATTTTGATCCCTGACTCGGCTGACACCTACAAGCTGCTTGAGGCCAGTGAAAAGCTGGGCCTTGAACCGATTGTCGCTTTACCGTTTGAGCATGAGGCGGTTCAAGCGGGTTTTGCCGCCAACGAGGGCGACGATTTCAACTGGGAGCATCATGAGCTCTACCGTAAAATCGAGCGCGGCTATGACATCAACTATGGCTTAGATCCTGCCCTGATTATGCAGCGCCCAATTGATCTGGCTAAGATCACCGGGAATGGCCAGTTCACCTTTACCGGCAAGGGCAAAAATAAGGAACCGCGCACCGGCACCTTCGTCCTCATTCACGCTGGTGACAGCTCCTTTGTTGATGAATTAGATGACGCCTTTGAGCAAAAATATGGTCTCTGGACTGTGCAGCCTAACTATATCGGCGCGGGTCGCCGCTGTTATGCCCACTACCAGCAAGCGCTTACTGTGATGCACTTGGAACAGCAAAAGGGTAGCACCATCGATTACACCAAGCGCGCTTTCTTTGCGGGCCCAACCGTCTATGTGCCGAGCTTCAAGCACCTTGAGGCGGTGAACGCCATTATGAAGCTGACCAAGCTCACCCAAAGCATCTTAAAGAGCGATGTCGACAACTTCCGCCTGGGGCAAAAGCTCAAGCCCGCCTGCAAGGATTATTTCATTATCAGCGCCGATCGTATGGGCTATGAGTGGGAGCTCAAGTTCAATAAGATCAGACAAAAATTCACCAGAGAAAATCAAGTGCGCCAATACCTCGAGCAAGGTGCTCCTCAAGAAATCGCTCAGCTCTACAGCACCCAGTACCTGGCCCCTTACTTCGAGGCCCTGAAGCAGGGTTATGATGACTACCGCGCCCACCTGCCTGACATCAAGGCTATCCTCAAAGAAGATCGCGAAAAGGCGCACTGGTCTCCGTTTGGCCCTGATGACGATGAAGATCCTTATGGCGCTGAGCCTGACGATTCGTTCGCTTACTGCGACCCAGTCCTCGAGCCAAGCTTAACTGGTGGCGATATCTTCTTAGAAATTTTGCGCATCCTCAAAACTCAAGGCTAACCGCTCCCATCAGCATGGAGACATAACAATGGAACCCAAGCTGGACTTAGTTTTCACTTCACCAGTCGATAAGCCTATCACATTGGGCCATGAAGGCCTGGTCATGGGTACCCTAAGGAACAAAGGCTTAATTGCTCAAGTGGATCAGGCAATACCCGACCATCCTCAGCAATCCTTGAGCAATGGCGAGATGCTGGCGGTGCTTATGACCTTTCTAAGTTGCGAGCATCCTGAGCATATTTGCAATCTCCCTATTTTTGCCGCTGATGTGCCGCTCAATGCCTGGCTCGAGTGTGTAGATGTTAACCCATGGATGGTCAATACCCATGAGGTCGAGCAGCTCTTAGTCCAAATTGCCAACTATGGACCACAGCAATTCAAGGCCTTACTGGAGCCATTATTGGAGCAGCGCACTCCCCGCAAGTTCAACGGCTTTGCTCTGCCATCGCTGCGCCAATTGACGCAGAAGCTGGGATGGATCGTGGCTGATCATGATGCAGCCAGCTACAGTACAGCGGCCCTGTGCTCCAAGCTGGAACGCAATATGGTCATGTGCCTCCCAGATGACCTCCCTGCGGTACAAGAGGTAGTCCAGCAAGCCAAAGCCGGTAAGTTTGAGTGCCAAAGCTACGTGCAAAAGCCACAAGGGGCGCCGAAAGCTTTGGCTCAAGTCGATCTCTATGAGGCAGGTACCTATACCTTTACCAAGGACGCCACTCTTACCCTTAAACTGCGCGCTAACCCCAAGGAAATTGCCGGGCGTATGATTGTCGCCCATGTGCAAGACGCCCAAAAGGACTGCTACCAAGTACTCTGGACACCATCCGAGCACATCAGCACTTGGAGCGTTTTTGAGATTTACCAGTTTACGCAGATGGCCTTTGCTGCAAGCCACTTCAGCTGCAGCAAAGAAGGATGTTCTGGACTTAATCCTGATGATTTCAAGCGCAGCGGAACCCCTCATCCTTATTTTATCAACGACAATGGCCTGTACTTTTCCTCAAGCGCACAGGTGGCTGCACTTTATGTGGTGATGGAGCTCACGCGCAAGCTCATGGCTCTCGTGCTCAGTGACTATGGCTCTGACCTCGCTGCTATGACTTGGCACAATTTGGAGCTTTTCTTTAACCTCGATCGCTTAGCTTATGATCCTAAGCACAAGCTGATCATAGCTGACAACTCCATGCACAACAGCAAGCATGTTTTGGCCAATGCCCAGCATGAAGTCATCCAGCTCTTCTCTGCCGACTTCTTGAACCAATATCACGATGCCATTGTTAAGGGCCGTGCTTTGTTCTACCACGCCCACCTTCCGCAAAGTGAGTCTTAAGCGCAAAGATTACCCCATCGTTAAGAGCCACCAGCTGTTCTATGGAACTTCTCGCGGCCAGAGCGCAGGCTAAAAATCCTCAAGGCTCATGCGCCGAGCTTGTTGCTTGCGCAGTGCCAAGCAATGTTTATCGTTAAAACAACTTTGGCGCTAATTTTATGTTTTTTAGTTAATTAAAAATAATTTAGGCGAGTTGGTTCGCAACTCGCCTATGCAAGAAAATATTAACAATCAACTCGACACTATAATATTAGCTCAGAGCTGCCAGCTGACTGTCAGATAGCTCGGTGATCTCCTTGACTAAGGAGCGCGGCAAGCCTTTGGCCAGCATGTTTTTGGCAGTATTAATAGCTGCTTCAAGCTTGACTCTAGCTTCGGTTTCAAGCTTAACTCTAGCTTCGGTTTGCTGTATCTCTTGCTTGAGTGAAGCATTTTCACTTTCGAGCGAAGCTTTCTCACTTTCGAGTAAAGCATTCTTGTTTTCGAGCGAATTAACCTTAATGTTAAGAGTTTCGTTCACTGAGTGGAGAGATTCGTTTATTGAGTAGATATCCATCATCTTAGTATCTCCTCTGAAATTTCTCTCAGCATCGAGTACCTTCTGAAAGATGCTATCTTTCTTAGCAAGTGCCTCGATAACTTGGTCTGATTTAGAAAGCAGATAATTCATCCACATGATCAGGCGACTGTTCTTGCTCTCACCAAGCATTACACACTTGCGTGCTTCAATAAATATGATGTACTCTAATTTTGTAATCAACTTGCCAGTTAACAGGTTGGTCAAACCAGCAAAAGTAATATAATCTTCGTCTTTTGGGAAAATATTTTCCTTGAGCACATCGATTACTATAATTGGCAGTGCTTGGTCATAAGATGCTCCCTGATGCAGCTGGGCTTCAAACAGTTTGCCAAAATAAAATAAATCACGCGTTATAATTGACTCATCTACTTTACTTTGAAATTCGACATCAATGATTTGACCTTGAGAGGTCTTAACATAGACGTCAAGGCGGGCACCTTTTTCATTGATATTTAAGCTTACCAGCTCGCGATCAGCGTAAGTAACATCAGTAATACGTTCTGTAATACATAGTTGTTTACGCTCATCAAAGATAGCATTAAGCAAATCAATCAAGAACTCTTTTTGCTTTTCGTTAGCAAAAAGAAATTTAACAAACACATCGTTAAAACGGTTGTCAAATTTCCTGAGTTTCACAGGAGCCGCACTAGGCAAAGCTGGATTCGGCATTAACTTTACCATTGGTTTAAGAATAAGGGTCAGAGATAATGTGCTGGTGTCAGCACATCGCCTTACACCAAGTATAACACAGATGTAATTCTCTGACCTAAAGCAACGGCAGGCCCGAGGGCCTGACGTTGGGGTGGCGCTAGCGAGAGGCTAGCGTGCGCGCGAACGCGCCAGCTCGACCACCTTGAGCTGAGCCATTGCCTCGGAGAGCTTGATGAAGGCCTGAGTGTAGTCCTTGTCACCAGCATTGGTGCGGGCAATCGCATCTCGAGCCGCTTTCATCGCCTCTTGTGCCTTGGCCTCGTCGATGTCATCGGCGCGCAGAGCCGTATCGGCCAGCACTGTGACCTCTTCAGGCTGCACCTCTAAAATACCGCCGGCCAAGTACATCTGGTCTTGCTTGCCCTCGGCATCAACCAAGGACACCATACCCGACTTGATCGTGGTAATTAAAGGAGTGTGGCCATGGCGAATACCCAGCTCGCCTTCAGAACCGGTGATCGACATCGCGCGCACACGGCCTGAATACATACTGCTGACGCCACTGACAACATTCAGATGGAAAGTAATATCTTCCATGAGTCAGCCTCCGTTATAAGGTTTGGGCTTTCTCTACAGCCTCGTCAATCGAGCCGACCATGTAGAAAGCTTGCTCTGGCAGGCTGTCATACTCACCATTGATGATGCCCTTGAAGCCACGAATGGTTTCCTTGAGTGGGACGTACTTGCCTGGCGAACCGGTGAAGACTTCCGCGACACTGAACGGCTGCGACAGGAAACGCTCAATCTTACGGGCACGGGCAACGGTCAGCTTGTCATCCTCGCTTAACTCGTCCATACCTAAGATCGCGATAATGTCCTTTAACTCCTTGTAGCGCTGCAGAATAGTCTGCACGCCACGGGCAACCTCATAGTGGTCCTGGCCTACGACGAATGGATCGAGCTGACGAGAAGTCGAATCGAGTGGATCTACCGCTGGGTAAATACCTAAGGAAGCGATCTGACGGGATAGCACGATTGTGGCGTCCAAGTGCGCGAAGGTCGTAGCTGGGCTTGGGTCGGTCAAGTCGTCTGCTGGAACGTAAACGGCTTGAATCGAGGTAATCGAGCCCTTCTTGGTCGAAGCAATACGCTCTTGGAGGGCACCCATTTCCTCAGCTAAGGTTGGCTGATAACCTACCGCCGATGGCATACGACCTAACAGAGCCGAAACCTCGGTACCAGCTAAGGTGTAACGGTAGATGTTATCGATGAATAACAGCACGTCCTTGCCTTCGTCACGGAACTTCTCAGCTACGGTCAGGCCGGTTAAGGCGACACGTAAACGGTTCCCTGGAGGCTCGTTCATCTGGCCGTAGATCATCGAAACCTTGTCTAAGACCTTGGACTCTTCCATCTCATGATAGAAGTCGTTACCCTCACGGGTACGCTCGCCCACACCAGTGAACACCGATAAGCCCGAGTGAGCCTTAGCGATGTTGTTGATGAGCTCCATCATGTTAACGGTCTTGCCCACACCAGCACCGCCGAACAGGCCAACCTTACCGCCCTTGGCAAAAGGACAAATCAGGTCGATAACCTTAATACCGGTCTCTAAGATCTCGGTGGTAGCCGATTGCTCAGCGTAGGTTGGAGCAGCACGGTGAATAACCCAGCGCTCTTCCTCGCCGATGTCACCACGCTCGTCTACTGGTTGACCCAGCACGTTCATGATGCGGCCTAAGGTGGCAGTACCAACTGGTACCTTGATGCCGTCACCAGTGTTAACCGCCTCTAAGCCACGGCTTAAGCCATCGGACGAACCCATGGCAATGCAGCGGACTACACCGCCACCGATTTGTTGCTGCACCTCAAGCACGATATCAGGACGTTGCTTGCCGTCGCCCTTAACCTCGAGTGCATCGTAAAGCTCTGGGATGGAGTTCTCAGCAAACTCAACGTCCACAACAGCGCCGATGATCTGCACAATAGTGCCTTTCTCACCAGCACGCTTTCTAGCTTCTGCCATTTTTAATCCTCAAAAAGTTAGACCGCAGAGGCACCGGAAACGATGTCGTTGAGTTCCATCGTGATACCGGCTTGACGTGCCTTGTTATATTCGAGCTGTAAGTCACTGACTAAGGACTCAGCATTGTCGGTAGCAGCCTTCATCGCCACCATACGGGCGGCTTGCTCACTGGCGAGGTTCTCAAGCACGGCTTGATACACCATCTGCTGAATATAACGATCTAAAACTACGTTCAAAATGATAGCTGGGTCAGGCTCGTAGATATAGTCCCAGTGGTGCTTGACGATATTCTCGTCCTCAGTCTTACGCAGTGGCAGTAATTGCACTACCATCGGGATCTGAACCATAGTGTTCTTGAAGCCGTTGAAGCACAGGTGGACCTCATCGACCCCACCATTCAAGAACTCTTGGGTCATGACCTTGATCGCACCGACCAGCTTTTCAGGCGCAGGATCGTCGCCAAAGCCTGCGTGTTGCGCCACGATGTCAACACCGGCTCGAGCAAAGAAAGCGTTGGCCTTGCCACCTAATAAGGCAATCTTAACGCCCAGGCCCTGATCTAACTTGGTCTTAATTTCATTTAAGACCTTGCGGAACAGGTTGATGTTAAGACCACCGCACAGGCCACGATCAGTCGAGACAATGATATAACCCACGTTCTTGACTTCACGTTGCACCATGTAAGGATGGCGGTACTCGGTATGACCAGCAGCAATGTGACCAATGATGCGAGCTAACGCCTGAGAATAAGGGCGCGAAGAAGACATCTTCTCCTGAGCGCGCCTCATCTTCGATGCAGCTACCATTTGCATCGCACTAGTGATCTTCTGAGTGCTCTTCACACTTGCGATCTTAGTGCGGATTTCTTTTGCGCCAGCCATGTTAGAGCTCCTAGTAGGTCTGCGTTGACTTGAACTCAGTTACCACGTCAGCAAACTGCTTTACCACCTCATCGTTGTAATCAGGATGCTCTTCGACGTTCTTGAGCAAGTCAGCATACTTCTGACGAGCGAAATCTAACAGGGCAGCTTCAAAAGGCAGAATCTTTTCTAAGGCTACGTCTTCTAAGTAACCACGCTCGGCGGCGAAGATTACTAAGGCTTCCTCAGCCACAGTTAATGGAGCGTATTGGTTCTGCTTCATTAACTCGGTAACCTTCTGACCGTGATCGAGCTGCTTGCGGGTAGCTTCGTCTAAGTCCGACGAGAACTGAGCGAACGCAGCTAACTCACGATACTGAGCCAAGGCCGTACGAATACCGCCTGAGAGCTTCTTCATAATCTTGGTCTGAGCGGCACCACCAACACGGGATACCGAGATACCAGGATCGACCGCTGGGCGAACGCCCGAGTTGAACAGCGAGCTGGTTAAGAAGATCTGACCGTCGGTAATCGAAATTACGTTGGTTGGAATGAAGGCCGAAACGTCGCCTGCTTGCGTCTCAATAATTGGCAGCGCAGTTAACGAGCCAGTCTTACCCTTGATCTTGCCCCCCGAGTGCTCCTCTAAGTACTCGGCGTTGACACGCGAAGCACGCTCTAATAAACGCGAGTGCAGATAGAACACGTCACCTGGGTAAGCTTCACGCCCTGGTGGACGACGCAGTAACAGCGAAATCTGGCGATAGGCGACTGCGTGCTTGGAGAGGTCGTCATAGATAATTAAGGCATCCTCGCCTTGATCCATGAAGTACTCACCCATAGCGCAACCAGCATATGGAGCGATGTATTGGAGCGCAGCGGTATCGGAGGCCGAAGCGGCGACCACGATCGTGTTGCTTAAAGCACCGTGCTCTTCTAACTTACGGACCACGGCCGCAATCGTCGAAGCCTTCTGGCCGATTGCGACGTAGATGCAGCGCACGCCATAATTCTTCTGATTGATAATGGTATCGATTGCTAAAGCAGTCTTACCAACCTGACGGTCACCAATGATTAACTCACGCTGACCACGGCCGATTGGCACCATCGCATCCACCGACTTATAGCCGGTCTGGATTGGCTGGGATACGCCTTGACGGGCAATAACGCCTGGAGCGATCTTCTCGACTGGGTAGAAGGTAGCCTTATCAATTGGGCCCTTACCGTCGATTGGCTCACCTAAGGTGTTAACAACACGGCCTAAGAGGGCGTCACCGACTGGAACCTCGAGAATACGGCCAGTACCGCGAACCTTCATACCCTCAGATAAGTGGGAGTATGGGCCCATCACAATAGCACCAACCGAGTCACGCTCTAAGTTTAAGGCCAGGCCGTATAAGCCCTCGCCGAAGTCCAGCATTTCGCCCTGCATGACGTTGGACAAGCCGTGAATACGGACAATACCATCGTTGACCGAAACGATAGTGCCCTCATCACGAGCTTCAGTGACAACCTTAAATTGCTCGATGCGCTTTTTAATGAGATCGGCAATTTCAGTTGAATTTAATTGCATTTAAGTATCCCCTGCGTTACTTGAGGGTTGAAGACAGTCTGCTCAGGTTAGTCTTGACGCTGGCATCAATCACCTCATCACCCATACGAATGATGATTCCGCCCAGGATCTCTGGGTCCACCGTCTGCGTGACGCGGACTGTGGCTTGATACTTTTGTTCCAGCTTCTTGACGATCGCCTTAAGGTCAGCCTCCGCAAGAGGGCGGGCTGACGTGATTTCCACCTGCTTAACCTTCAAGTAGTCGTCACGTAAACGCACGAACTCTTCGAAGATTTCAGGGAGCACCGCAAAGCGATTGTTCTCGCCTACGACGTAGACAAAGTTCTGTCCCTTTTGGTCGATGAGATCACCTAAAAGCTCAATTAACAGCTTTGCGCCAGCCTCGTTGGTCGAAGCTTGCGCCAGCATCGCCTGAACTTGCTCATTTTGGACGGCAACTGCCAAGGCCTCCAGGGATTGAGACCATTGGTCGAAGGTTTGGTCCGCCTGAGCAATCTCAAACACGGCTTGAGCGTAAGGTCTTGCGATAGTTAGGTTCTCAGCCAATGCTTTCACCTCACTTTACAAGGAATCGACAATCTTCTTGACCAATTGATGATCAGAGCTTGCATCCATCTTCTTATCAAGAATCTTCTCAGCGCCTGCGATGGCCAGGGCAATGACCTCAGCGCGTAATTCCTCACGGGCCTTATTGCGCTCGGCCTCAATCTCAGCCTTAGCGGCTTGGACGATACGATTCTTTTCGGTAATAGCTTCTTCAGCAGCACGATCCAAGATCATCGCGCGTTGCTTATTGGCATCGTCGATGATTTGCTGTGCTTCAGCCTTGGCTTGGCGCAGGGCTTCGGCGGCATTGGTCTTTGCTAACTCAAGATTCTTTTTCGCCTTTTCGGCGTTGGCAAGGCCGTCGGCAATCTCTTTTTGCCTTTTCTCTAAGGCACTCATCAATGGTGGCCAGACATACTTCATGCACAGGACCACAAAGATGACGAAAGCAACAGCTTGTCCTAAGAAAGTAGCATTAATTTCCAAGGTGTTAGCTCCTTGCTAAAACAGGTGTTTGCTGGTGCTAAGCCAAGACCTAAGCCGTTCTGGTTATCCTTTGGGGACTTGCCTTTAGAACTTAGCCTCTTGGGCTTTAGCGGGTACTCAAACAGCCGTTTAGCTTAAGCAGCAAACATGAGGTACATGCCCAGACCGACACCGATCATTGGGATAGCGTCAACCAGACCCATAACGATGAAGAACTGGGTACGCAGTAATGGCAGGAGGTCAGGTTGGCGCGCCGAGCCCTCTAAGAACTTACCACCTAAGATACCGATACCGATAGCAGCACCGATCGCAGCTAAGCCCATCATAATGCCAGCAGCAAGGATGTTGAGATCCATTTAAATTCTCCTAAATTGTTCAAATTTCTTAGCGTTGAGCTTACACAACTAGCAGGTAACAAGAGGCACGAGATGCTAACCCCTTTACAAACAAGAAACCAAGTTGGGGTCCTAACCCTTATCCCTTGCTCTCTCTTCAAGTCGCCCTGCGGCGACCTTCAGAGACTTATTGCTACAGTACAAAACAGTTACTAACGTGACCTGCCTTCCAGGCTTATCTTCATTTAGGAAGTTTTGTTTTTTAATCTTCCTCGCTAGCCATCGAGAGGTAAACGATGGTGAGCACCATAAAGATAAAGGCTTGTAAGGTAATGATCAGGATGTGGAATAAGGCCCACGGTACGTTCAGTACCCACTGGATCCACCACAATGGCAGCAGCGCAATTAAGATGAAGATCATCTCGCCTGCGTACATATTGCCGAACAGTCGCAAACCCAAGGAAACTGGCTTAGCAAGGAGCGAAACGCCTTCTAAGATCAGGTTAATTGGGGCGAAAGCCCAGTGATGGAACGGATGGAGGGTATAGGCACGCACAAAGCCCTTCACACCGATGTTAGTAAATGAGAAGTAGAAAATCAGGAAGAAAACACCACATGCCATCGACAAGGTGATGTTCACGTCAGCTGAAGGCACTACTCTGAAATAAGGTACACCAATTGAGGTTGCCGCGTGAGGCAAGAGATCGATTGGCAAGAGGTCCATCAAGTTCATGAGGAATACCCACATGAACACGGTCAAGGACAAAGGCGCAATAATTGGGCTTTGTCGCCTGAAGATGGAGACCACGGTGCCATGGACGAACTCAAAGATCATCTCTACGAAGCACTGAAGCTTGGTTGGAACTCCAGAGCGGGTCTTCTTAGCGCCATATCTAAACAGAAGTAAGAACAGGCAGCCTAAGATGATGGTTAAACCAAGGGAGTCAAGGTTAACCGTGTAGGGATTGAACAAGGAAGCCTCATGCTCGGACGGAGCATGATAGGAGATACAGGTCCCATCGCCTAAATCGGACAGATAGCATTGCTCATAACCAGTGATGGTTAAGCAATCGGATTGAGAGCCGGTTGCTGCAAGGCACTGCTCGTAGGCAGCTGGTTCCTTTGGGATCACACTATCAACGATACTGCCGTCACGGAGATCAACCTGCAAGAAATGAAGGTGGTGTCCAATATATTCTTGAGATGATGAAGTCCCAGACATAGTCTCTTTAGGTTCCCAGACGAACACACTAAAGATAGGTCACGCCAAGCAAGGACCAATCATGAGCCCCACTTAGTGCCGCCTCTCTTTGGTGCTGACTTAAGTGATTGGAGTACTAGACCACCAAGACTAGACTCAAGCTTTGCCCCAGGCCAAGTCGCGCGCAACCGAGCTCTATAGAGCAGCCTTGCTCCAAAGGAGCAGCTTGGCTCTAAGAGCAGCATTGCCGACAGCCCAGAAGTTAAGACTCGAGCTTTACTCCTAGTTTCACCCTAATGCCCTGACTACTGGGAAGCGGGATCGCAGTTGTTAAGCCCCGGCGCGACCGAGCGAACTCAAACCCAGGCTTAGTACGGTAAAGCGCCGCTTCTCTGTTCTTAAGTTGGCCCTAAGCCACGCTGCACGGAAATGAGCCGAAAATAAGCCGCCGACCGTCCTTGAACTATCAGTCCTCAGACTATCAAGGCTGGCACCTACTTTCCCCAACATCATGCGGCGCTTGAGACCGTGGGGTACTACCCTTAAAAAGAGAAAAGACGCACTTTGCACGTAACCAAGACTAAAGCAAGCTCAAGCTCTATCAAGCTGCCTTCAAGGCTTACGTTGGTGCTCTCAGCAGGTTCATCGACATGTCGCAAGACCAAACCAAAGCCCAAGCCAAGTTAGCGGTCAAACCTTTAGGAGTTCACCCTAACAGCTCAGAACCCTAGCTTTTGTCTTGTCACCACGGCACGCTAAACCATGCTGAATCCCGAAAATAGCAAGAGCACTAGAGCGCGACCTTCACCCCCTAACTTCAGGGCGTGTCAGTCCTCTAGTAATCCCTGCGCTGCTGAGCACGAATATGAGGTAAATCACATCCCAGCTCAGGCATCGCAACATCTGACTTTAAACCCAATCCTTGCGGTGAGCAAAGTCATAATGGACTGATATGCAAGTTTCGCCCCGCTCCCTCACCCCGTGCACTAGCCTGAAAAGACTTGCGCAATCTTGTGCTGGAGCATGACAAAACGCCTCCATATCAAGCGCTAATATAACCACATTAGTGATAGATTTCCATCAAGCAAACTAGGACTTTTTTCGCGCGCAGAAGGCACGTTTTTAGAAGAAAGGCACGGCAATAAAAGGAACTTAGAGCATGGAGCAAGGGCTGGCCCTTACTTGCGCCGCTGTGTGTGCATTGTTGCAAAGGCACACAGATAAGATCAGGGCCCGCAGCGGCGCAAGTCCAAGCAAAAATCCGTTTTCAACTTTTTGCGCTGGCTCAAATTAGCGCACCAAATTTGAGCACAAACGCTAAGTTCTGGTTCCACTTTTCCCCAAAAGTGACTCAGTTCACTAATTAGAGTGCGTGTTAAAGCGTCCCAATAGATGCAACTTATTGGCGCAAAATTTTGCCCTAAAACCATGCAGTTTGGGTTTTCTTGCCCCCAGTGCGCCGACCTCCTCGACATTTTGGTGCAGGGCCGGTCACTTAACTGAAATGGCACGTGCTATTTTTCTGACAGCGCTCATAATAGGCGTAGTTAAGCCATTTGGCGCATCGCAACACGCATGCAAACCGGCAAAATGATGGTTTGACCGCAATCTTATGGTTTGGCCACGACCTTATGGTTTGGCCACTGATTATGGTTTGACCGCTACCTTACGCTTTAACCACGACTTTATGCTTTGGCCACGGCCTTACGCTTTGACCGCTGCGCTAATGGAGCTTAAGAGGTGCGCCAGCATCATGAGGGCAAAGCCTGCAATCACGAGATTAGGCGGCAGAGCGGTGAACTTAAAGATCGCACCTAAACCTAAGATCATGAGGCCATACTTGAGGAACTCGGCCTTGAGCAGATCAAACATGGTGTGCACGGCACTAAAGCTCTGGCGGCGCGCGATCGCCGCATAGACTATGAGCGGAATGAGCAAGCTTAAGGCCCCGGCCGCTGTGGCTAATCCATACCAAGCCGCCACGCCCCATGGCCCTGACCACGGCCCGAGTGCTATTTCTGATTTAAGGGCACAGTAGTAGCCGTAGAAGGCGCCGCCAAAGATGGCCAACACCAGCCACTGGAGCAGGCGCACCAAGTTTAGGACCTTGGTCTGACGCTCTTTAGCATTAAGCTCTTGGGCGTGTTCCTTGGAAACATGCTGGCCCCACGAATCATCATCGTAGGAGGCATTGCGATCGCCGTACTTATTCTTGCGCTCTGCCATTACAACTCCTCAGCGACTGCAACTGAGTTTAAGCCTAAGCGCTGCAAGAGAGCTTCGAGCTCTTCTTCGCTGTTATAGCTTAAAGTGAGCTTGCCCTTAGTGTTCTTGGCGCTGGTAGCCAGGGTAAACTTCGCGATCACGCCGCCTAACTCGGCGTTGAGGGTCGCCTCGCAGCTGGAGAGGTGCTCCATCAGCTGTTCCTTGTGGCGTTGCTTCTCGGCTTGGCCTTGTTTGGGCGTGCGCTTCTTGCGCTGCTCAGCGGTGATGTGCTTTTTGATGTAGTCTTCGGTGGCACGTACTGAGAGCTGCTTTTTGGTGATGATCGAACACAGCTCAAGCTGAGTGGCGTCATCAAAGCCCACGATGAGCTTGGCGTGACCAAAGTTGATATCGCCCCGGCGCAAGGCCTCTTGCACTTGCTCGTTCATGGAGGTCAGGCGCAGGTAGTTGGCCACAGCCGAGCGCGACTTACCTACGCTAGCGGCGACCTGCTCTTGGGTCATACCGCACTCTTCCATCATCTGCTCTAAGGCGATGGCCAATTCAATCGGGTTTAAGCTCTCGCGCTGGATGTTTTCAATAAGGGCAATGGCATAGGCCTTCTCATCGACCACATCGCGCACCAAGCATGGCAGCTCCGCCAGACCTGCGAGCTTAGCGGCGCGGTAGCGACGCTCACCGCAGATAATCTCATAGCCATTACCGGCGCGCTTGACGATCAAAGGCTCGAGTAAGCCATGTTCCATGATGGAGCTGGCCAGCTCCTTAATCGAGTCATCGTCAAAGTAATCACGCGGCTGGTAGCTCGACGGATTTAAGGCCGAGAGCGCGATCTGGTGGATGCGATTGTCATCCTCCCCGGTCAAGGTTACGCCCGCAGCGGCCGCATGCGCGGCCATATGGGCCTGAATCGCTTCTGGTGCCGTGTCCATGGCAGCAGGCTCAGCCTTAGGATCGACCTTGCTTGGCTCAGCCTTAACCTCCTCTGGCTGGGCGGTCTGTTTGACCGGCTCTGGGGCGATTTCAGCTACCTTGCGGCGGCGCTTAGGCTTAGTGCGCTTGCGTGTCTCATCTAAGATCTGCTGTATCTTGGCTTCTTGCTCGGGCGTCACATCATCAAGCAAGTTGCCTTGCACTGCGCCTACCGGCTCTAACGGCGCCCGCTCCGACGCTAGCGGCGCCGCCTCAGGGGCGGGCGCAGGAGCCTCAGGAGCTACAGTGGCCTTAGGCTTACGCCGTGCGGTGGTCTTAGGCTTGGTGGTACGACGCTTAGGAGCGGGAGCAACCTCAGGGGTTAACACCTCCTCAGGGTTTGACTCCACTTGGAGCGCGCCCACGTCTTGCTCGGCGGCGCCCTTAGACTTAAGCGAGCGCACGATCAGATCTTGCCCCACTACTCCTTGGCTTCCGGTGACTTTGGCACTTTTAGTCGTGCTTTGACTGAGTAATGCGCCTAAACCACGGCCTAAACCTGCCATATCACTCTCCTAAGAGTTAAGCCAAGACCAAGGGCCTATCAGGCCCGCAGCACAGAGAATTGAAAACCCAAAAAAAAAACAAAAAACGATTACGCCGAAGGGGTCGCAGCGGGAGCTGCGGCCGATGGAGCAGTTGAGGGGGCCGCCGGGTGCGCCTTAGCCTTAGGCTGAGCTGCCGCTTTGGCTGCGTGGCGCTTGGCCTCGAGCACATCCTTTTCTAAGATTTCAGCGGCCAGCGCTAAGTAAGACTTGGTGCCGGTGGAGTTCTTGTCGTAGTAGAGCGCAGGCTTGGCGTAGCTTGGAGCTTCGGCTAAGCGCACATTGCGCGGAATAATGGTCTTATAGACCAGATCACCAAAGCTTTGCTCCAGATCTTGCGAGACATCGGCCGACAAGCGATTGCGATTGTCGTACATCGTACGCAAGATGCCTTCGATCTTCAGATTAGGATTGACCGCCCGCGCCAGCTGATCGACCGTATCGATCAACAGCGTGAGGCCTTCTAACGCAAAGTACTCGCATTGCAGCGGCACTAAGATACTATCGGCCGCGCACATCGCGTTAACTGTGAGCAAATTGAGTGAAGGCGGACAGTCGATTAAGACGTAGTCGTAGTTATCAACGATCGCGGCGAGAGCGTTTTTGAGGCGGAACTCGCGCACCAAGAAATCAAGCAGCTTAACTTCGGCGGCGGTCAGATCTTCGTTAGCGGGGATAATGTGATAGCCACCCGAGGTCTTATCGACCACGCATTCGCGGATATCCTTGCCGTCGATCAACACTTGGGTGATCGAGTTTTGCAGGTTGAACTTGTTCACCCCTGAGGCCATCGTGGCATTGCCCTGCGGATCGGAGTCGATCAACAGCACGCGCTTTTGCATCGCCGCCAGGGATGCCGCGAGATTAACGCAAGTGGTAGTTTTACCCACTCCCCCTTTTTGATTGGCGATCGCAATAACCTTGGCCATACCCCATCCTTGAGCTAATTCTGACCCACCCTACGCCCCAGGACTCGGCCTCGCTCACACTTAAGCCTGCCCCTCGGCGCGCTTTAGCACCACTGCTTGACGCATCGCATCAAGTGTAGGCACGTTTAACTTAACCGTAACGTCTATTGTAACAGTTTCCGGAATTGCCTGAATTTCGCCCGGTTCGAGATTTGCCTTCATGGCCACGAAGCGCCCATCCGGCTTAAGCAGCGGCAAGCACCAGGACACCATGCGCTCCAGCGGCGCAAAAGCGCGGCTGACAATGGCGTCAAACGGCTCGTGCTCAATTTCCTCACAGCGCTTGTTGATCAGCTCAACATTGTTAAGGCCCAAACGCGCGACCACTTGGCGCACGAAGGAGAGCTTCTTGCCCACCGAGTCGATCAAGGTAAAGTGCACGTTAGGGGCCAAAATCGCCAAAACTAGGCCCGGAAAGCCCGCGCCAGTGCCGACATCGGCCACCTGCGGCACTTCCCCACAAGATCCCACATACGTCAATTGCTCTTTGAGTACCGGCAGCAGCACGGCGCTGTCGACCACGTGCAAGAGCACCATTTGCTTGACGTCCTTGATCGCAGTGAGGTTCAAGGCCGCATTCCAAGTATTGAGCATCTCAATCAAGGTCGTGAGCTGAGAAAGCTCAGCCGCAGAGACCTCAAGTTCAGTTTGCGCCAGCAACTGCGCTAAATGGGCGCGGCAGGATTCCGCGTCAAAGGCGGCCACCTTTTGCTTAGCCATGGGTCACCTCCGCCTGAGTGGACGCCTGAGCGGACACTTCAGCCTGGGCCGAGGCCTCAACCTGAGCGGAGGCTTCAGCCTGGGCAGAGGCTTCAGCCTTAGCCGCAGCTTCAACCGCCTCGGCGGCGGCGATGGTATCGGCGCGTTTTTCCTTAGGGGCGCGATTTAACAGGCCCATTTTCTTTAAGTGCACTAAGAGAATGGAGATCGCAGCTGGGGTAACGCCCGAAATACGCGAGGCCATACCTAAGGTCTCTGGCTGGAACTCATTGAGCTTTTGCGCCACTTCGTTTGATAAGGCCGCAATGGTCTTGTAGTCGAAGTTTTGTGGCAGCATGGTCTTTTCGTTGAGCTCGCGCTTCTTGATTTCATCCAGCTCGTGCTCGAGGTAGCCTTGATAGCGTACCTGTATTTCCACCTGCTCACGGGCTTGGTCAATCGTGGCAATCGGAGTAAGTCCTGCCGCCTCTAACAGAGGGGTTAAGCGCGACTCCGGGCGACGCAGAATTTCCTCGAGCGTTTGCTCCTTAGAAAGCGGAGTGCGCAGTAAGGCGCTGACGGACTTACCCATCTCAGAGCTTGGCTTGACCAAGGTGGCCTGCAAGCGGGCCTTTTCGCCCTCGATCTGCTGAACCTTAGCCTCAAAGGCGCGCATGCGCTCATCGGAGATAATGCCTAAGTCACGGGCGACCGGAGTTAAGCGCAGATCGGCGTTGTCCTCACGCAAGATCAAGCGATACTCGGCACGCGAGGTGAACATGCGGTAGGGCTCACGGGTGCCTAAGGTGCACAGATCGTCCATCATGACGCCGATATAGGCGGTATTGCGCGATGGGAACCAGGCCTCACGTCCTTGGACAAAGAGCGCGGCATTGATACCGGCAAGCAGACCTTGGGCGGCAGCCTCTTCGTAGCCGGTGGTGCCGTTGATTTGGCCTGCCAGGAACAAACCCTTGATCTTCTTGGACTGCATCGTGACCGAGAGCTCGCGCGGATCGTAGAAGTCGTACTCGATAGCGTAACCCGGACGCGCAATCACGGCATTTTCAAAGCCTGAGATCGAGTGAATGAACTTCTCTTGGATATCGTACGGCAGCGAGGTCGAGATGCCATTTGGGTAAATCAAAGGCGAGGTTAAGCCTTCTGGCTCAACGAAGATCTGGTGCGCCTCACGTTGAGGGTAACGCACGATCTTATCTTCGATCGATGGGCAATAACGTGGGCCAGTCGACTTGATCACGCCTGAGTACAGTGGGCTGCGATCGAGACCTGAGCGAATAATGTCGTGCGTGCGCTCATTGGTGTGGGTAATGTGGCAGCACACCTGGCTTGGCAGCACCGAATTGTCGTCTAAGAACGAGAACACTGGTAGTGGGTTCTCAGGCTCTTGGCGCTGCATCTTGGAATAGTCGATAGAAGAGGCAACTAAGCGGGCTGGGGTACCGGTCTTTAAGCGGCCCTGCTTTAAGCCTAATTCCTTTAAGTTCTCGGCTAAAGCGATCGAGGCTGGATCGCCGGCGCGCCCACCTTGGTAATGATTAAGACCGATGTGGATCAGACCGTTTAAGAAGGTACCGGCGCAGATAATGATCGCCGGCGCATAAAACTCGATATCAGCGGCGGTGGAGACACCACATAAAGTCGTGCCATCAAATAACAGCTTCGTGCACGGTTGTTGGAATAAGGTGAGATTTGGGTAAGAGGCCAGCGTCTTGCGCATCACCTCCTTGTAGAGGTGGCGATCGGTCTGAGCGCGGGTAGCGCGTACTGCTGGACCCTTGGACGAGTTTAAGGTGCGAAATTGGATACCGGCGCGATCAATTGCTTGCGGGCAAATACCGCCCATCGCGTCGATCTCACGCAGCAAGTGGCCCTTACCGATACCACCAAAGGCCGGATTGCACGACATCTCGCCCACGGTTTCTAAATTGTGGGTCAGGAGCAGAGTCTGACAGCCCATCCTAGCAGCCGCGCCCGCCGCCTCGATACCGGCGTGACCTGCGCCCACCACGATGACATCAAATTTTCTTAAAGACATACCAAGCTCCCAACTGAACTGACTATTCCCACTATCCTGCCACCACCACTCAAACGACTTGCCCGCAAACAGTTGCCTGCAAACGGCTTGTTTCTCAGGAATTGAGCGCGCGTATTTTACCCCACCAGGGCCCCACTTGAGCATTTGTTGCAATCTCGAGCTACAGCTGCCCTCACTCACGCTATGCTAAAACGCGCCGCGCCCCTTGATGCTGACTTGAGTGAGACTCAGGTACTGCTCTGTGTGCTCAACCTAAAAAAGAGAAAAAGAAAGGGCTGGCTTCAGACTCAAGTCCCCACGGTACCCCAATGCTGGAGACCCAGGACTGTCTAGAGATTGTAGGTTGCACGGTACTGGCTTAGGACTGCTTAGTTCTTACAAGCTTGTGCCTTGAGATCACGCTTAAGGCTACTTGAGATTGGACTTGTACTTGAAGTGAACCTGGGACTTTCCCTCATTCACTTTTCCCCAGAGACTTGGTCACAAAGCTTGCGCTCAGATACAGATCTTGAATAGAGAGATCCTTTTTAATGTTTTGTAATGTCTTCTTCTTCTAGGGCCCGCAATCAGTGGGATCAGAGCGTGAGGCCTGATTTTACCTAGGATTGCACTTGTGGTTTGTTAGTGGGATCGTATGGGGCAACTTCGCACTAACCAAATGGCAAGTTTTTAGGTGCATTTTCTCCCACCGCAGTCCCACATCTTACCCACGTCCTTTCCACGTCTTATCCCCAACGAAGTTCACATTTTGATCAAAAAAGATCCAACAGCTTGGGGTAAAAATTCCAAAAATGTGACGTCCATCAAACACAAAAGGCAAAAGTTTCCAACCTTGGTGGGTAATTTTCCACCCAGCGGCCAAAGCATTGGGGGCAAACCATTGCGGGCAAATCAGTGTGCTGGCAATTTTGGGCTCTAAGGCTAGGTGAGATCTTGCTCAAGGGCGTCCTCTGAGATCAAAAGATGGTCAGGGATGTCTTGAAGCTTGAAGTCTTCTTTGAGTATGGCCAAAGAGTTAGGTGAAGTTGGTATCCCAAGGCCCAGCGCTGCAAAGATTTGCTCCAAGTGCACCTTATTTTCGTGATAAGTATGCTGACAAGGCTTGAAGCTCCCACCGTCTTACGACGGGGGATTCTCCTGGACCAGAAAACGGCTTTCTGACGAAATGAAATTAACTTC
>CALXOW010000044.1 GCA_944390115.1 uncultured Anaerobiospirillum sp.
AATCTATTGGGATGTCTAGCTTGAACCATAATGACTTTCCAAAATTAAAGACTCCTAGCGAGTCGCGCATGTTTTGCCGATTATATCATCATATATTATAGTTCTCAAAAACTGATGCGTTCGCCGTGTGCTAAAATAGCCTGTCTATCATTTTTCGGCTAAGCGACATTGGGGCAGGAGGCCTTAATAATGTTAGCTCAAATCACGAAGTGGGCCCATCAAAGTCCGCTCAGCTCCTTGATGCTCAAATGCATCAAATCCACTTGGGCTACCATGCTTGCCTCGCTTTTCTTAGGTGCGCTCGCGACCTTAGGCTTTGCGCCCTACCACCAATGGGTGCTCCTCCTCATCAGCCTTGCCTTTGAAATCTTTTTGCTGATGCGCCTGCGCTGCAAAAAGTACGTCTTCTTATCCCTGCTGCTCTACTTTACCGCGCTCAATGCCCTGACCTTAGAGTGGCTCAACTTTGTCATGACCGGCTTTGGTCAGCTGCCGCTGCTGGCCTCCTGGCTCATCGAGCTCATCTTTAGCGCCTATTTAGCCTTCTTCCACGCCCTCTTGGGTACCCTCGCCTTTAGCCTGGCCTTAAAGCGCCTCAAGCCGACCGCTCCAGCTGCCACACCAGCTCAGCCAGCCTCCAGCTCGGCTCAACCTGCTCCTACCCAGTCTGCTGACGCGTCCGCCCAGTCAGCCGCAGCGCAGGAAGAGAACAGCGCGGAAGCTGATGATGATGAAGACTACGATGACAGCGATGCTCAGCCTAGTCGCGGTATTTCGTCCTTGATGGGCGGCCCGGAGCTCACCGGCGGCGCCCTGCCGGGGTGGGTGCCAAATTCAGAGCACCTTACCGGCCAAAGCATCAAGGGCTATCCTTGCTTTAAGCTCAAGGGACATGAGGTACGCTTTTACAAGAACGTCTTTGCCCTGTGCTTTTTACCGCTGGCCTTAATCGGCGCCGACTTCATTATCGGTTGGCTCTTCACCGGCTTTCCGTGGATGTACTTGGGCTATGGCTTGTTAGATGGCCCTTTTAGCGCCTATGCGCCCTTAGTGGGAGTACGCGGCTTAAGCTTTTTATTCTTTATCTGCGCAGGCGCCTTAGCCCTGGCCGTTGAGCGCAGCTATGTCTATCTGCCGATTGCTGGTGTGCTCTTTTTAATCGCCCTTTTCACCCAAGGCATCAGCTACGTTAAAGACCTAGCTCCGGTCACCATGGCGGGTATCCAGGGCAATATTGCCCAAGCGATCAAGTGGGATCCCCGCAATACCCTCCCAACGATCGACAAATACCTTGATTTGACCCATCCCCTGATTGGCCACAATGACCTCATCATTTGGCCGGAGTCGGCCTTGCCGGTCTTTATTGGGCAGGTGGAGCCGCTGATGGCTGACCTTAACAGTTATGCCTATGAGCGCCACAGCCCGATCTTGGTGGGCATTCAGCGCTATGAGCCACCACGCACCAGCTTCAACTCGATTTTCCTCTTAGGCCAAGCCTCCGACCTTACGGCCGCTCAAGTCTATGACAAGCGCGCCTTAGTACCTTTTGGCGAGGTCATTCCGCTAGAGTCCCAGCTGCGCAAGTTAGGACCGCTCTTTAACTTCCCAATGTCGAGCTTTACCAAGGGCGCCTACGACCAAGCTCAGCTTAAGCTCAATCAGGTAGCAGCAGAGTGCACCCTCAATTTTGTGCCTGCCATCTGCTATGAGTCGATTTTCCCTGAGCTCATTGCCGCAATGGCCGATGAGAGCACCAATGGCATCATCATGGTCTCCAATGACTCGTGGTATGGCGACACCCGTGGTCCACAGGAGCACTTGGCTATTGCCCGCATGCGCGCTTTAGAGCTGCAAAAGCCGATGATGCGCGTCACCAACTCCGGCATCACCGCCTACATCGACGCCCAGGGCAAGGTAGTTAAGCGCCTGCCGCAAAACGTCGATGGCGTCCTGCAAGTCGAGTTTGTCCCGACCCAAGGTCAGACCCCATATGGGCGCTTCGGCAATCTGCCTTTGTACGTGCTAATAGTGCTGGTAGCAGCTTTAGGCTTAGCTTTGCGCCGTCGTGACATCACAGCCGAGCAAGAAAGCCTGAGTACCTTAATTAGACCTTAATCCCATTATGGCTGCTCGCGTCCCGCTATAATTTGGAAGCAAACGGTTTTCGCAAGGATTTTTTGTCTGATTTCCTGTTTGGCTCAGCGCTAAGGATCTCTCCATGGAATTTGACCTCACAAAGCTCAAACTCGATGCGCCTACTGCGACTATGCTCGAGCAGGTCAGAACTAACGTCGATGACCTGACCTTAGTGTTAGGACCAGTGTGGCAATGCTGCGAGCTAGAAGAGCGCGATGGCACGATTGAGCCCGATAAGCTCGAGCGTCTGGGGTTAAATGTAGATGCCGCTGCCGCTTTTGCTCTGGTCTATAACTACACTAAGAGCTATCTTCAGCACCATCCCGAGCTTCAAGAGGGCTTAGCGCGCTTAAACAAGCTGATGACGCCGCTCAATTTTTTCCAGCAGCGCCCGAGCCTGCATAACCTCAAAGAGAAAGCCACTTTATTAAAAAAGAACACGAAACCCCAAGGGCGCTCGCCCGAGGTCGTCACCTGGGAGCAAGGGCAAGGCTTAGGACTCATGCTTTTAGGCTATCTAGCAGGCGAGCATGATTTCTCGGCGTGGCTTCATACCATCAACCGCGACCTGATGGTACGGGCCCTTGTCAGTGCCTTAGTGCCGACCTTGCCCGCCCCACCCTACCTCTTTGACCCAGAGGTCAATTCCGACCTCTACCTAAGTTTTTGCCATGAGTACTATCAAGGCAAGCTCGACTTAGGGGCAGGCCTTGATGCGTGCGCCCAATACTTCACCTTCTGGCAGCACAGCTACGAGAGCGTGCGCACGCCGCTTACCACCTTCCACCCGCTCCACGGTTTAGTCAGTGGCTTTGAGTGCAATGTGAGCAAGCCGCGCTTTGTGACCCTACTGACGCAAGCAAGCGCCCAACACCAGCTCATTGAGTATCTGAGCCTGTACAACTGCACTCAGCACCAAAACATTGAGTTGCGCTTGCACCAAGCCAACAAAAAGGCCGAGCCGATCAAAGACAAAAAGCTGTCCCAGGCCCGGCGCGCGCAATGGAGCGAGCAGATTGTGCCCCTGATGCAAGACAATTTAAGTGAGCGCACCAAGCTCTTATTTATCTGCCTGACCCCCGAGCAGGTAAAACCTGAATGGCTGCCGGGCATCGCCCACTCGGGCAGTGCCTATCTCATTGCGCCCCAGAGCTACACCAATCACCCCATGGTCAATAGCGCCTTAAACAAGGTGTTTAAGGAGACGGGCAAACGCGCGGAGCAAACCAAGCTTTTTACCAGCAACCCCTACCGATATTGCGGTACCCTGTGCCAAAGCAGCGTACATGCGGTACATATCGATCTCTTAGCCAAGACCTTGGAGCACAAGCTCACTCGGCTCTATCCTGATGCCACCACGCTCATCAAGTATGAGCGCACCGACCATATCTGCCAGGCGCAGCCGCAAATCATCTATCCACACGCCGCCACCACCTACTTTGTCACCAACTTAGACTGTCATGCCCCCGATAACTTTGACAAAATCTTGTGTGCGCTCGCCGAGTGGGAGCGCTACGCCGAGCTGCAGGATTTAATTACCGAGCAAGCAGTGCAGGCGCAAGCCCCAGAAAAAGGCACTATCAATCCTTATTCCTTAAGCAAGACTGTCCAGCGCCTCAACTGGCCTGACATCTACCGCAAACTTGCGACCATAACCAATAAGCAAGCAGCTTTTAGTGAGAGCTTGCCCCCGGCCTGCCCGGAGTTTGCGTCCCTTAGCACCTGCGGTCAGCAGCTGACCCAAGCCCTCCATCGCTGGGAGGCCCTGCTCAACTACGCCCCGAGCATCATTCGCCCTTAGCGCTCAGCAACGGCCCTTGGCATTGCGTGTGCACCCGCCCAAAAATGGCAGAGCGCCCACAAAATGGGACTTTGCTGCCCCAAGTGAGCCAAATTCTTGTTAAGATGGGGTGCTTTTGGGCGATAATAGCTAGGCACAGCTACCCCTAGCTAAGCATAGCTCCAACGGGCTATGCTACGCGAAGCGTCACGGCAAGCTGGGCATAGAGCAAGGAAGGAAGTATGCGCGAGATTTTCTTTAGCAGTTCTAAAGTTCTGACTTACATCATCAAGAGATGCTACCTTAAGGGCTACCACATCAATCAGGCTAAGGCCCAGCGCCTCCTTTACTGCAGCTATGGCTCGGTCATGGCTTTATTTGAGATGCGTCTGACCGACGAGCGTCCGATCACGTGGGAAGCAGGCCCAATTTTCCCGCGCGCCCTGTTTGACCACATGCATCACCAGCTCAACTTCTCCGATCCGCAGAACCCACTGGAGCACAACCTCTGCCCTCCAGCCATTCTCTACGTCATCAACCAGACCGTAGATAATTTTGCGCGCATGCCTTCAGACCAGCTCACCGACTGTTTGACGGCACCAGGCACCCCATGGTTTATCGAGTCGCAGCAAGGCGAGAACTTGGGCGTCATCATGGGCGACCAATTGATCCACGACTACTTCCTGCAAAACGTGGTCAATCCTGACGCCTACCATGGTCCAACCATGGAAATCTCGATTGCCGGTTACACCAACACCGACAATATGTGGGCCTAACTAACCCCACCCTCAAAAAAATCCCGCCCAAAGCCAAGGTGAACCTTGGCTTTGTTGCCTCTATAGGCCCGCAGTTAGACTTTAGCTGCTGCGCCCTCAATCCTCCTCTGAGGACGTGAGATCGCGCGGGGTGCCCTCAATGAAGAGGCCCCGGTTACGCTCACCATAGCGCGCCTTGAGGTACATAAACGAGTACTGAATAAAGGTGCCTTGCTCACGGGCAAAGGTCGAGACTTCGTCGCCTTGGGCATCCTTGCCATCAGGGGCGGTCAAATCAAAGTAATGACGGCCGCGCCGTGCCAAAAGTGACGGCGCATCGCTGTGCAAGAAGTCAAAGAAATTCTCCTGAGTAATGACGGGAGGCTGCGTGCCGGTGGCGGGCCGCAAATAGCTGGAAATTGCCGCTTGCGTGCCCATCAAACCAATGGTCGAGTGCAGGTAATGCGACATACGCCGCTCTTCGGCTAAGGCTTGCGCTTGGTGATAGGCCTTGCGATCGCGCTGACGCACCGCGTGCAGATGGCGCTCACGAAAGCTGACTGGGCCGTAAATGCCACCATACAGCGTGCGCACTTCGTTGACATTAGAGGGTTTCTCCGCCAGCACCGCTAACTTCTCGTCCAAAGAGGTAGTTTCGGTGCGCCCCCGCCCGATCAAGCTATCAAGGCCCGAGCGATCAGGACCGGTGAGCCCCACCCAGGCATCATCAGTTAAAGCCCCGCGATTGCCTACTGTGACCCCTTGCTCCAGGTGGCTTTCGGACTCACCGCCGCTGCGCACTCCAAATAGCACATCAGGAGACGAGCTCGGCTCTGAGGCCGCCTCCCGATGAGACCTAATGGACTGCGCACTCACCACATCGATGCTGGCGCCCACGCCCGTCTCCTTGCTCGGCCTAGTACCCAGCTCTTTATTTGGCTTCCCGGCAATATCATCGGGCCGCAAATGAGGTACGACGTCAAACTCGGGCTCAACGCGCTGCATACGGGGCTCTGCCCGGTCTGGGGCGCTCGTCTCTAAACCGAAGCTATGGCTGCGATCAGGACGGCCCGGCGCATAATCAGGTGGGAGCAGGCTGTGCTCATTGTTCACGCCGCTAACATCGTGGTATTGGAGGGTGGCATCCTGCGATAGCGCAAAGTCATCGACAATGGGGTCATCTACCACATGCGGGAATAAATTAAGCTCCTCTTGGGCCGACTCTGCGGCGGCCGCAGCGGGGCGCTTGGAGTCAAAATATAATTGATTGAGCCACTTGCTGGCAGCGCCCACATGCAGCATTTGCAGCTGGACATGGACTCTCACCCCAGGATCAAATTGGCGCGACTTGTTATCGGGGGCATAAAGCAAGCGACCTGCTTGGTTATAAGGCCAGTTGACTTCAGGTTGGCGATAAAGCCAGCTATCGGCAGATGGGCTGGCAGCTACGCTCACCGCGCCACCACCCAAAGTAAAAGCCAGCGGCACGGCCAAAGAGACAGCAAGAGACACAGTCAGCCTGAGCGCGCGCGCAAAACGCCGCACCGAAGCTAGAGCAAAACATAGCTTGCAGCTACGCCGCCCCACTTTTGCATCGCTATATGCCGCGCTGGCCATAATCCGTCCTTACCAAGCAGTACTAAACCGCTTGCGACCTTGTATCTAGATAGAATACGATCTTAACCCCAATGATATCAGCTCTAGCGTGAGCTAAGCCCCAAAGTGAAATGGATTTGCCAAAACTTTCACTTATTAAGTGACAGCGCGCAAATTTATCGGGGGCGCGATCGCCATTTGGGCTCACCCAAGTACGAAAATTCCTACTCCACTAGGCACTTCAAGCCCTAAGCCCCCACCCCGCCCTGCCGATAAAAGATTGATCTCTTGAGCACGATTGGTGCATGCTAGAATGAGAGTGCTGGGGGCTGTGGAACCCGATTTTCTCAAGCCGATTAAGCACAAGCAGTGGTGGGCTAAAACCTAGGGACGGGCGGGCGATGAACAATAATCTTGATAGCAAGCTACAACGCACAATGGAGCAAGCTCCGGCGCGCCTCAGCAAAGCCTCGCTCAAAGCATTAAATAGCACCGCAGAAAAGGCACCAAGCACGCGCCCAGCCGCCATAAATCGCCCAGCGACGACCCAATTCTTAAACACTATTGCCCACGAGCAAGATGAGGTCGGTGAGGCCCTGGCACGTTCGATCAATCGCGTCAACCAAAGCCTAAGCCAAGCCAGCCACAGCCCTGATAGCGAGCAAGCTCCCGTCGATAGCCAAGCCAAGTCGATGGCGGTCTACACCCGTCTTGCCGGAAAGCTCATTGACCGCGACCAAGGCCTGCAAGAAAAAGTCGCCCACAACCTCTCAGAGCCAACCCGCCCGGTCAAAACCAGAGAGGCCGCCCACAGCTTGCAACAGGCGATGGCTCAGCTACCCGAGCGCCTGCAAGAGGGTACTTCCAGCGGCAAGGAGCTGGCCAAGTTCATGGTGCAAAACTTGGTACAGCTGGCCAACACCAAGAATATGGGCGCCGGTTTAGAGCGTGATTTGGCCATGCGCCAGATCAACGTACCGCACCACCCAGTCAATGCGCGCCAGCAGCAAGCAAGTAGCAAGGTCTTAGCGGCATCGATTAATTACATTAAGCAAAACCAGCCCGAGGTCTTAGCCAAGGTCAGCACTCAAGAGCCACCTCAGCAAGCCACCGCCACCAGCCCGCAACCTGCTAGCACCACAAACCATGAGCGCCACTCGGTGACCTCAGCTGAGATTGAAGGCAAGACCTATCTTGATATCTTCAAGCAGCGCTCTGCGCAAAGTGCCCAGCAAGCGCAAAGCTTTCACCCGCAAGGACGCGGCGTACCTTACGATGAGATGAGTGCGGAGATTTCTCAGCGCATTCATGAGCTCATCACCAAGGCCGCCAGCAACGCCAAGAGTGGCAACTTAATCAAGCTCTCGCCCGAGGAGGCCGCCAACTTCGACCGCACGGTCAGCGCCGCCCGTGAGCGCGCCCAAGGCCTAGCTCCCAACAACACGCGCTTGCAAAGCATGCTCGACAGCGGCACCAGCACCCAGCAGCCATCCAAGGTGGGCCAAGGCCCCGATGGCGTCCTGCCTCCTGAGCACAAGGCCAATGCTGAGCCGGTACGCAACCTGTCCTTAAGCGAGCTCAGCGCCCGCGCCGCCAAATTGCAGCAGCAATTCCGCGACGAGCGCCAGCGCATTGTCTCAGAAGGCAAGCTGCCAAACCCCGCGCAGTTACCTGAGACTGCCTTTGCCGCTCCTAAGGTCACGACCGAGCCATCCAACAGCGAACGCCAGCAAGCCCTCAACCACGTCGAGAGCAACACGCGCGAGCTGCGCGCCGCCTTAGCGCAAGCCAAAGCCGCCCTCGCCGCCCGCATTGCCCAAGGCACCACCAACACCATTGAGCAAGACGGCACCACTCAACCGACCAAAGCTGAGGCTGCTCCTAAGAGCGAGCTGAGCACCACTAAGCCAGAGCCAGCCTTAAGCAAGGCTGACGATAAGCCCGCTGAAGCCAAACCAACCGACGTTAAGCCAGCCGACACTAAGCACACCGAAGCGAAACCAGCTGACACCAAGCTTGCCGACACTAAACCTACCGACGCCAAGCCAACGACCGCCGAGACTACGGCCAAGCCGACCGCAGATTTAGCCAAGACCGAGACTCAGGTTAAGAGCGAAGCCCCAGCTAAGAGCGAAGTCGCAGCCAAGCCTGCCCCCGAGACTGCAAGCAAAGCGCTTGATTTGAGCTTGCTCAAGAACACTTCGCTTAACGTTTCTTATCAGGCGGTACAAAGCACGCTCTACGGTGACCTCGATGTCATACCGGGCATGACCATTCCGGTCTCGCACTTTGGCGACCTGCAAAACGAGGTTATTACCCCTAACGACAAGGCTATTGAGGTCTTAAAGGCCCAGGCCCGAGTACTAGCGGCACAGCAACAAGCGCAGGCTAACAGCAACTTAACCGAGCTGGTTTCCTCTGCCCCTAAGCAGCAAGCAAGTGCCCCAGCACAGCCACAGGTCATCACCCCGCAGCCGCAAGCTCCAGAGGCCACAGCACAGCCAGCTCCACAGCCTGCACAGACGGCCCAGACTCAGCCAGCCCAGACCAGTACGCAGTCGGCACAAGCCGCACCACAGGTCGCAACCTCCGGTCCACAGCAAGCCGCTGCACAGGTCACTGAGCAAGCCCAAGCAGCCGCCCAACCGGCACAGGCTCAGACTGCTCATACCGGTACTCAGCCAGCCCAAACAGCACCTCAGGTCGTAACCTCCGGTCCACAACAAGCCGCTGCACAGGTCACGGAGCAAGCTCAAGCTGCCGCCCAACAGACGCCAGCTCAGGCTCAGCCTGCTCAGACCGCTCCTCAGTCGGCGCAAGCAGCACCACAGGTGGTAACCTCCGGTCCACAGCAAGCCGCCGCTGAGATTGCGGCACAAGCCCAAGCTACCGCCCAACAGGCACAGGCTCAGACTCAGCCTGCCCCAACCGGTACTCAGCCAGCTCAATCGGCCCCTCAGGTTGTAACCTCGGGTCCACAGCAAGCCGCTGCTGAGATTGCCGCGCAGGCCCAGGTTGCGGCCCAGCAGGCTCAGATTCAGCCTGCTCCAACCGGCACCCAATCGGCACAGCAAGCTCCACAGGTCGTAACCTCCGGACCACAGCAAGCCGCTGCTGAAATTGCCGCCCAGGCTGCGGCCCAACAGGCTCAGATGCAGCCTGCTCCGAGCGCGCCTCAGCCCGAGCCGCAGGTCGTAACCTCAGGCCCACAGCAAGACGCTGCTGAAATTGCCGCCCAAGCCCAAGCTGCCGCCGCTGAGCGCGCGCCGCAAGTGGCAGATGGTCCTGACACGATTATCACCCGCACTCCGGTCGCTGAACCTGAAGTCGTCCCAAGCCGTGAACCGGTGGTCAGCCCAGAGCCACGCAGTGTCGGTGCCCGCTATGCGCGCTTGTACGGTCAGATGCAAACGGGCAATTACGACGAAGCTCAGATTAAGCATCCAACCAGTGACCCTCTGCGCGATAAGGCTAGTGACGCTAAGCTGCGCGCTGATCAAAGCGTGGTCTTGAGCACCTTAAGTAAGCTCGAGCAATTGGTCGCCCAGCAACAACAAGAGGCAGCAGGCAAGACCCCAGCTGAGCACTTAAGCGCCCGCCTTAATGCCGGAGCCACGACCTCTCAGTCTTCGGTTGGAGCTGACTTTGGTTATGCGGCGGTACCTGATAGCGGTATCTTGCGCGATAACCGTCAGTCAAGTGGTGCGGGCACCAACGCGACCTTCAATGAAGAGTCAGCTAAGATTGCCGCCGCCACCGAGCGCGCCCGCGCCTTTAGTGTGGACGCTAAGCCATCAGAAGTACCTGATGAAATCGCCAGCCACGCCAGTGCAACCGACGTCAAGCAGACTAAGGAGTTCTTAGCGGCGCAGGCCCAAGAATACCGCGTTGCCCAAGACTTAGCTCAAGAAAAAGAGCAAGCCCAGCAAGCGGCTGCTAAGTTTATCGCCGAGCAAGAAGCCGAGCAGGAACAGCTCGAGCGCAAGGCCGCTGAGCTTGCCTTAGAGCAAGATCTGGCCGAAGAGCAAAATGAGCAGGCCTTAACTGCGCTGCAAGAGGCGCAGGAAGCTGCCACTGCCGCTGTAGCGCAAAACGCTCAGGCCGCGAACACCGCTCCTAATAGCGTCACCGGGGCCCCATCGCTTCTTGCCAGCCAAGGCTCGAGCATCCTAAATCCAAGTGCCACTGATAAGGCCGGTACCGCTAGCGACTTCAATCGCTTGTACCGTGAGGCAATGCAAAGCGAGGCGCAGCTGCGCGCCCAGCAACGCGATGCTATTGATCAAACGGCTAAGGAGCACAACGCCAAGGTCGCAGGTGAGACCCTGACTCTCTCCAAGCAGCGCGCCTTAGAGGCCCAAGCCGTCGGTTCAAGCCAAGTTAATACCGTAGGTGATACCAATATCCGCGCTACCGGCGCGACCATCGCCTCGGCTACCACCAACTTAACGGACGCCAAGCTCGGCGCCACCCTGACCACGCCAGCGACCACAACGCCAGCAGCTCAGAGCCCGGCAAGCCCAAGCACTGCCGCTCAGGGCACCCCTGCTCAAGCCGCCCCAACCACAGCCCAAGGCACAGCCGCTCAAGCTACTCCTACAACAGCTCAGAGCACGCAAGCTGCGCCAGCTGCCGCCCAGAGCACCAGCCCGGTAAGTGCGGGCGCGCAAGCGGTAGCTCAAAGCGCCGTGAATAGCGCAACGCAAACCACTTCGCTTAATGAGGCGGCCAGCGCTAGCGCGCTTAAGGTCGGCGCCACCGGTTCAGTTAGTGCTACTGGAGCTACCGGCGCCATGGGTGCTACCGGGGCGGGCGCTGCTCCTGGGGCTATGGGTACGGTCAATGTGGGCAGTGCGGCCCCAATGGGCCTGGATGAGGACTCGCTGCAAGATGAAATCATCCGCAATGTCATGCGGACAGTACCGTCGGATGATTTAGATGAGTTTAATCTGCGTGCAGGCCAGCCGCTCTCGGGCGTGATCGCCGATACTGATTTGACCGCAGGCCCTAACGTCAGCGCCATGCCGCAAGAAATTGCCCCAAGCTTTAGTGCGCTGACGCAAGCCCCGGCGCCGAGCACCGTGGTGCCAAACGACCACACCGTCGGCGCTGCTGACATCCGCGCCGGTCAAAATGCCCCGATTCCAGAGCAAAGTGTGGTACCAAGCTACGAAGCCCCGCAAGAGGGTGGCTTGCTGCGCCGCTTAGCCTCACTCTTTGGGCGCGGCAGTCAATCGGCTGAGAATAGCCCTGAGATTGCCCAAGGACAAACTGCCAGCGTCGCCGCCTCAGCTTTAGGGAATTTAAAAGATACGACGGCCGATAAGAGCGAGATGCTGCATTCGCTCGAGCAAGGACGCCAAGAGGCGCTGCGCCAAAACTCACTGGATCAGCTGGTCTCACGCTTAAACCAGGCCGCTGCCAATAGCCAATTGCCCGAGCCAATGCAGCAGCAAGCGCGCAAGCTCTTGGCTGCCCTTGAAAACCCAGTTAACGACTTACACACGGTCAGCTCGTGGCTTAATTTTGTGACCGGCCCGCTGTCCCCAAGCTCGTCCTTGGCGTTAGCGCTGCACCAATGGGCCTTTATGCTCTTGTGCATCCGCTTCGAGCAAATTGGCCGCAGCGTTGATAAGTTCTTAAAGAAGCAAGGTAAGGGCAATGCCTTAGGCGATAATCTCGCCGAGCTTGAGCCTGCGATGCGCCAGGCCAAGGACATTGCCAAAGGCTTAGATGGAAGCAAGAGTGAGCTCACCGGGGGCCATCACACCAGCGCCCAGCTCTTAGATGATACCCTGGGACAAATTGAGCGCTTGCAGCAGCAAACGCAGCTGACCCCACCAAATCAAGTGCTGCCACGCTACATTCCACTGCCACCGTTCTATCACGGCGGCAAGGAAGGCTCACTGAGCGCCCAGCACCACACCGACGAAGACGGCGGCAAGAGCTGGCACTTGAACTTCCACTTTGACCTAGAGCATATGGGCGCCTTGGAGGTCAAGGTCAAGCTGCGCTTCCCAGAGGTGCAAATCTCCTTTGTCGCCGAGCGCCTTGATACCTTGCAGCGCGTGCAAAGCCTGATGCCTGAGCTCAACCAGCACCTGGCGCAAATGGGCCTGCAATCTAAGGGCTCCAACGCGCGCTTAGGCCATATTAGCCCAGCGGCCCCGGCCCCAAGTGCTAACTCATTCCGCTACGAAGGCGCCACCTTCACGACTGATGCCTAAGAGGAGGCTTTAATGATTTCGCGCAAGAACAGCCACTACCAAGCAAGTGAGGAGTCAAGCAAGATCCTCGAGGCGGTGGGCATCAGCTACGATGAAGACAAAGACGCGGCGCCAGTTATCTCCTCTAAAGGTGAAGGCGCCATGGCCGATGCCATCGTCGCCATGGCCAATGAGCTGGGCATCTACGTGCACCGCGATGAGCGCTTGCTCCAAGAGCTCAAATGCCTCAAGGAAGGCGCGGAAATCCCCCGTGAGCTCTTTGAGGTGATCGCCACCATCTTAGCCTTTAGCTATATGCTCCAAGGCAAGACCCCGCACGCCTGGACCCGCCCGGACGGCTCACGTGCCATCAACATCAACGCCTAAGGCCCTAAGCTGCCTCAGGACGCCAGCGTCCGTCCTAGCAGCAAAGCTGCCCAGGCCGCTCCATGGAAAAAGCCCGGCACTGCCGGGCTTGATGTTATTAGAAGATGCCTAAGAGCTCATCTTCAAAGGAGTCAGCTTGGCGCTCGACATTGCTCGAGCTGCTTTGCGCTGGACGGGCATTTTCATCGGGCACCACTGGGTCGTAATCCTGGGCCCCCGAATCTTCGACGCGGCTGTCTTGGAGCGCATCAGTGTTCGGGCGATTCCACAGGGATCCCGGCTGAGCCGGGACAAAGCCGCTGGAGCCGAAGTTCTGCCCTGCTGCTGGCTGACCGCCCGGCTGGCCTGCGCCCGGCTGACCATATGAACCGGACTGGCCTTGGTTTGGCACCATGCCGCGCGTTTGCGGCGCGATACCCTGGTAAATGCCTTGAGCATTGCCCCACTGACCTTGGGCTTGCGCGCGCAGCTGGTCGGCGTTGGGATCAACGTACGGCAGCTCTTGATAGCCCGGTTCGCCAAAGTTATTGCATTGACGAATGTACTGGATGCGGTCCTCACGGGCTGGGTAGCGCTCCATGCCGTCCTCTTCGCAGCCGTTGGCTAAGACGTTGCCCGCGCGGTCGAAGTTCACATAGATCACGCCTTGAGGGCGCTTGAGCTCTAAGGAGTTTACGCCACGCTCTTGCAGATAGGCGCCATAGAGGCGCATCGCACCGCTCGAGCCATAGAGGCCGGTCGACTTGTTCTGGTCATTGCCCACCCAAATCGTGGTGATTTCATCGGAGTCCATGCCCACCGTCCACGAGTCGCGGTTATCGTTGGTGGTGCCGGTCTTCGAGGCAATAGTGACATCTGGGAACATATTGCCGATACGACGTCCCGTGCCCGAGCGCGTGGCCTCGGTCATGCCGTAAATGGCTAGGTAAGTATCCTTAGGGTCAAGGCTGCGCGGCGAGCGGTTCGAGCCACGCTGATAGACGATTTCGCCATTTTTCACGATGGTGCGCAGCGTGGTTAAATCGCGGTAAATGCCTTCGGTCGCCATACCCACGTAGAGCGAGTTGAGCTCGTACGGCGAGAACTCAGGGGTACCGAGCACAATCGATGGGTAGAGCGGAATGTCATGCTTATAACCGGCTGCTTTAATCGTATTGACCACGTTATCAAGACCTGCGCCCATACCGACGCGCACCGTTGGCACGTTGAGCGAGCTGGCCATAGCGCGAATCACGCGAATTGGACCCCGGAACTTCTTATCATCGTTCTGCGGTGCCCAGATATCGCCGTTGGGCAACTTCACCTGCACCGGATTGTCGTTGACAATCGAGCCTAAGTGGTAGCCTTGGTGGAAGGCGGTTAAATAGACAAATGGCTTGATTAAGGAGCCGACCTGACGTTGCGAATCGAGGGCACGGTTGTAGCCGTCATAGTTTGGCTCAGACGAGCCTACCACCGCTGAGACCTCACCGGTACGCCACGAGGATACGACCATCGCCGCCTGCAAGTCCTTGAGCTTGCGCTCCTTTTCGATCGCGGCAATCTCTTGGGTCACTGCCTTTTCGGCAGCAATCTGGGCTTGTGGGTCGAGTGAGGTGAAGATCTTGATGCCATTACCCGACAGGAAGTCCTTACCGGTGCGCTCCTCTTCTTCCTTGAAGCGCTCACCGATTTCGGTCTTAACCAGGCCCATAAAGGCTGGGGTCTTGCGGTAAGTCAGCTTGCCGCGCGGGATAACCTCAATTGGTTTGGCCGCGAGCTCTTCAAACTTCTCGACACTGATGTGACCGCGATTGCGCAGCACGCCTAAGACCGTGTTGCGGCGCTCGAGCGCCCGCTCGGGAAAGCGCCATGGGTCATAGTAGGACGGTCCCTTGATTAAGCCCACCAAGAGCGCCATTTGCTCGAGGTTGAGCTCAGCTACCGGCACACCAAAGTAGAAGTAAGAGGCCAGACCAAAGCCATAGATACCCGCATTACCATTTTGGCCTAAATAGATTTCGTTCATATAGGCCTCGAGCACCTGCTCCTTGCTGTAGCGGTGGTTCATCGAGATCGCCATAAAGATCTCTTTGAGCTTACGCTCGTAGCTGCGCTCGTTGGTAAAGAAGTAGTTTTTAACCAGCTGCTGAGTAATGGTACTGCCACCCTCGACCACGCGCCCGGCCAGGAAATTCTTAACAAAGGCACGGCCGATCGCGATCGGGTTGATACCAAAGTGCTGGAAGTAGGCGCGATCCTCCACCTCAATCAAGGTGGTGATAAGCTCCTCAGGCACCTCATCTAAGGTAATAAAGATGCGGTCTTCGGCCGGGTTAATACGGTTGATGCGGTCAAGCAACACCGGATCCATGCGCATATAGGCCAGATCCTGCATAGTGTCGGCATTGACAATGCGCTTGACGCGCTTATCCTCAAACTCCACTAACACCGACATCTTAGGCTCGTCGCCATCAGGGAAGCTAAACGGGCGCTTAATCAAAACAATGCGGCCGTTATCGCGATTTAAGGCGTACTCACCTGATTTGCGTGGGCTTGAGACCTCGCGGTACTGCAAGAGATTGAGCTCATACACCATCTGGTCTAAAGACAGACGCTGATCAGGATAGAGCTCCAGCGGGCGCGAATAGACCACAGCTGGCAGCACCCACCTATCATCGATTTCATAATCGTCGACCACCACCGCGTCAAAGTAGATAAAGAGCAAACCGGCAAAGCCCAAGCCCACGATTGTCAGCTTGAGCATCAGCGCGGTGAAGTACTTGGTGCCGTAAACAATCTTTTGCCACAGGGTGCGCTTAGGCAAGAGCCCGGCCTTACGGTCAGCCTTTTCCTGAGCGAGCGCCGCCTTGCGCGCGCGGTACTGCTCGCGCCAGCGATACAAGAAATTACCCTCAGGCTCCTCCTGACTACCAGCGCCAGAATCAGCAGCACTGTCAGCAGAGGTATCAGCATCCGGCGCAAAATCTGCGCCCTTATCCTGAGCACTCGCCCCCTGATTGGCAGATGCCTCCACAGCAGACGTGGACTGCTCCTCAGCCTGAGCACTAGCAGCGGAGGCCGCACTAGCTGAGGCCGCAGCGCGGTCAGGCTGCCCTGTAAGACCAGCCGCAGGCGTGGTAGCAGGCGCTCCAGCTTGCGTTGCAGCATTGTCAGGCTGAGCTGCACGCCCCACGTGCGCACCTGATTGCGCCGAGGTAGCGTCGGGTTGGGCCGCAGCTTGCGCGTGGTTAGGCTGGGCTGCGCGCGCTGACTGCTGGGCTGCGGCATTAAGGTGAAGTTCGGCCCCTTGCTGGGACGCGGCCGAGTCTATGGCAGCTTGCGCCTGGGCTGGGGGCGGCACCTGAGATTGAGGAGGTTGCGGGGCAGCGCTGGCAGTGCCGGACTGAGCAGGCTCTTGGTGTGCGTCAAAGCGCGGCATTGGTGGCACCGCTGGCCCCGGCTTATTAGGGTGCAAGGGGTCAAAGTCATCGATCGCCGAAAAATGACCTACACCATTGCCTGAGACCTGACCTGTGCTGCCACTGGTATTAGGGTGCTCATTGAGTGCGCCAAAAGTTGGTTCTCGGCGCTCACTTAGCGAGTTAGCGGACTTATCGTCATGCGAATTGTGCATACCTAATCCCAGGGCTTACAGAATCTTAACAAATGGTAGCTATGATCGGCTTTTCTTGAACTCAGGAGCGCTTAGGACACAGCTTGCCTATTATGAGGGCCCATTATAGCAAGGGTCGCTTAGCTCAAATTAAGGGCAGCTGCACCAAGTCCATTAGTTCACGATCCGGTGTTGGTACTATGAGCACGCGCACTCCCAAGCAAAGAGAGCCGGTTTCGGCTCAAACTTTTTGTAAGTTTTGCGACATAAGGCCGATCTTGATCTTGGAAAAAGCTAGATCTCTCACACCATCATGATGTGAAGCTTGCGTCGCATATAAGTTTTCAGGATAATGCGTGCCTCAAAAATAGGGATTAACTTTTTTGCTTGCACCTAGACTGACTGACCGATTGGGCTCTGCCTGAACGCGTGACGTGCAGCTCAAAAAGAACAAAGGATGAGGTTTAGGCTTCAGCTTAGGCTTTAGCATAGGCTTTAGCGTAGGCTGGAACTTAGGCTTCATCAAACCGGTTTCACTTGCTGGGGCAACCCAGCATCGTAGCTATAAGAAAATCCTGCTCACCTCAACTAGATTTTTTATAGCTTGGAATCATGCAAACAGGAGGCGGCTGCTGCTGTAACCAGCAAGCCGAGGACAGATGAGCAATACCACCCATGAGAATTTAGAGTCGATGGGCCCTTTAGCCATCGCAGGCGTTCAGCCGTACCAAGAGAAGCCAGGCGAGGAGTACATGAATGATGCTCAAAAAGAGCACTTCCGTAAGATCCTCACGGCTTGGCGTGATCAATTACGCTCGGAAGTTGATCGCACGGTAGGTCACATGAAGAGTGAGGCCGCCAACTTCCCAGATCCAGTCGATCGCGCTTCCCAAGAAGAAGAGTTTGCCTTAGAGCTGCGCGCCCGTGACCGCGAGCGTAAGCTCATTAAGAAGATCGAGAAGACCCTGCAAAAGCTCGATAACGACGACTTCGGCTATTGCGAGCAATGCGGCGTTGAGATCGGCATCAAGCGTTTGGAGGCCCGTCCTACCGCTGATTTATGCGTCGACTGCAAGTCCTTAGCTGAGATCAAGGAAAAGCAGTTAGGCGACTAACTAACAAGTTAGGTCTTAATAAGAGAGCAAGCGCACTCTTGCCACAAGACCTGTCTTGATTGACCAAGGCGACGGCGCTCAGCTTAAGGCACAAAGCCTCAGGCTCGGCTCCGTCGCCTTGCTGTTTTTGTAAAGGTCACTCATGTCGGACTATCGAGGGCGTTTTGCCCCCTCACCCAGTGGGCGCCTGCATTTAGGCAGTGCCCTCATTGCCTATGGCTCCTACCTCAAGGCCAAGGCTCAAGGCGGCACCTTTTTACTGCGTATCGAGGACTTAGATCGGCCGCGCTGCCCCAAGGCTAATACCCCGATCATGCTCGAGGAAATCACAAGGCTTGGTCTTAGCTCGGAAGAGCCCGTCCGGATTCAAAGTGAGCACGAGCCAGCGTACCTCAAGACCATTAACGCCCTGCCCCAAGCCTATCGCTGCAATTGCACCCGCGCGCTGTTAAAAGAGCGGCCTTGCCCCTGCCAGGACTTGCACCTTGCCCCAGCTGAGCACCAAGCGATTCGAGTGGACTTAACTCAAGCCCTCGCAGCTCACCCCTACTTTAACGATGGCAATTTTGGCCTAATCAAGCAAGCTGATTACAGTCACGAGCTCAACCCCAACTTAGTGCTCAAGCGCTCCGATGACATCATTGCCTACAACTTAGCGGTCGTAGTCGATGACCACCGCCAAGGTATCACTGAGGTGGTGCGCGGCGCCGATATGCTCAGCGCTACCTTTTTGCAGCTGGCGCTCTACGACCTCTTAGGCTACCGTGCCCCGACCTTTTGCCATTTACCGCTGGTCTTAGAAGAGAGCACCGGCCACAAATTCTCCAAGCAAAACCACGCTCCGGCCCTGTTAGACTTGCTCACCCCCTACGAGGCACTCAAGCTGTGCTTGCACCTGTTGCAAGTACAAACCGACCCCAGCATGGTGACCTTAGTGCACGAGCGCCTGAGCGCCTACCGCACCGAGCCCCACTGCGTGGCCCCACAACCGAGCACCAAAGAGGCCGAGCTGCTTACTGCCTTACTGCACCAAGCGGTGACGCGCTTCGATCCTCAAACCATGCCCCGCCAAGCCCTTATGCTATAATGCGGCATGTTTTTGCTATGGTGGCACCAAGTACGCTTGCGTGCTAGCCCCCGCAAAAAATAGCGGCCAGCTGTTTACAGTTAAGTACTCTACTTAGGCTAAGTTACACCAACTTTGTCTTCAGGCACGGCATAATCACGGTGCGCGTGCTACCAAGCTCCAAAGTGGCTCCCTGACTTAATCTTGGCTGCTCGTCGGTTCGCCTGATATTTTACTCGGACTGCCCTATCCTCCCGTGCTAAAGAAAGCGCACAGCTCTAGCTTTAGTGCTCAGTGCTCTAGCTTTTAGTGCTCAGCGCCCTAGCTTTACGAGCTTTAAGCCCTTTAGTTAAACCTTGTCAGATGCTCACAAACGGTTACGGTGGAATCAACGGAAGTCAAGAAAAGAGCATTCGGAGTAAAATATTAGGAGAGCCAGTGTTTTGGGTACAGACAGAGGTACACAAAAATTTCTGCTTTACTCCCTGGTCTGAGCGACCTGCTAAAAAACAACAAAGCTCAGGTGGTCAAGTACGGCCAAAAGAAGCTGGTCTTAAGCGCTAAGCAGCACCAGCTCCCGACTGACCAAATTTCCAAGTTCGCCATCAAGGTGATCAAGCGCTTAAAGCAAGCAGGCTTTGAAGCCTACTTAGTGGGCGGCGGTGTGCGTGACCTGCTCTTAGGCAAGACGCCTAAGGACTTCGACGTCTCGACCAATGCAACTCCGGAGCAAGTACGTCGCTTGTTCAACAATGCCCGCATTATCGGTAAGCGCTTTAAGATCGTTCACATCATCTACTCCAACAATGACACCATTGAGGTGACCACCTTCCGTGGCGGTAACTCTCAGATGTTGCAAGTAGAAGATGCCGCGATTTCGCGCGAGGGCAAGCGCTTTGAGGTGCAAGTCAATCGCGACGGCATGCTGGTCCGAGATAACAGCTACGGCACCAGCTTAGAGGAAGATGCCCTGCGTCGTGACTTCACGATCAACGCGATCTACCTCGACATCCAAACCGGTGAGCTCATTGATTTCCACGGTGGTCTCTACGACCTAACCCAAGGCGTCATCGATATCATCGGCGATCCTGAGACCCGCTACCGCGAGGATCCAGTACGCATTCTGCGCGCGGCTCGTTTTAGCGCCAAGCTCGGCTTTAAGCTCAGCAAGCGCACCTTAGAGCAAATCGCGCCATGCGCCCCATTCTTACGCTCGGTCTCGCCTGCTCGTATGTACGATGAGGTCAACAAGCTGTTCTTAACGGGCCACGCCCAAGCCAGCTTTAAGGTCTTAACCGCCTTAAATCTGTTTGACCAGCTCTTCACGATCTCGCCGATGCTCTTAAATTCGAGCACCTGCCGCGATTTCTTAAACTACGCCTTTGAGAGCACCGACCAGCGCTTTGCCGAAGGCAAGTGCAATAAGCCGCACTTCCTGTACTCCATTATCTTGTGGAATGAGTTCATCTGGGCCTTCTACGAGATTCGCGATGACTTGATGTTCAGCGCCAACAACATCAACTACAAGAGCTTGATTTCGTTCTTGGCCGCTCAAGTCGTGATTATGCAGTACCGCATCACGGCCATGCCTGAGAACATCATCCGCTCGATCGCCTTATTGTGGCGTCTGCAATTCTTGCTCGAGTCCAAGGATCCAGAGAAGTACGTCAAGGAGACCACCTCCTACCACGCCTTCCGTGCTGCCTTTGACTTGTTCAAGCTGCGTGCTCACTTCGACCCGAACTTACAATCGCGCGTCGAGTTCTGGCAGCCTTACTACGATCAGTGCAAGGCTGACGCCGAGCGCCGTCGCAAGAGCAACGAAGAGCGCGGCAGCCGCTTTGAGCGTGGTGGTCGCAACAATCGTCGCAGCAGCAATTCCCGCAGCGACTACAAGCGCGGTGAGCGCAGCGAGCGCCGGAGTGGCCGTGCTGAGGCGGGCAGCTTTGAGAACTTCAACGAGACTCACGCTGACCGTCAAGAGCGCATGAACAAGGCCCGTGACTGGCGCCGTGCCATGAACTTAGAGCCTTAATACCAACTAAGGCTTAACCCCAGGCCAAGCCAAAGCGCGTGCGTGAGCAGTGCTTTGGCTTTGTCATGTTATGAGGCAGAACATGCAAGTTGTCATCGCCCTAGGCTCGAACTTAGGTGAGAGCAGCAACACGCTAGCCCAAGCCACTAAAACAATCGAGCAGCTTGAGCAAGTCAGGCTCTTAAAACAAGCGCCGCTCTATCGCACCAAGCCGTGGGGCTATGCCGATCAGCCCGACTTTGTGAACTCGGCCATCTTGGTCGACACGAGCCTAGAGCTCCATGAGCTCTACCGTAAGCTTGCGCAAATCGAGCTCGACTTTGGGCGCAAGCGCTTGTTCAAGAATGGGCCGCGCACCTTGGACTTAGATCTCATCTGGGCTGAGGACACGCAACTCAACGATGAGCAACTGACCATTCCGCATCCTCGGGCTCAAGAGCGCGCCTTTGTCTTAGTGCCTATGCATGACCTAGGTCCCGAGCTTAAATTTCAAGACACCGGGCTGACGGTAGCCCAAGCTCTCGCCCAGCTCCCGAAAAGTGAGCTTGACGGAGTGACCCCATTAACCAACCAACAATAACCACGCTTATGGCCGATACCGCTGATATCAGATTAATTGTGGGACTGGGCAACGTCGGCGCCAAGTATGCCCACACCCGCCATAATATGGGCTGCGACCTGCTCGAGCTCATTGCCGACCACTATCGCATCGACCTGACCCCGCAAAGCAAGTTCTCAGGGGTGATGGGCAAGGGCAACATCGAAGGCCACGAGGTCTTCTTGCTCTTTCCGACCACCTTTATGAATGAGTCAGGCCGCGCGGTGGGCGCTCTGTGCAACTTCTACAAGATTGCCCCGGAGCAAATCTTGGTGTTGCACGACGAGTTAGATCTCAATCCCGGCGCCATCAAGCTTAAATTTGGTGGTGGCTTAGCCGGTCATAACGGCTTAAAATCAATCACCGCGCACTTAGGCGGCAGCCAGAATTACTATCGCCTGCGCATTGGCATCGGCAAAGGCCCTGACACCTACAGCTGGGTATTAGGTCGCCCAAGCCCAACCGACCGCTCCTTAATCGAGGAAGCGTTAGATGCTGCCGCGCGCAACGTCGGACTTATTTTCACTCAAGGCATTGCCAAGGCCACTAGTGCCATCAACGGCTTCAAGCCTCAACAATTCGGAGTTTAGACATGGGTTTTAACTGCGGTATCGTAGGCCTGCCAAATGTTGGCAAGTCCACTTTATTTAACGCCCTGACCAAGGCTGGCATTGCCGCTGAAAACTTTCCATTCTGCACCATCGAGCCGAACACTGGTATCGTCCCAGTGCCAGATCCACGCTTAGACAAGATCGCCGAGATCGTAAAGCCGCAGAAGATTGTCCCAACCGCGATGGAGTTCGTGGACATTGCAGGTTTAGTGAAGGGTGCCTCGCAAGGTGAAGGTTTAGGCAACCAGTTCTTAGCCAATATCCGCGACACCGACGCGATTGCCCACGTAGTGCGCTGCTTTGATGATCCCAACGTCATCCACGTCAACGGCAAGGTCGATCCAGTCAGCGACGCCGATGTCATCAACACCGAGCTGGCCATTGCCGACTTAGATGTCGCGAGCAAGGCCTTAGCTCGCCTCGACAAGCGCGCCCGCACCGGCGGCGACAAGGAGGCCTTAGCTCAAGTCTTAGCTTTAGAGAAGGCGGTTCCAGCCTTAGAGCAAGGCAAGATGTTACGTGCGGTCGACTTCACCAAGGAAGATTTAGTTGCCATGCGCAACTTCAACTTCCTGACCTTAAAGCCGATGATGTACATCGCCAACGTCTCTGAGGATGGTTTTAGCAACAATCCTTACTTAGACGCCTTAACCGAGTACGCCAAGAACGAGAAGAGCATCGTAGTGCCAGTATCGGCCGCAATTGAGGCGGAGTTAGCCACGATGGAAGAGGCGGATCGTGCCGAGTTCATGGAGAGCTTAGGCTTGACCGAGCCGGGCTTAAACCGCGTGATTCGCGCCGGTTACCAGCTCTTAGGTCTGCAAACCTTCTTCACCGCAGGTCCAAAGGAAGTACGTGCTTGGACCGTGAAGATCGGTGCTACCGCCCCACAAGCCGCCGGTCGCATCCACTCGGACTTCGAGCGTGGTTTCATTCGTGCCCAGACCATCTCCTATGACGACTTCGTCGCCTACAACGGCGAGGCAGGCGCCAAGGAAGCAGGCAAGCTACGCTCTGAGGGCAAGGACTACATCGTCCAGGACGGCGACCTGTTCGAGTTCCTCTTCAACGTCTAACCGAACACTGGCTTAGCCCAGCAAGCACGGGCCCTCAGCCCCAACGGGCTGAGACCTGAAAGCACGGGGCTTGAACCTGAAAACACGGGGCTTTGACCCAGCAAGCACGGAGCTGAGTCCTTAAAACACGGGACTTTAGCCCCGAAGAAGAACGGCTGCCTCAGGCAGCCGTTTTTCTTAAAGAGCGCGCGGGTTTACAGCATGCGGGTGTAAATCAGCGCCCGCAAATACATGTTGAGGTAATGCTCATAACCCTTAACATGTGGGATACCGAAGTTCATCGCCACATCTAAGGCCTTAGTCATGCCCATGCGCTCGTAAAAGAACCAATTGCAGCTGCTATCGGTTAAGAGGTAGTACGAGCTAAAGCCCTGAGCGCGCAAGTCATCCTCAGCGGCCACCATCATTTGGCGTCCGACGCCCTTGCCTTGGGCTGACTCACCCACCAAGAGCAACAAGAGCTCGGGCGACTTCGGGTCACTGACTAAGGCACGCATGCGCTGGTAGTTAACAAAGAACTTCTCATTGAACAGGCGTGGCACCGCGCTATTAGGCAAAAAGTACATCAAGGCCTTGCAACCGTACTCCAAGCACGCAGCTTGGGCCTTAACCCACCACGGACGGCTGAGCACCTTAGCATCACGCTTATTGTCATAGGACATAATGCCCAGCATGGTATCGCCCTCACAGGCGACCTTAAGCGTCGTGCCTTGCCGCAGGTAGTGCACGAGGAAATTGCAGGCACTCAGGCGCCCGACCAAGGCGCTTTTGGAGTCAGCAAACCACACCTTATAAACCAGGTCTACGGCAGGCCATAAGTCCCGCCCCCACTCAAACTGACGGATCGTTACCGCCATAAAATCTCCACCACAAGCAAAAAGAAACAAAGCGAACCACCACAGTCCGCCGTAAGCCTAACTTCCTCAAAGAAAGGCTTATCGCATAAACATCATAAATATCAGATTCTTGCGCTAAAAGTCGCACTCAAAATCGGCAAAAGAAATTAGGGTAATTCCTGTCAAAATTTGACAGGATGTTGACAATTTTTCTAAGGCATTATTTGCCGTTAACAAACCAAAGAAACCTGATATTTATGCCGTTTATTAGCAAGCACTCACATTAGCTCGCCGCTAAAACTGTCAAAATTTCAAGGAAATGCAGGGGTAAAAACAAGACTGCCGCAGCGTTTTAGGGTGCCACGGCAGAAATGAATCAATCTAAAAGAACCTAAGCAATCTTAGGGCCTAATCAGGCGCTCAAATTTAGCTTTCTTGCTGAGCCTTTAAGTCATCGATATTAATATTGCGATTGACGATGAAGATATCGCCCTTAATCTGCTCTAACACCAGCTCGCTGGCGCTCTGGTCGATCGCGCTTAAGACACCGTCCTTGGAGGACATGCCCATGCAGACCATACGGGCCTCAAGCTTGGAGCAAACCTTTGGTACCATCTCGTCGACGCGGCCTTCAGCGATATGGCAGTGGGTTGCTGGGATGTCATGTTTCTCGGCAAAGGCCACCAAGTCACGTGCATGGACATCGGTACGGGTCAGCGGCTTTTCGTTGCCCAAGATCATCGAGGCGGTGGTCTTACCCGACATCAAGCCACGATGAATTGGTGGGACGCAATTTAAGACGTGAACTTCGCCGTTGAAGTGCTCGGCAAAGGCCTGAGCCGAGGCCACGAGAACCTCATCGACCATCTTATCGTGCTCGCTTTCCTCAAAGTCGATGGCCAGCACAATAGCGCGGCTCAAGTGCTGTGGTGCGTTGGCATCCTTGACCACCAAGACCGGCACATTGATCTTGCTCATGATCTGCGAATCAAGCGGCGACACGAAGATATCGCGCAAGGTATTGCGCTTATTGGCCGATATTACAGCCATACTGATGGACTTAGACTTGAGCTTAGCGTAATTGCAGAAGGCCTCAGGCACATCCTTAGAGAAGGTAATATAAGTCTCGAAATGCTCAATGCTTGGGTAGCGCTTCATTAAGGAAGAGATCTCGCGATCATAGCGCTCTTTTAAAGCAGAGATTTGGTCATCGCTGTAATCGCTGACGACGCGGCACACTACGACCTCAAGCTCTGGCAAGAAGCGCGCGAACTCAGCTACACGTTCCAGAGCAGGCTGCTCTTCGGTTGGCTTTAAGAGCACTAACACTTTATAGGACATATCTCCCCCTTACTCTAATCTTAGAGATATCCACTCCCTATCATTATGGCCCACCAACTAATCACTGCAATGTCTTTTGCGCAAAAGTTTGAGCCATTCATGATTTTGCTCACAAAATTCCCCACAATGGCCCATTCAGCCCCATCACAGCCCAGTCACACCCTAGTCACAACCAACAGCGCCCGCTCCATGCGGCCTAGCACGATTAACGCAAACCCATAAACCAATCCTTTCCCATAAATAAGGCAAAGCTTGCGTCACCACCTACCCCAGATAGCTGCAAAAGATTGGATGAAGCAGATAGATTGAGGGGTGGGCCTTTGTGCTGGGCACGGCAAAGCCTTGGAGAGGATAAAGGCTCAAGCGCGCTTGGACTTACATCCATCAAAAAGGCAGCGGAGCTGAAGCCCTGCTGCCTTTTGAAGCTTGAAGCTAAAGCGCTTTAAGTTGCGCCTTATTGATCAAGCTTATGAATGGTGAGAGGAGGCAAGCTCTTGACGATCTTAACCGTCTCGAGCGATACCGTAATCACGCGCAAGATGAGGTTGAGGATGTAGCGTTCATCGCCCATCTCCGCTGCGTAATCGTTGTAGTCATTGATTATGTGCGAGGCCTTGTCGACCGAGACACCACAGCGCTCCACAATCCAGTCAAGAGCCGACTTCTTATTGACCACGTACTCCTGGGTTTCAATTGGGATGTTGCGGATGGTTAGCTGGTCGTTGAACACGATTACGGTCTTATCCTTAGCGGCATTGCCCTTTTTGCCTGGATTCTTGCCGTACTTGAGCTTTTCGACCCGATAGTCCATGTTATCCGAGCTTACGCCCTTAGCGTAGCTAAAGGTGCAGCCAGAGTAAGGCTCAACCGACTCATACCCGACATGAAGCTTAGCCAGCTTCCGCCCTGCATCCTCAAAAACCTTAAACTCGGCGTAAGTGGACACACGAGGAATGCGCGGCAGCTCCTTTTGCAGGTTGTTAGCGTAGGTTGCGCGATAGTCCGGGCTGTGCAGAATGCCGTAGATGTAATAGAAGACCGCATCAACATCGATTGCCGCAGCTTCCTCCGGATAGGCAGCCTTGAAGTGCTCGACCGCCTCAGGTCGAATCGCATCCACCCGCTCGTAACCGTTAATGATCTGACCTTGTGGCTCTGAGTCAAACTCAAGACCAGCCATCAGCCCGCCTGAGTCCTTTGCGGAGTCAGAGGCGACCTTGCGGAAAAGGTAGCGTGGGAAGCATTGACACTTATCAAGGCAGTCATAACAAATAAGCCTAGAACTCATCAAACAAGAAAACCCATTTGATTTATTAGAAACAGCAATCACTAAATTATCCAACAAATCAACAGGAAAGATATTTGGCATTTGATAAACGCCATCAATCCACTCTTTATCATTATAAAGAAATTGTTTAACAAAAGGACGATAGATAGAGTCAACAATAAGCTCAGGTTTAAATTTATCTACAAACTCACCTTTCAATAACTTGTTCTTTTTACCAGCCCATTGAATTTTTGTTTTATCTTCACAAAAGACAAAATCTGATCGGTTCTGAATATATTCAACAACTTGGCTGTTAAATGTTGCAATGCATAATTTTATACTGTTTTCAACAACTTTCTTGCTAGAATTATAAGCCCAAGCATCACGTGCTGTTTTAATACCAAGCGAAAAGTTATTAAACAAAGCTAAACCAGATGACTTCTTGCCATCAACTGTTATGTATCGAGAAAAATCATCTCGACGCCATAGCCATAAGTTTAAGAGATAGCGATGACAAATGCACTAGATACATGCAATAGATGCAACATCTAGATACAAG
>CALXOW010000045.1 GCA_944390115.1 uncultured Anaerobiospirillum sp.
CACATGCTGGTGTCGATATCTAATAGTGCAAATCTAAGCGTAGATGGTTAGCCTCCAAAAGCTAGCCCAAATTTGCATTATTTTGATGCGTCAATTAATTTATAACAGCTCCCTAAAACGGCCATGAAAATCATGGCCGTTTTTAGTAGGGCGCGCTCTTGGTGTCAGGAGCGGACCCTTAGCTTATGGAGTGAGCTTAGGCCTGCTCGTGCCAGTCAGGAGCTGGGCGATTGAAGTCGAAGTCGACCTTCTTGACCTGACGCTTCTCTGGGATGTGCGGCAGCATCTGCTCGTAAAGCTCGCCTACGGTTAAACCTAAGATTGGGTGGACTAACTCAGGGGCAATGTCATTTAATGGGATGGTGACAAAAGGATAGTCCTGGATATCGTGGCGTGGTACCTTGCATGGCTCGGTACGTACTTCCTGGCCGTAGATCAGGATGTCAATGTCGAGGCGATGCTTTAAGCCGAAGTTGGTCGAGTTGTGCATCATGAGCTCGCAGCCAGCTTGCGCTTCGATCTGCTTTAAGCTCTGGTAGAGCTCTTCAAAGCTCTGCTCGGTGGTACCGCCTACCACTAAGTTTAAGAAGTCAGGCTCAGCCTCACGAACCGGCTTGGATTCGTACACTGGCGAGACCTTAAAGTCGGCCAAGAGAGGACGCAGCTTCTCTAAAGCAAACAAGATAGCTTGATCACGATTGAGGTTGGAGCCAATACCTAGATAGACTTGGGTGCTCATGACATTAGTCCTCTTGGAAATCCTGTTGAGTTCTACGGATTTGAACGCCTACCCCGCTGGTATTAAGCACCGCATGGGTCTTGACGATCTTTAAGGTGACAGCACGAGGCTGGAATTGGTGCAAAATGAATTTGCAAACCTGTTCGGCCAAGGTCTCAAGCAGCTCGCACTTGAGCTCACGCACTAAAGCGCTGACGTCGCTTGCAACTTGGGCATAGTTAATCGATAAATTGAGGTCGCCTGAGGCGGCACAAGGGTGCAGGTCGTGCTCCATAATGATATCGAGCACTAAGGGCTGCTCAAATTGCCGCTCATGAGGGTAGATGCCGATGATGGCATTGACCTTCAGGCCTTCTATCACGATTTGATCCATATGGCCTCCTTTCTCTTAGAGCGGGCTTAAGTCGGATAAAGGCCAGCGCGGATGTACCGTGACCCCACCGACGGCAGCTGACTCACCGGAGCCTGCCTTAAAGCGTAAGGCTCCGGCCAGCGCAATCATGGCACCATTATCGGTGCAGAACTCGCGCCGGGCAAAGAAAACTGAACCGTGACGCTTCTTCATTAAAGCGGTGAGACTATCGCGCAGCGCGCTATTGGCGCTGACGCCGCCTGCGACCACTAAGCGGTTCATATGGCACTCATCAAGAGCGCGTTTGCACTTAGCGACCAAGGTCTCGGCCACCGCATCTTGGAAGCAGTGCGCGATGTTGGCCTTATCATGCTCAAGATCGGAGCTTTGGTGGACCGCATTTAACACCGCTGTCTTGAGTCCGGCAAAGGAAAAGTCGCAGTTAGGACGATCGATCATCGGCCGTGGGAAATGATAGGCGGCGCTATCACCCCCATGGGCCAGCTCCTCAAGCTTCGGGCCACCAGGGTACGGCAGGTCTAAGAGCTTAGCGGTCTTATCAAAGGCCTCGCCTGCGGCGTCATCGACCGACTCACCTAAGATTTCATATTGGCCCGGACGCTCGACCTTAATCAGCATCGTATGGCCGCCTGAGACCAGTAAGGCGACAAAGGGAAATTGCGGCGGATTATCCTCAAGCATCGGGGCCAATAAGTGGCCTTCCATATGATGGACTGGCACCGCTGGAATATTGAGAGCATAAGCCAGAGCACGGGCCGACATGGCACCGACGAGCAGGGCGCCAATCAGGCCTGGGCCTGCGGTATAGGCCACGGCTGATAAATCGTGCAGGGTGTAGTGGGCGTCAGCAAGCACCTTGCGCACTAAGGGAATGACGCGCTTGACGTGATCGCGGCTGGCCAGCTCTGGGACGACGCCGCCGTACTCAGCGTGAATGGGAATTTGCGTGTGCAGGGCATGGGTAAGAAGCTGGCCTTTGTCAGCATCATAGAGAGCCACGCCGGTCTCATCGCATGAGCTCTCAATTCCCAAAATCAGCATATACCACCACCTTGCCTGAGCGAAATTACGGAATCGGACCAACGGAAAGCCACTCTGACAGCAGCTGTGAAAGCAGCTATGAACTTGTGCCCGAAAGCAAGATTTTACCATGTTGAGCGCTAAAAAGCAGCGTTGATACGCAGGAATGCGGTTGGATACCTACTTTAAGAAAAGTGTGGCTGAACTCCCAAATTACGCTCGGCGCGCCCAGCCCCAGGACACGGCTTTTTTAGATCTGACGCTTTACATTAGGGGCCTGTGTGGTAGAATTGGCGCACAATTTTTTAGTCTCCAGTTTCTCTTAGTGATTCTGGTGTTATTGAGATCCATGGTGGATCGCAATTTTTCTGCAATTTATAAGGAAGGTGGTTTTACACATGCCAGTCATCAGAGTACGTGAGAATGAGCCATTCGATGTAGCCTTACGCCGTTTCAAGCGTTCCTGCGAGAAGGCCGGTATCTTGGCCGATGTTAGAGCTCGTGAGTTCTACGAGAAGCCAACTACCGTTCGTAAGCGCGCTAAGGCCTCTGCAATCAAGCGTCACGCTAAGAAGTTAGCCCGCGAGAATGCACGTCGTACTAGACTCTACTAGTCTTACGTTGTCATTTCGACTGAGCTGTGTTAGACAGGTCCTAAGCCTAGCTTAGGACTGCCTAAAAGCTACTAAGAGAGCGAACCTCCGCAAGGAAGTTCGCTTTCTTTGTTTCTGGGCCAGCTCACGCCCCAAAGCCCACTCCTGAACCCCAGATCCTCTCCTGGCACCGCTCAGCCTCTCTCCTTTGGTCTGGGCTTGCCCTCAATCTTCTCCTTGATACCAATTGGCCCTGGGTGCTGCTGGGCGCTGTGCCATTGCTGCCGGTTGGTCCTCGGTTTTGTTGCATCATTTTGGTGTCGTTAGTTTGAGCGTGGTCACGCTGATTTGGGGGGGTGGCCGCCGCTTTTGGTTATGAACTTTTGGTATCCAAATGCGATTTTGTGCGCCTTGTCACTAATTTGTGATGAAATCGCCCGGCCCCTGTTGGAACTAGGATAATAGACCCATATGCTGCAAAGTGTGCTGCCATAGGCATAGACACCCTCTATGTGTGAGCTAGTCATGATAATGCTGGGCATTGCCCGCATTTTTAGTGATGTACAATTAACCATCACGTGCCGTTAAATAGGTATATGCAAGTGCCGGGTGCACGTAATTTGCAAGCAGTATCAATCCAGGAGAGGAACGAAGGTGCTTGGGCTTGGGCCCTGCTGCTATTGCTCCTTGTCTAGAAATTAAGGAGAGGGCCTATGCCGTCGATTGCCGCCAAAATCGTTAATCAAGTTTCCAAGGCGATTAACGCCAAACCTGCCGAAGAAGAGGCTCGTAAGGAGCCGTACTTTGGTCACGACCGTCGTGCCTTGACCTTTGACTTCTACGGTACTTTGCTCAACTACCAGCTCATCCCTCACTTTGTGGGCCAAGTAGGCCGTGAGAACAATATCAATCCTGAGCTCACCGAGCGTTTCTTTGCCATGTACCTAGAGCGCATGATGTATGCGCTGAGCTACATGTCCTATCGTGACGTACTCGAAAACGCCATGAAGTACCTCGACATGGAGTTCAACACCAAGGTGTTCTCGGCCAATGTCGATGAGCTCTACCTCTTGCACTATGACATCAAGCCGCACCCTGATGTGCTCCCAGCCTTACATAACTTAAAGGATAAGGGCTACGAGCTCTATCTGATGGCCAATAGCAGCTTGTCCTTAGTCGAGAAGCAGTTTGAGCACTTAGATGGTCTGTTCAACGATAAGAACATCATTGTCGCCGATGAGGTGCGCTGCTATAAGCCGCACCTTGAGTTCTTTAAGGCAGCGGTCGATAAGTTTAAGCTCAGAACAGCCGACCACTTCCACGTCTCAGCCGACTACTTCCAAGACATTATTCCGGCCACGCGTCTGCACTGGCTGACCGCCTACGTCAATCGCTCTAAGACCGGTGTCTTTAAGGGCATGGAGCCAAGTGGCATTGTCACCAACCTCTCCGAGCTCGAAGAGGGCATGATCAACGCCAAGAAGCGCATCGAGGAAGAAGAGCGCGCTGCCCGTGAACGCGAGCTGGCCGCTAAAAAGAGCGAGTCTGACGCTCAGCTTGCTGCGGCACGCCAAGCTGAGGCCGAAAAGGCCGCGCAAGAGGCCGCGCGCAAGAAGGCCATGGAGCAACAGCAGCAAATGCAAGCGCAGCAAGCACAACAGCAACAGCAAATGCTGCGTGAGCGTCAACGGCTGCAAGCCATGGGCATGGGCGATATGATCGATGATTCGATCGACTTTGGTGGCACTAACCAATACTTTGTGCCACAAAACCAAGAAGATCGCATCTTGGTCGAGAAGATGCGCAACATGAACCCAAATAAGGCGCGAGCTTTGGCTAAAGCCCGTGAGCGTGCTTTGCGCAATCGCTTCTAAACCTGCAAGCGCTGCTCAACTGGGGCAGCTCAACTAAGTGCAGCTCAACTGGGGCAGCTTAACTAAGCGCTGCTCAACTGAGAGCAGCTTAACTTAGCGCTGCTCAACCAAGCGTTATCTCTTGTAGCTTTGCTTTGAGAACGCGACCAACGTCGGCGTTCCCTTCAATCAGGCCCGCATTAGCGGGCCTTGTCATTAGGGGCGCGATCTAGCTCTAACTTAGATTGGAGCACTTGGGCTATAATCAGGGCGCTCCTAAGGCAAGTGTCTTGCTTAGTGATAGGCGCTTGGATCCTGGCTTCAAGTAAGGATACCAGCGGAGCGTGCTGCCGATGCATTGGCGGCTTGGTTTGATAGAGGATGCCCATGTATTTAGAGCACTTTGGTCTGAGTGATTACCCTTTTGACGGCTTGCCCGATCACCGCTTCTATTATGTCGGTGGGGCCCAGCATCAGTCACTGGGCCTTTTGATGTCGGCTCTGTCGCGCTCAGGCTCGATTTGTGTGCTCTCAGGACCATCGGGGGCCGGTAAGACCACTTTAGTGCGCATGTTGATGCGCTCGCTGCCTAAGAGCATGCGCATTATCACGATCGACGATCCGCGCACTGACCCCCATATGCTGCTTGCCACCATCTTGCGCGCTTCAGGCGTGGTAGCGACCTCGCTTGAGTCCATTGCCGACCTGACCTTAAAGCTGCGTCAGATGCTCGAGCACTCTATCTCTCAGGGCGTGATCACCACAGTCATCTGCGATGAGGCTCAGGGCCTGTCTGATGATGTCTTAGAGCAGATTCGCTTCATCTTCAATATCGAAGGTGAGGCAGGCAAGATGATTAACTTCTTGCTCGTGGGTCAAAATGAGCTCATCGCGCATCTTGATAAGCCTGAGCATGAGATGCTCAAGAATCGTATCAAGATCTTTGCGCAGCTGCCGCCGCTCAAGCAAGAGGAAGTAACCAGTTACCTCTCCTATCGTTTGCAGCAAGTGGGCTGCAACGAGCCCCTCTTTACCCAGCATGCCTTAAGCGCCATCACGAAGAAGAGCTTGGGCCTGCCGCGCGCCATCAACGCCATTGCCGATATGAGTCTAACCTTGGCGGCGCAAAAGAACAAAAACCTGGTCGATGCGGTTACGGTCAAGCGCGCCGCGCACTTAGTGCGCTTTAACAAGGTCGGCTTAAAGCAGACCGCCAAGACTTGGCTCAGAGAGCTGTGCTCGGGCTCCTTTTACGCCCGCATTGCGGTGGTCTTAGGCGCGGCCGCCTGTGCCTTTGGTGCCTTCTTTGGCGCGATCTATCTCAATGAGCGCTATCACCCGGTCTTGACCATGGAAGAGGCTTTGATTTCCGACAGTGAAGTTAAGGAGCGCTACCAGAACTTAAGCTCTTATCTGTTCCAAGGCCGTCACGCCCAAAGCCGCGAGCTCTTTCTCTTCAATCAAGCGATTACCCAGGCTTACTTTAAGAGTGAGGCCTTTGCCACCTTGTTTAAGCTTCATGGCTATGCGGTGACGGAGGATAATGGCGACGGCACTATTACCGAGGACATCTTAGCCGAGGTCAAGCTGCAAAGCTTAAGTCAAAACGGCACCTTTGCCGAGGCTGTGTCCTATAACACCCCGATTGTGATTGGCCTCATCGATGACAATCTCACTCCGTTCTATGCCGTGCTCTACCAGATTAGCGATGACATTGGGCAGCTTATCATCGGCGACTATATGTTCGATGTGAAGCTCTCCTATTTACAGGAGCGCTATCAGGGCAGCTTTACCTTGCTCTACCCTTACGTGGGCGACTTAATTGACCTCAATTCGCGTACCACTGATGTGCGCAAGGCGATGCAAAAGGTGTTAAGCCCATATCTGGAGAGCTATCGCCAGCATGCCTTGGAGAGCACCAACCGCGAGGCCAATTTAGCCTTAGCGCAATACGATGAGCAGCAGGCCGAGGTCGAGCGCGCCCGCATTGCGGTGCGCCAAGAGCTGATCAATCAAGTAGGCACGGGCAAGTCCGACGCCGAAATCGAAGCTGAGGTTACCGCGCAGCTTGATGCGGCCTTGGCCGAAGACCCAACCTATCAAGCAGCCTTGGTTGATATGCTCGCCGCTGAGCAAAAGTCGACCGAGCTTGAGGAGCGGGCGCTGCGTATTCGCTCAATTTCCCTGCTCTTAAACGATGGCTTTGAGCGCGCCTTGCAGCTCTACTTAGAGGACCAAAACATCACTGAGCTTAACACCAGCGCCGTGGCCTTGCTCACCTTGCGCTTCTCGGAGGGCCCGCGCCTGATTAATGTCGTGCCCCAGCAAGTCAATGAGCCGACCGCCAATATTGGCCTAGATCTAGAGCAAATCGAAGCTCAGGCCAAAAAGCAAGCTGATGAAGCCAAGCTCACCCAGGCCGGTGCTGAGCCTGCGCATACTCCAGCTGAGCTCACCCCAGCTGAGTCTGAGCTCACTACCGCTCAGCTTACCTTGGTAGCAAGGGAGGGCGGCGCATGCTAACGGAAGAGGAGCGCGCCCAAGCGCTTTATGAGCTCTCCTTTAATTGGAGCAAGGCCTGCAAGCTCTTTTTTCTGTGCCTGGCGTCATGCTTATTAGGCTTGAGCGTCCTTTATTGGACCTTGGACTACCAGACCAAGGAGCGTACCACCAAGCTGCAAGCACAGTTGGTGGCTGATATGGACGCTATTTCGTCCTACTATCATTACGAGCCTTTAGCTGACCTCTACGAGGGCGTAGTGGGCTTTCGTGGTAAGGTCGATTTTGACCACATCACACTCTTAGGGAGTAAGCCTGAGCGCTATCACCACGAGGTCAAGCTCACCGAGGTCAAAGGTCAAAAGCGCGTGGTCGGCACAGGCGTCTATGAGCTGCGCTTTGTCCCGAAAAACGTAGAACCTAAAACAGAGAGTGAGCAAGCGCAAACAAAGGACGCAGCCTCAAGCTGAGCTCCCAACCGAACTTCAAGCCGAGGCGATCGAGCGCCAGTTTTCACCAAGGGGCCGCGCTTGCTTAAAAGCTGGATGGTGATCCCGACAACTTCACCACTTTGGCGCAATGAAAGTAGGTGGTATGCCGCATCAGGAGCGGGCGCAACGAAAGCTGAGTTTTGGGTGAAAGTGCTGACGCTGTTGCAGCGCAAGGGATAACGCGCATCTGAGGCACGAAAAAGGCGCCTGAGGCGCCTTTGCGGATGATTGAGCCCACTGCGGGGCGCGATTGGCGCGCTGGGCTGTGGGGCCGGTAGCTCCGGGCCGGGGCGAGGAGCACCGTGCTGGTGTTAGTAGCGCTCGCGCTTTTGCTTGCGGGTTGGGCGCGGAATAAAGACGAAGATGACACCGGCGATGGCACCTGCCAGCGCAATGGCGGCACCTTGCAGCCACCAGCGCATTTGCATGTCTAATTCCTTGGTCTCCAGGCGGTCGGCATAGTCACGATAGAGCTCGTCGAGCTCGGCGATGGTCTCGTCCTTGTTGGTGATGCTGGCCTTAAGCTCAGTGTTCTCACGCGTCAGACGGGCCAGCTCATCGCGGGCGCTCTTGAGCTCGCGCATGATCTCATTGTCGTAATTGTCATAGCGCGCTTGTAGTTCGGCCAGTTGCGCCTTTAACTGATTGGATAAAGGCTCGCCGCAAATATCTGGCTGCAAGGTCTCAAGCGGCATCCAGAAGGTGGCGTCGTCGACCTGGAGCTGAGCATAGCGGCCGTTTTCAGAATAGCGCAAGAAGGTCATGCGCTCGCCGATCTGGCGGGCACCGGTAATGCGATAACCCTCGCTTGGGCCCGAGCGGGTCCAGACCTTATTCTTGTCGGAAACGTAGACGGGGCCGCCGACATAATAGCCATTGGCATCAGGCTTAGGGGTTGGAGCCTCCTGAGCGGTGGCTGCTTGGGCGGCACCACTTACGTTTTCTTCAGCTTGGACGGTCAAGCCGACCAGCAGGGCCATCAGACCCAACAGAGTGCGGGCTGCCCCCGCACGGAAAAAGGAAAAGAAGCGCACTTTAAATTTGTCCTTGGTGAGTGCTCAAAAGTGGGCCTATCTTAGCACAAACGCTTTGCGCGCAAGCGGCATAAACATTTTGAGCGCAGCTTAAGCCCCACGCCTTGAGCGCAAGCGCGGTGGCGCACCTTGAGCAGTGCAGCTTGAGCTTAGGCTCTGTTGCCGCGCACTTGCTTTGGCGCGCCTTTCAGGCTAATTTAGCTTTGTTGCCCTAACTCATAAGGAGGCTGCGATGCTGGCTATGCCTGATTATCCTTACGCCATTTTTCCTGATCCTGAGCACTTGCCGCAATTGCCCGAGAGCTTACTTGCCGACGGTCGCAATTACTTGGAGCGCTTACAACAACGCGCAAGCCCTGAGGACTTTGCTGTTTTTGCGGCGCGCCCAGAACTCTTATACGTGCTCTCGGTGTCGGAGTTTGTGGCTAAGACCATCATCCAGTACCCTGAAGAATGCGCCCAGCTGGTGCGCTTGGGCTTCTTAGATCAAGGCTATCTGTCCTACGATGCCACCGATGCGATCAATACTGAGATTGTAGTTGGGCTGCCCGAAGCTGAACTCAAGCGCCGCCTGCGTGTGCTGCGCCGCACCCGCATGATGGCGCTGGCCTGGCGTGATTTGACCGGGCGCGCCGATATCGAAGAGGTCTTTGTCGCCTTATCTAACCTCGCCGAAGGCATCGTCACGCACACGGTTGAAGTGGTGCGCGCTGAGTTTAATGCCAGCTTTGGTAACGCCTTTGATCATAATGGCATGGAGATGCCACTGTTGATTTTAGGTATGGGCAAGTTAGGCGGCGGTGAGCTCAATTTCTCCTCAGATATTGATCTCATGTGCTGCTACCCGTACGACGGCGAAACTAAGGGCGGCAATCGCAATATCTCGCATCAAGAATATTTCACCAAGGTGGTCCAGCGCGTCAGCAATTTGCTCTCGGAGACCACGGCTGATTCCTTCTGCTATCGCATTGACTTGCGCTTACGTCCTTTTGGTGACGCCGGTCCTCTAGTTTCCTCCTTTGATGCGCTCTCGGTCTATTACGAGACTCAAGGGCGTACTTGGGAGCGCTATGCCTTGGTTAAGGCCAAGCTTATCGGTGATTACCACAAATGGGGGCCGTACGGCGATGAGCTCATTGAGCTCTTGCGTCCATTCGTTTATCGCCGCTACCTCGACTACGGCGCCATCGAGTCGCTGCGCAAGCTCAAGCACATGATTGAGGCGGAAGTGCGCCGCCGCAACTTGGTCGACAACTTCAAGTTAGGCTCGGGCGGTATTCGCGAAATCGAGTTCATTGCGCAGGTCTTCGAGCTGATGCGCGGCGGGCGCATCCCGGAGCTGGTTGAGCGCAGCCTGCGTAAGACTTTGCGCAATATCACCAAGCTCCAGCTCTTGCCCCAAGACGTGTGCGAGCGCTTAGATGTGTGCTACATCTACCTGCGCCGCTTGGAGAATATCACCCAGGAATTGGCCGACAAGCAGACCCAAAGCCTGCCTTATAACGAGAAAGATCAACTGCGTGTCGCCTTGAGCATGGGCAAGAGTTCCTTTGCTGAGCTCACCGAGGAGCTTGATCGCATTCGCGCTCAAGTGCACCAGGAATTTGTCTCGGTGATGCGCGATGACACTGAGACCCAAGATGAGCACAGCACCGAGAATGTCGAACTGTGGGAGTCGACCTTAAGTGCCGAGGAATTAGAGCATGTCTTAATTCCGCTGATGGTCAACCCTGGACTACCCGAGAAGGCGCCAGAGGTCACGGGTACCACCGCCACCAACTTTGCCGGGAGCGCTAGTGCCCCTAATGTCTCGGTCTTAGGTGGTACCGGGGGCATTGGTGGGGTCGGGGCATTGCCCCCGAGCGTGACGACGATAGTGGGGGCAGCCCCGATCGAGCTGGGGATGAGTGCCGCGCAAAGCCCGACGCCTCAAGCGGTTGAGGAGAAGAAAGAGGAACAGTCAAGCCCAGCTTTTCATGGCGCGAACCATAATGCTAATTCTAGCCTGCACTCGAGCTCCTTTAGCCGCTGGCGCACCATGAAGCGCAGCGGGCGTAACTTTGGCCGCAGCCATTTGATTTCGCATCCTAAGCCTGAGCCAGTGCAGAGCGAAGCTCAGCTACCAAAAGCTCAAGTAGGGGCGGCTCCGGGCGGGACGGCGCCGGTAGGGTCAGTGGCCGCCTTTGGGGGCGTCGATGCGGGCGTGAGCACCACGGCTAAAGCTGAGGGCGCACCCGCTGCCCCGCAACCGGGGCAAACGCGCCCGGCCAAGTCCACTCATGCCTATGAGCTGGCGCAAGGCATTATTCAGCTGCACCACACTTTAGCGCGCCTGCCGGTAGGTCCAATTGGCCGTGAGACCTTAGTGCGCCTGATGCCTAAGCTCATTCGCGAGGTGGCGCATTACCAAAATGCTCCGGCCTTGTTTAAGAAGGTCGCGGTCTTGATTGAAAAGGTGGCGCTGCGTACCACCTATCTGCAATTGCTCGCTGAAAACGACGGCACTTGTCAAAAGCTGCTGGCCTTGCTCGATGGCAACGACTTTGCCGGTGCCCTGATTTCAGCGCACCCGATCTTGCTCGATGAGCTGATTGCGCCGCGCTACTTCCAAAAGCCGCCGAAGCCTGAGGAGTACTTGGCGTGGATTAATGAGCGCCTCTTGCGTATCGACCCTGAAGATCTGGAAGAGCAGATGGAAGAGCTCCGTCTGTTTAAGAAGATCATGGTGCTGCGCATTGCCATGAGTGACCAGAGCCAAAGCCTGCCGCTCATGAAGATCTCCGATTCCTTAACCTGGCTGGCCGAAGCGCTCTTGCGTGAGGTCGCGCTGCTGTCGTGGCGCCAGACCGTGGCTAAATACGGTGCGCCGCACGATCGCGACCCGCAAGATCCAGGCTTTGCCATTATTGCCTATGGCAAATTAGGCGGTATCGAGCTGGGCTATAAGTCGGACCTTGATATGGTCTTCATTCGTGAGGCTAATGAGGGGATGACCGAAGGCACGGATAGCAGTGGCGCGCACCAAGTCTCAGCGGCGATGTTCTACCAGCGTTTTGTTCAGCGCTTTATGCATTTTTGCACCACGCGCATGAGCGGTGGCGTGCTCTACGACCTTGATATGCGCTTGCGCCCAGATGGTGATTCAGGTGTGCTCATGAGTGATTTGGCCGCCTATGAGCTCTATCAAAAGAACCGCGCCTGGACCTGGGAGCATCAGGCCTTGGTACGCGCCCGTGCCGTAGCAGGCTCTCAGCGTGTGATCGAAGGCTTTAATCGGGTGCGCGATGAGGTGCTGCGCACTCCCCGCGACGAGGTTAAGCTCAGCGATGACGTCTATGCCATGCGTATGAAGATGCGCAATTACTTAGACCGCAGCTCCGACAAGCTCTTTGATTTAAAGCAAGGGCGCGGCGGCATGGTCGATATCGAGTTCATCGCCCAGTACTTGTTACTGCGGGAGGCGCCACATCACCCGGACATGGTGCTGTGGTCGGACAATATGCGTATCTTCGATGAGTGTGCGCGCCTGGGCATCTTAAGCCAAGCGACCACCGATGCCTTGCAGCACGCCTATCTGGCGATCCGCGAGTGCTATCACCGCGTGAGCCTGGCGAACTTGCCGCGCATTGTGGCCCTAAGCGACCGCCCGGTCGAGTGCGACCAAGTGGGCGACATCTTTGATGATATCTTCAAAGAAGCGGCCGCCCGCTTTACCCCTAATAAGCGCACCGAGGCCTTGCCGCAAAGCACGGTCTAGGATGCACTCCGCCCACACTGGCCCAGCCCCGCGCTCCCTACTGAGCCCAGCTCCGCGCTTCTTACTGAGCCCAGCCCCGCGCTCCGTACTGAGCGCGGCAGGCCTGCTGATGGCGCGCGGTTATGAATGCAACAGCTCGTGCAGGGTGGGGCGGTACGGCTCATTGGGCACGCGCAGCTTGAGTAAGGTGAGCAGGGCGCGGGCTTGCTGCGGTGATTGATAGGCCGCTTGAGCCGGGGCACTGAGCAGGTCCGGATGCTCTACGCTCAAACCGATGGGCTCACGCTGCGTCAGCGCAATGTGGCCTAACGGCTCCACTGACGCTAAGGCCTCAGTAAAGCGTGCCGCCAGTTCGTGCCAAACCTCCGGGTTGATTAACTCCAGGCCCTCAAACTCGAACTTGGTCTTGGCGGTGGCGACTTTGCGCAAGTGGCGAAAGGTCGCCCAGGAGTGGGACTTGAGCTCGTTTTGGGTCGCATCGTCATAGTGCACCTCATTGAAGGTGAGCATGATGTCATCTAAGGCCTTAAGGTTGCGCTGGCCCCATACCTGGGTGTAAATACGCCGATTGATCAGGAGCAGAAGGTCGAGCAGCCACGGGTAAGGCCGTAAGTTTTCAGCTAAGTTGTAAAAGGCGATTTGACCGATGGTGCTTTGCTCTAATTGATCGAGACCATAGAAGACATTGCGCGTCATCAGCGCGTTCTCTAAGCGATAGAACAGCTGCTGGGTCGGGCTTAAGCTTGAGGCCAATTGCGGGGCAAAGACGATCTCAAGCTGGGGATAGCGCTGGCGCGCTTCACGCCATAAGTGGGCATGCGGGGCGCGGGCATCGACCACGATCACTAGCTCGCGCTTAAGATCGGCCAGTCCCGTAACCTCTTCTTGCTCAGGCATAATAAAGCCTGGCTTAATCTTAGCGACGCGCGCGTCCTCGGTGTACTCGACCTCGACGTCCGGATATTCCTCTTCGGCGGCTAACTCGCCCACTGCTTGGGCGTGCGCCCGCACCTTTTGCTTGATGAGCTCAGCTTCCTTGAGCGCTTGCGCGGCGGCCTTACGCGCGGCCTTTTTGCGGGCTTCAAGCTCCTGCTCTTCGGGGGTGAGGGGCTTGCGCTGGGATTTAGGCACGGAGTAGCGCACCTTGTGCTCGCGCGCGATCACCTCGCTTAAGGTGCTAAACATGGCATCGAGCGGGTCTTCGTAGCTTAAGGCCTCAGCTTCGGCGGCGGCGGCGCGCTCTAAGGCCTGAGCGACCTCAGGTGCATAGTACTCTTCTACTTGCGCCTCCACTGCTTTACGCGCGGCATATTTGGCTTTACCGGCCTTGATCTTGGCGGCGAGCTTGGCCGCAGCCCGCTTTTCTTGAGCGGCAATGGCGGCAGCCGCCTCAGTGCGATGGCGCTCAGCGATGGCGGCGACTTGCTCAGGTAGGGCAAAGAGCTCATCGCTGCGTTGGGCTACGGTGGGGCGTGCCTCTAACAGCTGGCTAATCAGGCGATCGAGGTCGGCAGCCGCAGCCGGATGGCCAAAGGTCGCAGCAGTTTTGCCCGTTTCAGGCTGCACTAATACCATGAACTCCGAGCTTTCGGGGCGCTCCTTACCATCGCGGGTCAGGTTATAGGAGCAGTCGCGGGTGTAGGTCATGCTGTCATAGACCCAGACCTCACAGCCTAGCTCCGCGCCAAATTGCCGCAGTAAGTCGACCCGCAGGAGATTGCCCACGTAGTCACGGTCGGGGTTAGGGCATAACTCGAGGTTTTCGCTGAGGTCTTCAATGCCTAAACGGCGGCAGTAGGTGATCACAGTCGGGCCTGCTATTCCCAAAAGCGCCGCCGTAATGCTACTGGCCCATAAGAAGCGGCCTGAGAGCGCTTGGGTAAAGCAGGTAAAGAGCCCGTGCTGCAAGAGCTGCATCGGACTAAAGAGCAATAGTGCCTCAAGCTTGAGCACGGTGTCGGGGGTGAATTTGGTCGGCCGCCCCGAGCGCTGCAAATCATGATAGAGCACATCCACGCCCGACTGGATATAGCGGCGAATGATGCGCGCGGTGCGCGGGGTATTGGAGCCTAAGGCGGCGGCCAGTTGCGAGCAGCCCTTGATGCTGGGATCTTGGACCGCCAAGAGGATCTGCGCCCGTTCCTTACGGCGCGGCGCGGCCTTATTATTCTCTAAGAGAGCCCGGATCTCTTCGACTTCCTCAGGATGCTCGGCCATGCGATCGCGCACTTGCTGGATATAGTTGGAAGGCCGATGCTCCTTGCGCGGGCGCCGCTTAGGCGCAGTGGGTTCAGGGGCCGGGGTCACGTGGGGTTCACGTTGGGCGATGACGGCCTGCCACAGGAGGGCGTTTAAGTTGGTCCCGTGCTGAGATTGGTCCAAGACCCAATGAGGCGATCTAGGTTTGCTCATGGACTAGAGGCTTAGTAGAAGAGATGATAGAACGGATCGTCGTCATTGACCTCAGGGTGCGGCAAGTCATAGGGCAAGACTTGATAAGCCTTTGGGTCGGACTTAGCAGGGCCCACGCCTTCCGGGCAGAGATAGGCGCGCCCTGACAGAGCGATACCCATCATATCGCGCGATAAGCGATTGATCGGGCGCGCATAGGCATAGCTTTCCACGAGGTGGGTTGCGCCCAAGCGCCCGGCCAGGACTTGCAGGTCAAAGCGTGCGTTTTCGATAGTGGCGCGGGCGCCGGTATCGACCGTACCTAAGAAGCTACAGCCTGCGACGTCCTGGGGCCACACAGTTTTAACTTGGGCCGCATATTGGGCTTGGTTGCTCACGCAACCCCCAATTAGTAAGGCCAGAAGAGGGAGGGTAAAAATTAAGGCACGCATGGACACTCCTTAAGCTCAGCGCCATTAAGCTCAGCGCAGTAAAGCTTAAGCTGGCCGCGTGCCATTTGCAACTGGGGGCGCTGCTCAAAAGCCTGTGGCATTGATCAAGGGAGCCTGCGTCCAGGTGCGCCTATGGCACTTTGCACCTATAGCACTGCGCAGCGGCGCTATGAGACCTCAGGATAGCGGCTGGGCTCACCCTCAGGTACGGTCTTAAAGCGGCGGTGCATCCACAGATACTGCTCAGGGGCCGACTTAATCATGTCCTCGACATAGCGATTGCCCAAGGCGGTGTCGGCTACTGCGTCGTCGGTTGGGAAGTTCTCGAGGGGAGCTAACACGCGCATGCGATAGCCTGACTTTTCGCGGATCAGCCAGAACGGCTGGACTTTAACGTCCTTGATGCGTGCCAGGTCGTGTAAACCGGTGACGGTACAAGTGTCCTTAACCCCAAAGAAGGGGACAAAGACCGACGAGGTGATGCCGTAGTCTTGGTCTGGGGCATACCAAATTGGGTAGCCCTTCATCACAGCCTTGACCATCGAGCGGACGTCTTTGCGATCGATTAAGGCGAGGTTGGAGCGCAGGCGGCCATTGACCTGGATATATTCCCAGACCGGGTGATCTGAGCTGCGATAGACGCCGATACCCGGCTTAATCGCCAGGGCATAGAGGCGCGCGCCTAACTCCAAGGTCACCATATGGCAGGTAAAGGCGATGGTGCGGGTATTGGCCTCACCTAAGGCCTTGGCAGCGGCCAGTTCTTGCTCATCGATAATGAGCAGGCGCTTGACCCGTGCATCGGACCAAAACCAGGCCATACCGGTCTCAAAGACGGCGATACCGGCGTTTTCAAAGATACGGCGCTCTAAATCAGTCCGCTCCGCCTCGGACATCTGCGGAAAGGCGAGCTTGAGGTTTTGCGTGACGACGTAACGGCGGCCTTTCAACAATCGATGCATCAGGCGGCCTATCATGGTGCCCAAGCCCACTAAGGCGCGGTGCGGCAGAATGGTAACTAAGAGCCACAGTAAACCGATAGCACACCAGCTGCCCCAAAAGGTGTAGTGGAGCAGGTGCTTATTAAATTTGATGCCCTCGGTGACTCCCGCACCCCAGCTGATTTTGCGATCGGTATTGCGTCCTTGCTTGGTGCGCTCGGCAAATGAGGTATGGAGTTTAATTTTGGCCATAGCTGCTCCGAAGTAAAGAATGGGGTGGTGCCAACAGGCTAGCTGAGCACTAGCCCTGTTAGGTGCCAGTCAAGTTAGCTGAGTGCTGGTTACGTGAGGGGCGCGCGCAGGGCGCCAGCAACGCTAACCCAAGCGGGCAGCCGCTTGAGTGCTGATTAATTCTAGCACGGCTCTAGATGATCGGAATGAACTCGGGATGAACTGGGACCGTTAGGTCACGCACCGAGTCGCGCGTAATCAAGCTGACATCGATGCGGTGCGGGGCTGCCACTTCTTGGCCCTCATAGAGCGCCAGCGAGCGGGCAATAGCCTCCTCGGCGATGAGCTTGACCGGGTTGTCGACCGTGGTTAGAGCTGGAATCAAGCAGCGGCTTAAGAACAGATTATCAAAGCCAGTAATCGAGATATCGTTGGGGATATTAATGCCGTGGTGATGGAATACGCCCATGAGGCCTGCAGCCATAACGTCTGAGTAGCAGGCGACGGCGGTGAAATCCACCCCTGGCTTTAAGTTCTCAAGGAGCTTGTGGGCAGCACTGGCGCCACCTTCTAAGGATGGCTCACCTGAGGTTACTAGGCGGGGGTCAGTCTCAATATTGTGGGCGTGCAAGGAGTCAAAATAGCCCTGTAGGCGCTCTTGGGTGTCGAGAATCGGGTGGCACGAATTGATATAGGCGATCTTACGATGGCCGTGGGCAATGAGCTCGTCGACCGCCATGCGCTCGCCCTGGTAGTTATCGCAGTTGAGACAACGGCTCTCATAGCCCTTGACCACACGATTGACCAGGACCATATAGGGCACGGTATCCAAATAGGAGCGTAAGGTCGGCTCATCTAAGGCTAGGGCGTGGACAATCAGGCCGCGACATTGGTAGGAAATGAGATCATCGATCGCACGGCGCTCACGGACATCATTGTGATGGCCTTGGCCTACGATCAGGTTATAGCCCTTATCATGGATTGCATCGTCGCAGGCGCGGATCATAGCGCCAAAGTAAGGGTCAGAGACATCGCTCACCACAATGCCAATAGTGTGGCTATCGCGCTGCGCTAAGGCGCGGGCGTTGGCATTTAAGTAAAAGCCCAGCTCCTTTTGCGCGGCCAGCACGGCATCTTTTGATTTTTGGCTCACCTTGCTTGAACCATTGAGCACGCGCGACACGGTTGCAACCGAGACACTGGCTTTTCGCGCCACATCACGAATCGTGGTCATAGCAATCCTCTAAAGCTCACCGACGTAAGCTTCTGTCCATTCCAATATCCTTGCCGTGTAGCGGCAACATACTAGCATACCAGCTTTAGCGCCCTTAGCAACAGTTCAGGCCGCTAAAGAACCCAATCCCTAGTGCTACGAGCAAGCCCCCATCCCCGAGCACTAAGGTAACCTCTATGGTACTTACCATGCCCTGGGTGCATGGTAAGTAACCTAGAGTGTGGTAAACGCAGCGCGGCAGGTGCGGCGCGTCCATGAGAGCAGTGCGTCATCAACGCAGTGCGTCCAGGAGCGAGGCGCGCTCGATGCGGCGGCATTGGGGACGCCCGAGGCGTGCTCCAATGGGGTGCAGTGCTGGGGTACGCGTTTTGTGAAAACGCTTACTCTAGAGCAATGTCTCACTTTGAAAGCTTAGCACTAACAGGCCGGGCTCAATTTCGGCTAGGGTAACAAAATTGAAACAGCGTCCAGCCGACTTCAGTTTGCTGCACCAGCTTGTCGCACCTAAGCTCCCCGCTTGTGCGCTCTACCGTGAGGTAGGCCGCGTTCTATGGAGCACTCCACCAGGGGGTAAAGGGGCGATTTTGCAGGCGTCATCTGAAGTTCGTGTAAACGATAACATAACGATAAATATCGCAAATGTGATGCCGGGGGCAAGAAGGTAAGTGAGGGTACTGGTTTTTTCTAAAAATTCGATCTGGGCCACATTTTTGCCTGCACACGGTGCGGAAAAGTGTTTATAATGCATGTAAACGTTTACACAACCAGGCAAGCTGATTTTTATCAGGTTTATGCGTTGGTCGTTTTGCCCTTTCCCGCAGCGATTTTTCCGCGTTTCTTTGGGAGGTGCTGATTGGCAGAGGGTGTCAGGCTAACGCCTGGTAAGAAGGCACGGCGGTGACGTTTAGAGGAGCGCCTACTTTGACCATCCAGTGCGCTGGGTGCAAGAAGTGACGACAACGATAAGCGCTAACGGCTCTACCGGGGCCGTTAGGGTAAGCGGGCCAAGAGCAGCAAAGCTGTGATAAGCAGCCGAGCTTTTAGGCTCAGCTGCATTCGGTGCTTAAGAGGTAAGTTTCGTATGGCAACTATTTTGGTTACTGGTGGTGCAGGCTACATTGGTTCTCACACGGTAGTGGAGTTAGTTAAGGCCGGTTACGACCCAATCATCTTTGACAACTTCTCCAATGCCAAGCCAGCAGTACTGGATCGCATCAAGCAAATCTGTGGGCGCCGCGTTCCTTTCTACGCCGGTGACATTCGTGTCTATGACCAATTAGCTCAGGTCTTTGCCCAGAACAAGATCGACGGTGTCATCCACTTTGCAGGTCTCAAGGCTGTCGGCGAGTCGGTCAACAAGCCTCTGGAGTACTACGACAACAACGTCAATGGCTCGCGTGTTCTGTTACAAGTTATGCGCGACTATGGTTGCAAGAACTTCATCTTCTCCTCGTCCTCGACTGTTTACGGCGAGCCTGATGCGCTGCCATTAACTGAGCAAAGCCCAATCAAGCGCGCTAACAGCCCATATGGCCAGACCAAGATCGATATCGAGTATATGGCCCAAGAGCTCCAGCACGCTCACCCAGATTTCTCGGTGGTCTTACTGCGTTACTTCAATCCAGTAGGCGCCCATGAGTCCGGCCTCATCGGTGAAGACCCACAAGGCATTCCAAACAATCTGATGCCTTACATCACCCAGGTTGCCGTGGGCCGCCGCGAGTGCCTGAGCATTTTCGGTAACGATTACCCAACTCCAGATGGCACCTGCATCCGCGACTACATCCACGTCGTTGACTTAGCCTTAGGCCACGTTGCTGCCTTAAATCACTGCTTAGATAAGGCCGGTGTTCACATCTACAACTTAGGTACCGGTGTTGGTTACTCGGTATCTGATATGGTTAAGGCCTTCTCCAAGGTTTTAGGCCACGAGTTACCTCACAAGTTTGCTCCACGTCGCGCCGGTGACGTTGTGGCTTGCTACGCTGACGCCAGCAAGGCCAAGAACGAGTTAGGCTGGGTTGCTACCCACACCTTAGATGATATGTGCCGCGACGCCTATAATTGGCAAAAGAATAATCCAAACGGCTACGACGACTAAGCTTAGAGCTTAAGTTAAACAAGCTGGGCTGAATATTTCACCTCAGCACGGGCGCGCCCGCTTAAACGGTCAGTGGCGGGGCGCCTTAGGTAGTCGCATTTTGGTTAGGAAGTCTTATAAGGAGGAGCCATGAGCTCATTTAACATCTCCGATCACCCACACCGTCGCTACAATGCCTTAACTGGCGAGTGGCTCTTAGTTTCGCCACACCGTGCTAAGCGCCCTTGGAATGGCCAAGTTGAGAAGGCTGCCAACGAGCAGAAGCCAACTTACGATCCATCGTGCTATCTGTGCCCAGGCAACACCCGTGTTAACGGTGATGTCAACCCTAAGTATGAGAGCAACTTCGTTTTCACCAACGACTTTGCCGCTTTAATGCCTGACACTCCATTAGATGGCCCAGAGGGTGACGATCTCTTCAAGTTAGAGCCAGCCCGTGGCACCGCCCGTGTTATCTGCTTCTCGGCTGACCACTCCAAGACCTTACCTGTAATGGAGGTCAATGAGATCCGTTCGGTCGTTGATCTGTGGGCTTCGCAGTTAACTGAGTTATCTGAGACTTACAAGTGGGTCCAGCTCTTTGAGAACAAGGGCGCTATCATGGGTTGCTCCAACCCTCACCCACACGGCCAGATCTGGGCTTGCTCCTTCTTACCTGAGGAAATCACCAAGGAAGTAAAGCAGCAAGACGCTTACTTTGCTAAGCACGGCCGCGCGCTGTTACTTGACTATGTACAGCGCGAGCTTGAGCTCAAGGAGCGTATCGTCGTTGAGACCGAGCACTTTGTTGCCGTCGTTCCATACTGGGCTTTCTGGCCATTTGAGACCTTACTGTTACCTAAGTTCGCCGTTAAGTCGATCAACGAGTTAAACGACGAGCAGCGTGATGATTTAGCTCTGTGCATCAAGAAGCTGACCACCCGCTACGACAACCTCTTTGAGTGCTCCTTCCCATACTCGATGGGTTGGCACAACTGCCCAGCTGATGGTGAGCCACACGAAGGCTGGCAGCTGCACGCTCACTACTATCCACCTCTCTTACGTTCGGCCACCGTCAAAAAGTTCGTTGCTGGCTTCGAGCTCTTAGCCGAGAAGCAGCGTGACCTGACCCCAGAGCAGGCTGCTGAGCGCTTACGTGCTTTAAGCGACGTGCACTACACCAAGCGCTAGAGCTTGAGCAGAGCGAGAGCCAGCGCTAGAGGCAAGCTCGGGCAAGAGCCAGGCTCGAGCTCCCGGCGCGCCGCCCCAGAGCGCAGGCTCGGTGCCGTGTGCATTTGTGTGCCACGCGCCCCTACCGATTCGCAAACAAGAAACAGGACAGGGCTAGGCCCTGCTATCCCCCAAGGCGGACCCAAGGTGCAGTCTTGCACCTTGGCCCACCTTTTTAAGCTAAGGTACGGTTTGATTTCGTGGTGCTGTACCCCCTGCTGTAGTATCCACAGCTGTAGTTTCTTGCTGCCACCCATTTTCTGAATCTTGAGGAACAGTCATGACCGACGTACGTGTTAAGAGCCAAGAGGCTTTCCAGAAGCACTTTGGCGTTGCCCCTGACTACTTATCTTATGCTCCAGGCCGCGTCAACTTAATCGGTGAGCACACCGACTACAACGATGGCTTCGTTTTACCTTGCGCCATCAAGTTTGGCACGGCCATGAGTGCCAAGAAGAATGGCACGAACAAGATGCGTCTTTTGGCCATCGACATCAATGGTGACACTGACGAGTTTGAGTGCTCGGCCACCTTTGAGGCCCACCCAACCAAGACTTGGGCTAATTACTTACGTGCCATGACCGCCCTCATTATGCAAAATGGCCACAAGGTCGAGGGCTTAGACGTAGCCATTACCGGTGACGTCCCATTAGGCTCGGGCCTGAGCTCCTCTGCTTCCTTAGAGGTCTCCTTTGGCAACTTAGTAAGCCAAGTCTTTGGTCTTAATATCCCACTGCAAGAGATCGCCTTAACCGGCCAGGCTTGCGAGGCTTTAAACGGATGCAAGTGCGGCATTATGGACCAGACCATTTCCGCTTGCGGTAAGGCCAACTGCGCTCTCTTAATTGATTGCCGCTCCTTACAGTTAACTCAGGTTTCGGTTCCATCGAACTTAGATATCCTGATCGTTAACTCCAATGTTAAGCACGCCTTAGTTGGTGGTGAGTACAACGAGCGTCGTGAGCAATGCGAAAACGCCGCTAAGATCTTAGGTGTCAAGGCTCTGCGTGATGCCACCATGCCAATGCTTGATGCCAAGAAGGGCGAGATGGACGACGTCACCTATCGTCGTGCCCGCCACGTCATCACTGAGGACGAGCGCGTCTTAGAGGCTGTTAAGGCTTTTGAGTCTGGTGACTTAGCAACCTTAGCTGAGAAGATGTACGCTTCGCACTGCTCGATGCGCGATGACTTCGAGATCACCATTCCTGAGATCGATGGCTTAGTCGAGATTATCCGCAAGGCCATTGGTGAGAACGCTGCTGTTCGTATGACCGGTGGTGGCTTCGGTGGCTCGGTGGTTGCCGTAGTTGAGCCAAGCAAGGTCGAGCAAGTTAAGGCTGCCATCGACGCTGAGTACGAGAAGATCGCAGGCAAGAAGGCCACCATTATCGAGACCCACGCCTTCGACGGCGCTGCCTTCACCAAGTTATAAAAAAGTCTCAGACTTTAAGCCCCCAGCTTGCGCCCTCCAGCACAGCGCAAGCAAGCGCAGGTTCTCGAGCGCATTCTCTTGAGCCTGCGGCGCTAACTGATTCGGCTCTAGCTTGGATCGACAGTAGTCCTTAGCCTATTGCGGTGCATGCTAGGCCGTGCTTCTTTGCAGGCCGAAAGCCACGGCCTGCTCATGCCATATGCCACTTCTAATGAGCTATAGGGGATAGTGCCCTTAGGTGCTTGGTTCATATTTTTCGATCTGTGCGGTCGGCGACCAAGTCTGTCTTGTCCTTGATGCTTGGCCTAATATCATGAGCTCAGATTTGAGGCTCAAGGCCTTAGTAAACGGCAAAATTCAAGGTTGTGGCCTAAACTTGGTTGCTGACCGCACAGCTCGATATTTTTTGCCACAAAAATAATTGGTTATCGTCATGAATTCAACCTAAATAGGTGAATGCCTTTCTTTATTAATATTATATTAAATTATTTTGGTTGGGCTGGTATTTGTCGAGGGCTCACCGCAATTTAGTGGGGTATTGACCAAAGCGGCCTCCCGCACATGCGGGCTCAAAGTAGCGAAACCCCACTAAATTGCGGTGAGCCTGTCGAGAGTAGGGCCAGACCAAAAAAAACACGGAGGCAGGGCTGGTCTTGACGACAGGAGCTGTCTTGCAGGCTGAGTCTGCCTTGACGACCTGATTGGTGGCTAAGGTGGGATCTGCCTTGCAGGCAGGGACTGGGGTGAAGGCGGTAGTCGACTTGCCTAGTGGTTGGTGGAGCTTTCGTTGGCGACGGGGGTAGCCCGAGTGCTGCTTGGTGAGTGTGATGGTCCCCGACGAAAGTGCTGTGAGAGATGCTGCGTCCTTGCGGCGCGGTTGAATTCTTTTTGGGGAGAGTAGTAAAAGAATGGCTGAAAATCCCGTTACCCTGCGCGAAAAGGTTTCGTTTGGCCTCGGTGCAGTGGGCAAAGATATGGCATATGCGGCCATGGCCGTCTATCTTATGATGTACTTTACTGACGTAGTGGGTGTCAGCGCCGCCTTCGTCGGTGTAGTCTTCTTGGTGGCACGTCTGTGGGACGCCTTCAACGATCCTATCATGGGCTGGATCGTGGACAATACCAAGAGCCGTTGGGGCAAGTTCCGTCCGTGGATCTTGATCGGTACTTTAGTGAACTCGGTAATCGCGATCTTGCTGTTCACTAACCCAGTGCACTTCTTTGATTTATCAATGGGCCAGGCTATGGCCTATTGCGCCGTGTTCTATCGCATATTTGGCACCAGAGTTAGCGAATTAAGCTGCTATGTCTGCTGCTGATGCCTGGTTCCAACCGCTCAATGAGC
>CALXOW010000046.1 GCA_944390115.1 uncultured Anaerobiospirillum sp.
TAATAAAAATGAAACGCACTATAAGTGTGCATTTATATGTTGAAAGAAGTCGTTTCACCACTAATCACAAAGAACCATTTTCTTTGCTTTTGCGCTTATTGTTTGTGCTTATTTATGGAAAACGGCTTTGGATAATATGAGAAAAACATGGAATGAAGATAGAGATGAGCTAGCCAGCGATAAGGTCAAACAAGAAACAAAGGAAAGAAGAAACCGCAGATTAATTTTTGCGGCAGTATTACGTGTTAACCGTACTTTGAAAAATTAGAGAAGTTTGCTGATAAATATCTAGTAGATGACTCTGATAGCTAATTATTAATAAATGAATTTAAATAAGGTTTAACTTTTTATAATATTACAATAATATAGGAGTAAACATGCTTGGTCAGATTATAATTATAGCACTTGCTCTTTCTGTTTTAGGTGTTATGTGGGGCATACTTCAATTTCTTCTTGGAATAGCCTCATTAGCCGATAAATCAAGGAAGCATGATAATGCTAATTCATAAATTTTATTATATAAAGAGGTGAGATTAAATTTAATTTTATTAAATTACTGTATCCCACCTCTTTTAATTATGTAATTTTAATTATACATCTTCTTGAGAGGTTTTATGGAGTTTTTTATTGTCGTATTGGGCTTGGTTTTTCTTATTAGTGTTGGTATGGCATCAGTTGTTTTAATAAAGGTTTTACGGTTGTCTCGTTCAGCAAATGCAAACAGGGGGGCTTGACAATAAAATGTCTACTAAATCATCTGTTGCCGACTAATTACTTATTATAGATTACAAATGGATTTTTATTTAACCAGGGTAGAGTTGAATTATAAATATAAGTAATATGAAATCCATAATCAATCAAAAGCGAGGCTGGGTTTGATTATAAGTCAATCTACCTCGCTTTGTTGTTTTTTGATAGATCTAATATCTTACTGATTCTCTGTAATATCAAATGTTTCAATAAACATTAGAAAGAAAACTATGTTTGGTTATATTGTAACTATACTGTTTGCTCTCTCTCTATTCTAGGTTTTATATGGGGGATCATTCAGTTTCTTCTTGGAATGGCTTCATTAATTGAGCCACCAAAGAATCAAAGGAATACTAAGCCATAAACTTAATAGTAGGTGGGTATGATGTCATCTTCACCGTCGTTGTTTTTCTTTATAGTATTCGGTTTTGTTTTTGTTGTTGGAATGGGGATGGTTTTGTTTATTTTGATTAAACTTATATTATTATGTCGCGCTCTTGAAAAAGATAGAAATAGGATAAATGTTTAATTTGTTATAGATATATAAAGCAAGATGGTACTTTAGCTAGTTCTTGCTTGAATGTTGCTGTCTAGTCTGATTGTTTTTTTGTGTAGTGTGAGGTAGTTTAGTTTGAAGGGCAGAGTTTTGGCCTTTGATTTTGGATTGAATCATATTGGGGTCGCGGTAGGGTCAGAAGAGTTGATGACTGCGCAGGCGCTGACCGCGCTTAAGGCCTCAAACGGAGTGCCGAACGAAAAGGCTCTCTCTGATCTCTTTGCCCAGTGGCAGCCAGAGTTTTGCGTGGTGGGCCTGCCGATCAATATGGATGGCTCCGATGAGTTCATGACCACGCGCGCTACTAAATTCGGATCACGCCTGGCCACCACCTTCGGCGTGCCGGTCTACCTCAAGGATGAGCGCTTGTCCTCAGTCGAGGCTAAGGCCGAGATTTTCGAGCACCATGGTGGTTACCGTACCCTGGTCAAGCACAAAGGTAAGGTCGATGCTACTGCCGCCAAGATCATTCTTGAAAGCTTCTTTGATGCGGGCGGTCGCTATGCCCCAGAGCATCAATTGATCTCCCACAATTAACCTCGCGCAACTGAATCTTGCGCCATGGAGCTCTCTGAGCTGATTTAGGGCGTAAGTAGAGGTTGCGCGTCTGTGATTTCTTAACTGGTATTCTTTGTTATGGCCTCTCAACACGATATTGCTGCGATCAGCACTAAGCTGCTCCATCTGGAGCAAGAACTTAAGGCCCTGGAGCTCTGGGGTGGACCTGCGGGCATGCCCTCATCTGAGAAGTTTGATTCTACGACCCCGTTTTGCCTTGATACCTTAGAGTTTCATCAATGGCTCGAGTACGTCCTGATCGCGCGCTTGCGCGAATTGATTGCCTTGGAGGCTGAGTTGCCCGCCGCCATGATGACCCACACCTATGCCCAGGAAAAATATCGGGGCCAGTGGGGCAAATTCCGTAAGCTCATCGGTATCTTGCAGGAGCTTGATGCTCTTATCACCTTGGAACGCCAGTAGGGCTGATTGCGCGCCCCTAGGGCTAATAGAGTGCTGTGGTGGCTCATGGTACGCCGGTGGGGCTAATGGCTCGAAGTGGGGGTGATTGCATTTCAGCTGGGCTGATTGCGGCAAGCTCCTAGGCGCAGCTTAGGTGCTTTTGGGGGTGAAAACGCGCGTAAAGCCTGATAAAATCAGGCTTTTAGCCGTGGCAAACTATTTGCACAGGCGCAGAGGATTCCTATTTCGTAACTACGGAAAATTGACTAAATGGGCTTTTTAACTAATCTTGGTACTAAAGTAGCCACGCCGGTGCAAGGCGCGTTAGACCGAGCTCGTGCTAACCCTACGGTGGCACGTGGTCTGGCTTTGGGCGACTCAGCCGTAAAAAAAGTCCGTATGATCAAGCTTGGTACGCCATTGCTGGTACTTGCCTGCCTTGCGATGGTGACCTTGCCAATGCCACCATTCCTCCTCGACATATTGTTCTCGTTCAACATCTCCTTGTCGATGGTGGTGCTGTTAGTTGCGATCTATGCCAAGAAGCCGTTGGACTTCGGCTCCTTCCCTACAGTTTTGCTCTTAACCACGATCTTGCGCTTGGCCTTGAACGTGGCCTCGACCCGCGTCATCTTGCTTCATGGTCAAGAAGGTACCGCCGCTGCTGGTAAGGTGATCGAAGCCTTCGGTTACGTGGTTATGGGTGGTTCCTACACCGTAGGTCTCATCGTGTTCGCCATCTTGGTTATTATCAACTTCGTGGTCGTAACCAAGGGCGCAGGCCGTATCTCGGAAGTGTCCGCACGCTTCACCTTGGATGCGATGCCTGGTAAGCAAATGGCGATCGACGCTGACTTAAATGCAGGTCTGATTAACCAAGAACAAGCCCGTGAGCGCCGCGCTGAGATTGCGCGTGAAGCTGACTTCTACGGCTCGATGGACGGTGCCTCGAAGTTCGTTAAGGGCGACGCTATTGCCGGTATCTTAATTCTCTTCATCAACGTAATCGGCGGTATCGTTATCGGTACGATCTTCCACTCGATGCCGATCAGCGAAGCGGCCACCGTGTACGTTCTGCTCTCGATCGGTGACGGCTTGGTTGCTCAGTTACCATCGCTCATGCTCTCGGTTGCCGCCGCGATCATCGTAACCCGCCAAAACAACTCCGAAAAGGAGATGGGCCAGCAGGTGGTCAGTGAGCTCTTTAGCAACCCGAAGACCATGTTCATCGTGGCGATGGTGCTCTTTGTCATGGGCATCGTACCGGGCATGCCGCACATGGCCTTCCTGACCTTATCTGCGATCTGCGCCCTGATCGGTCTCTTTATCCGTCACCAGCAAAAGGTGGCAGCTCAAGCTGCTTTAGCGCCACCACCTGAGCCAGTGGAGCCTGCTCCAGATCAACGTGAGCTGTCGTGGGATGACGTCTCTGAGGTCGATATGATCGGTCTGGAGGTAGGCTATCGCTTAATCCCAATGGTCGATAAGGCTCAAGGCGGTGAACTGTTAAATCGTGTTAAGGGCGTCCGTAAGAAGCTGTCCCAAGATCTGGGCTTCTTAATTCCGCCAGTGCACATTAGAGATAACCTCGATTTAGGCCCGAATAGTTACCGTATTACGCTCATGGGCGTCACCTTTGGTGAGGCGGAGATTCAGCCAGATCGTGATATGGCGATCAACCCAGGCCAGGTCTTCGGCCGCGTCCCAGGTATCCCTACCAAGGACCCCGCCTTCGGCTTAGAGGCGGTTTGGATTACCAAGCAGGATAACGATCGTGCCTTAGGTTTAGGCTACACCGTGGTTGATTGCTCGACTGTGGTCGCGACCCACTTATCGCAGATTTTGGCTAATAACTGCGCTTCCTTAATCGGCCAAGAAGAAGTACAGAACATTTTGGACATTGTGTCCAAGACCCAGCCAAAGCTGGTGGCAGGCTTGGTCCCGAATATCGTCAACTTGGGCCTGTTAACCAAGCTCTTGCAGAACTTGCTGCATGAGGGCGTACCAGTACGCGATATGCGTACTATCTTGGAGACCTTGGTGGAGTATGCGCCAAAGAGCCAAGACCCAGAAGTTTTAACGGCTGCTTGCCGCATTGGTCTGCGTCGCCTCATTATTCAAGATATCGTGGGAGGCGATCTCATTATCCCAGTTATCACCTTATCCCCTGATCTCGAGAAGGTGCTGCACAAGTCCTTGGAGACCGGTGGTGCTGAAGGCGTTGGTATCGAGCCAGGCTTAGCCGACCGCATGCAAAAGAGCTTGTACGAGGCTACTGCCAACCAGGAAATGGCGGGCGAACCTGCGATCTTGTTGACCTCGGGTATCTTGCGTTCGACCCTGTCGCGCTTTGTTAAGAACACCATTCCAGGTCTGCGTGTGCTCTCGTACCAAGAAATTCCAGACGACAAGCAGATTAAGATCGTCTCGGTGGTGGGCAACGCCAGTCCGCAGCAGCAATTGCGCGGTTAAGGCGCTAAGCGCGAGCGGGATTAGTGCGCGCGCGACGTGCTGTAGTGCTTGAAGCGCTGTGCTGTGAGTGGCCTATGAACTGAAGGCACGGTGAACAACCGGACTCGGTTACGGGCACTCTGAGCCGACTGTACGGGTGTGCGCCGATATGGTTCGCACTTGACCGACAAGGTTAAACCCTGATTTTTTCCGGAAGCCCTGCCTTGCGCAGGGGGTTTTCTTTGCGGCAGGCCACATTGCGTTTATACTTGTGCCTAGCTTCGGGCACCATATTTGCTTTTTTGTGGGGCAAACTATTGGAGCTAGGCTGGTGGTGTGTGCACACCCCTTGGTTGCGACATTCAACGCAGAGAGAGTAGAGTCAGAGCAGGTTGGCTCTGAGCGGGACGGCTGAGGCCTGATTGGTGGGCTTGAGTCGCTGGGTCGATAGGGCGGATATGAAGTTAAAACGCTTTGTAGCTAAAGATATGCGTGAAGCTCTGACCATGGTCAAAGACGAGCTGGGCGAAGACGCTATCATCATGTCTAATAAGCGTGTAGCCGCTGGCGTTGAGATCGTGGCTGGGATCGAGAGCAAACCGGCACCGTTGGTACCGCAAGCCTTGGGTGGTCGAGCCTTAGGCGATGATCAAGTTGAGTTATCAGGTTCAAGTGGTACCCAGCGCAAAAATCAGGCTTACGCCAAGAGTTTAATCGAGATTCTCGAGCGCCAAAACGCTATGTCTAAGGAGCAGGGCGATAAGCTCACCGGAGACATTGCACAACTGACGGCGCAAAAAGCTAAAACGCCACCGAACGCGACGTCGAGTGCGGCTGCCGCAGCAACGGCGCTACCGCCAGGGGCGGGCGCTAAGGGCGGGCCACTTGGGCTTGGTTCCGTGCCTAAAGCCGCGCGCCCTGGTCCTAGCTTAGGTGCTCAAGGGGCCGGTTTAAGTGCTCAAGGTGCAGGTTTAGGCGCTCAAGGTTCAAGTTTAAGTGCTCAAGGGTCAAACTTAAGTGCTTCCGTGCCGAGCCTAGGGGCTCCCGTGCCGCCTACGGCCAAGGTTGCTGATGCCTCAGAAGTGGATTTCACTCCTGCGCGCATTATGCCTGAGAGCTCGAGCGCTGCGCCCCGTATTATTAACCCTGTCAATGATGGAAATGAGGATATGGCCAACGATTCCATGAAGAGGGCAGGCCCATCTAGAATTGATCCATCGTTAGATGAGGATGCTGATCTCTTCAATACCCCACCGCTGCCGCTCTCACAGCAGCGTGAGTTCAAAAATTTCTTCGTCAAGTCCAAGGTCAAGCAGGAAAAGGACGAGTACGTCAGCCGTGCTGGGATCGACTCCTACCGCACCGGGAGCGAGTCCGATGCCGTAGTGCGCCAAGATCTCGAAAAAATGCGCACTGAGGTTGAGAGTATCCGTAAACTCCTGCAATTTGAGCTGGCGGGCTTGCTCCAAGATAATCGCTCCCGCAACGAGCCAGTTAAGGCGATGGTCTTCAAGCTCTTGCACAGCGTGGGCTTCTCCGATAAGGTCGCCGATTCCTTGGTCAACCGCTTACCGGCAGAAATCACCTTTAACGATGCCTGGCGCGAGATCGTCTCATTGCTCGAGCGCGCCATCTTAGTAGGCGATGATGACATCGTTTCTAAGGGAGGCATCGTGACCTTAATCGGTCCGGCCGGTGTCGGTAAAACGACTACGCTAGCTAAGCTGGCAGCACGCTTTGTGATGCGCTACGGTCCGCAGCGCGTGGCCATTGTCACCGCTGATCACTACCGTATCGGCGCGGTGGAGCAGATTAAGACCTACGGTCGCATTATGGGCTGTGCCACTTTTGCAGTGAAGAATCTCTCGGAGCTGCCGCAGCTGCTCTACACCCTCTCGGATAAGAGCTTGATCTTAGTTGATACCGCCGGTGTGGGCTTTAAGGATGAGCGCTTTAACGTGCAGCTGACCCAGCTCAAGCAACAAGCGAGCTTGCAGCTAAAGCACTATCTGGTGCTACCATGCACCACGCAGCGTAAGGTGCTCCAACATGCCTACGATCACTTTGCTATGGTCGGCTTGACCGGTCTGATCTTAACTAAGATCGACGAGTGCCAGAACTTAGGTGACGCCTTATCACTGTGTATCGAGATGAAGTTGCCGATCAGCTACATCACCGATGGTCAGCGCGTGCCTGAGGATTTGGATATCCCAAATCCAAGCAGTATGGCGCGCCGGGCTTTAGCCGCAGTCGAGGATGATGCCGCGCAGGGTTTACTGCCGCACGGGCTCTAGTGACGGAGTTTAAAAGTATTTGCCACAAAGTCTATGTGGTTGAGTGTGCAACAAACCTCTTATACAAGCCATCAAAGGCCGATTTTGTGCGTTAAAAACTTTTAAACTCCCTCACTAGCTGGTTCTAACCATTATTATGCGGGCTGGGTTTCCAGCCCGTGCTGTTTGCGGGCTGTACCTTGCACCTGGGATCGTCCTTGTCCGTGCGCGCTGAGGCCGACACACTGTGGAGTGCACGCTGAGTTCTCTGTGGCCTATGCTTTGTGGTGTTTGTGTGCTGACGTGCGCTTGGTGCACGGTGCGGTGTGGGTCGTTGGGGCAGTAAGTGTCGTTGGCGGGGCGTTTTGCCGTAGCTCGCCAAATGGTAGAGCTCTCTGCCCGTTCAGCTTGGGGCTGGGGAGGTGGCGTTAAGTTTGCTTTGGTGGGCGCTGAGCATTTTTTCAATTGCCACTTTAGCGCTTATGCCTGAATAAAAGCCTAAAGCTGGCGGGAAATGATGCTCCATAGATATCAGCTTTAATTGGCATGATGCTTGATTATAGCGTTATGCGGTCTAAAGATTGCACTAACAAGGCGAGCTGTCGAAAGTGAGCATTCCCTAGATCTGGAATTTAACCGGTGACGGCGGGTGCGATCATGAGGCGCGAGCTATTACCTAGTTATATCAATTTTGCGACAAATTTGCCGATAATAGATATTATTAGGTTTTGGTTGCTCTAACTTGGGTTGGAGTAATCTGACTTAAGCGGCGGCAGAACCTTACTGGGCTTGGTTCAAGCCATCACTGCTGTCAGCTTAGGCACTAGGGGGGTACGTTGGTATCTTAAGAGGGCGTAGAAACCTAGGTCAATGCGATCTAAAAGAGGACTGGGCGATTGGCTTTAGTCCTTTTAGAGGTTGAGGTAGAGCTATTGTCCCTCACGCCAATACTTGGCTCTGGAGCATTGAGTTCTAGTTGGTTGAGTATGAGTGAATACACTCAAGGGGTTGCACTCGTAGGGTTGCTTGGTTGTAGGGTACGACTAGTATGGATTCAAATTTTAAGTGGAGAAGAGTCAAGGTCATCACCGTGACCGGCGGTAAGGGCGGTGTGGGTAAATCCTCGGTCTCTTTAAACTTAGCCGTAGCATTATGTCAGATGGGCAAGCATGTCATGCTGTTTGATGCCGACTTAGGTCTTGCCAATATTGACGTGATGCTGGGTTTAAAGATCCGCAAGAATTTAGCCCATGTCTTGAAGGGCGAGTGTTCGCTCCAAGAGATCATCCAAGACGGTCCTCAAGGTCTACGTATCGTCCCTGCCTCTTCTGGTTTAAAAGAAATGGCTGGCCTCTCAGTCGATCAACACGCGGGCTTAATTCGCGCTTTTTCGACCATCGAGGAGCCAATCGATTTTCTCATCGTAGATACGGCCGCAGGTATCTCCGATATGGTGCTATCGTTTTGCCGCGCCGCGCAAGACGTGATTATGGTCGTGTGCAATGAGTCGACCTCGGTGGCCGACGCTTATGCCCAGATGAAGGTGCTCTCCAACGACTATGGAGTCTCTAAGTTCCGCATCGTCGCGAACCAGGTCCATTCTCTGGAGGAAGGCAAGTTCATGTTCAAGAAGCTGGTCACCTTGACCGACAAGTTCTTGGACGTGGCCTTAGAGCTGTGCGCCTGCATCCCGATCGATATCAATATGCGCAAGGCCATTCGCCAACGTACTTGCGTGGTTGATGCTTTTCCGCAAGCACCAGCGGCACGCGCCTTTAAGAGCTTTGCCCGCCGTGTCCTCAATTGGCCAATTCCGGATATTCCAGGGGGCTATCTCGAGTTCTTTGTTGAGAACTTGATTCGCCCCGGTGATGTCGACGGTCCTGAGAGTTCTGACTCGGGCTTTGGTTCGCGCTTTGATGCGCCACCACAGCCGATTGGCAAGATCTTGGGTATGGACACCTCGGCGCTGTCCCATGCGCAGATTGATGACATCCAGCGCGAGATCGAAGCTTCGCGTAAGCTGATCGACGAGCGTTTCAGCGAGTGATAGCGCCTAAGGGAGCTGACGACGCGTGGGGGTATGAGGGCCAACGCGGCGCTAGTTCTGCGCTACGCTATAGAGCCGATGCTGGGCTATAGAGCCGCGATGCTGGGCTATAGAGTCGATGCTGGTTAATGTTGAGGGGCTTTCGGGCCCTTTGCTTTTTGAGCGTGGCACGCTATTAGCACGCGCAAGGTTGAGCCTTAAGCCATTCCTTTTTGTTGTTGGGGTAAGGCAGAGCTGGGATGCAGGTCAGTTAGGAAGCGGCACATGGCCAACTTGAGTCAAAGTTTGTTAAAAGGCGCAAAAGCTTACCAAGGCCAGAATGTGGTCGATCGCAATGAGCTGGTGGTTAAGTATGCGCCTCTGGTTAAGCGTGTCGCCATGCACCTTAAAGCACGCTTGCCTGCTTCCGTCGACGTCAACGACTTAGTGCAATCGGGCATGATTGGCCTGATTGAAGCGATTCAAAACTTCAAGGAAGGCCAAGGCGCCACCTTTGAGACCTACGCATCGATTCGCATTCGCGGTGCTATTATCGACCAGCTGCGCCAAAGCGATTGGACTCCACGCTCAGTGCATCAGAACACGCGCGCTATCCGCGACGCTATGCTCAAGCTCTCACATGAAAAGGGCCGCCCGGCAACCGATACTGAGATTGCCGCCTACCTCAATGTCGACATCAATCGCTACCACCAGATGCTGCTTGATAGCAATACCTCGCAGGTGATGGGGATTGAAGATACGGGACTGACTGACGACGTGATCGGCGATAAGCCTTTAAGTGAAATCGTGGGTCAAACCCCAGAGGATAAGCTCTTTGACGCGCTCAATGGCGTGCAATTTCGCGATGCCTTAGCGCACGCGATCTCGCAGCTACCCCAGCGCGAGCGCGAGATTTTAACCTTCTATTACGACCAAGAGCTCAATCTGCGTGAGATTGGCTTAATTAAAGGGATTTCCGAGTCGCGCACCTGCCAGATTTTGTCGCAGGCGGTGATGCGCTTGCGCTCCAGCCTCGAGGATTGGGCCAATCCTCCGAAGAGCGAGAAGCATAGTGCTCGTCCTAAGGAGAGCCTGCTTGCCCCTGGCAGTATGCCGACTAAGGCGGCGCATAAGCGCGTGAGCTTGCTCTTTAATGAGCAAGATGAGATTGAAATGCGCACTGCCCATGGCAGGGCCTTAGAGGCAGCGGCGCAAGCTCCGGCAATGTCAGGGGATGACCTGGAGCGCCCAGAAGAGCTGGATACGGTGCCAGCCCGTCCCAAAAAGCGCGCAACCAAGGCCAGCGCCTCGGTGGGCGGTACGGAGCGTATTAACCGCAGCGAGCAAGACCTCTTTGTCTTTATCAATAAGACCCGCAGCTATTTGAGTGAGGCGCGGGCCCAGTACAACTCAGAGCAAATTGCGGCCTTCGTGGGCGCGGCTCCGACGCTGACGGGCGCCCAGAAGCTGGCCCAAAGTCAGGTGCTCTTGCAAGAGTGCCTGTCGAAAGTGCGCAAGTTAGGTGAGAACCTCGAGCTTAAGCTGCAAGACCTCGACGCTGATGAGGGCAATTCCAGTTACCAAAACTTGCTGACGCTGCAAGATGAGCTGCAGGACGCCAGTGCCGATTTCCTTGAGTGCTTGCATCAAGTCAATAGCGCCTACCAAGCGCTCAACCCTGAGCTTAAGGCGCAAGCTTTAAGTGAGTTGGCCGCAGAGCAAGCCAAGCCGGTGCGCGCCAAGCGTACTCATGCCGCTAAGGCCACTGCGGCCAAGGCGAGCACCACTACGACCCCAGAGCTGACCGTGGTCAAGGTGCCACGGCGCCGTTCACGCACCACGACGGCCGCGTCGTAGGGCACGTCCATTCCAGGTGGATCGTGTCTAGTACAAGCGGGCGGACGCGCTTGACCGGCGCTCTTAGACGAGCACTCGGACCAGCGTACAGGTCGAGTGGGGCTGCGGCGTAGGGCGCTAGCTTGCGCGGATTGGGCGGGGCGTTTCGGGCGTGACGTTTCGGGCCAAGTTGTGGCGCATGGTGGGGCATGGTGGGGCGTGGAAGCGGTGTCAGCGCTTGTTTGGAATATTCTTTGCAGAAAGTAGGGTACTTAGGGGTACGGTGACATCAAACTTGCGCTTGCTGCTCTCCTGCCACTAAGACCGGTTTTAGCGGAGCTAAAGCGCTATAATAAGCGCTTTGAGCACATAGGTTTGCCGCGCAGCTTGCTGCGCCACGAATTGGGCCTTGTCTTAGGGCTTAGACCTGAAGTTCGTAGATACTTACTGCTCAAACAGGTTGAGTCTCAGGGCGGTCACCTCTTTGGTGACTGCCTCGGGCTTGGCCCTTCTGTTAGGTAGGAAGATGCGTGACCTTGAACTTTCAAGGCGCGTTATTTGCTCTATCTATTGATTGGCGTTAAGATCCTTAAGATGGATGGCGCGAACGAAAGTTCGTACTCCGTGATTGAGGCGCGTTGTGGTGAAAGCCGTCACGCTGGCTGACATCACAAAAGAATGCGATGAAACTTACGTTTCTTTGAAACTTAAGTTCCTGTGAAACTTGCGTTTCATCACCCTTTGTGCTCGAACGATGCTACTTTGCTTTTTGAGGTTGGCATTACTTGAGCATGCAAGGAAGGGCTCACGGTGCTTGCACCTTAATCGGAGCCGACCCCATTGAGCCTCGAGCTTAATGACATTTTGCAGTTAAGGAGAGAATCTTGGATAAAAATATCAAGATTTTGATTGTTGATGACTTCTCGACCATGAGACGCATCATCAAGAATCTGTTGCGTGATCTTGGCTACAACAACACGTTCGAGGCTGATGACGGCTCGACTGCTTTACCGATGCTCGAATCAGGTGACTTCGACTTCGTCATTTCCGACTGGAATATGCCGATCATGCAGGGCATCGATTTGCTGCGCAAGATTCGCTCTGACCCTAAGCTCAAATCTCTCCCATTCTTAATGGTTACGGCTGAGGCTAAGCGCGAGCAGATCGTAGTTGCAGCTCAGGCCGGCGTTAACGGCTATATCGTTAAGCCATTCACTGCTGACACCTTAAAGGACAAGATCGACAAGATCTTCGAGCGTATCGAGGGCAGCGGTTCATAACTTACGGTCAGTGGGAGAGGCTCAGATGTCCGAAGAAAACAACATCATCGAGCAAATGACCGACGGCCAACCTCTAATCACCTTAGAGACGGCACGTGAAATCGTCATGTTGCTTGAGGCAGGCATGCAAAAGGAAGCCGATAGCAAGCTCTTGGCGCTGACCCAAAAGCGCGAGGAGAGCTTCTATCAGCAGGTGGGCGTTTTGACCCGTGATTTACACACGGCCGTGCAGAACTTTGCCTATGATCCAAGACTGCGTGAGATCACGAACGAAGAGATTCCTAACGCCTCGGAGCGTTTGCGCTACATCATTTCTGTGACTGACAAGGCCGCCAATCGCACCTTAGATGCGGTTGACAAGTGCACTCCAATTGCCAATGCCTTGAAGGCATCGATTGACGATCTGATGCCTATTTGGAAGCACTTGATGAACGGACGCATTGACCGTTTCGAGTTTGTGTTCTTGTGCCATCGTATTGATGACTTGCTCAAGAAGACGGCCGACGATGCCTCGGATTTATCCAAGCAGCTCAACGAGATTCTGATGGCGCAAGACTTCCAAGACTTGACCGGTCAAATGATTCAGCGTGTGGTCAGCTTAATCACCGAGGTTGAGGATAAGCTGGTTGACTTCTTGCGTTACTTTGGCCAGTACACGCCAGAGCAAGACCAAGATCGGATCAAAGAGAAGGCGATCGAAGCCCAAGGTCCAGCTCTTGATAGCCAGATTGAGGCTAATACTGCCGCTGCCTCACAAGATGAGGTGGACGACTTACTGGCAAGTCTCGGCTTCTAGGGAGTAAAGAATGGACGAGGAAATTTTACAGGATTTCTTAGTCGAAGCTGGTGAAATCATCGAGAATCTGAACGAGCAATTAGTTCAGATCGAGAAGACCCCAGACGACAAAGATCTGCTTAACGCCATCTTCCGTGGCTTCCACACCGTCAAAGGCGGCGCAGGCTTCTTGGAGCTCACTGAGTTAGTCGAGATTTGCCACGCTGCTGAAAACGTCTTTGACATGCTGCGCAATGGCAAGATTGCGATGAGCAGCGATGCCATGGATGCTGTTTTGCAGGCCTATGATGAGATTACTCGTCTGTTCGGTGAAGTGCAAAACCGCGAGCCTTTGACTCCGGTTCCTCCTGAGCTCATTGCCCGCTTACACGATATTGCCGACGGCAAGGTCGGGGGTGGTGCGTCAGCTCCAGCACCAAAACCTGAGCCAGCTCCAGCTCCAGCTCCGGCTCCAGCGCCTAAGCCAGCGCCAGCGCCAGCCCCAGCACCAAAACCTGAGCCAGCTCCGACCCCTGCTCCAGCAGCTACTGCTGCTCAAGCGGCAGGCGGCGATGATGGTCACAGCATCGACGACATTACCGAAGAAGAGTTCGAGGCCTTATTAGACCAGCTCCACGGTAAGGGTCATGCCCCAGGCACGGCCAACGATTTGGCCTTGCAAGGTGATGGTGCTGCCGCTTCAGGTGCCGCCGCTTCAGGTGGTGCCGCTTCGGGTGGCTCAGTTGACGCTACCGACGCTGATTTTGATCAGATGCTGTCGGATGCCGGTATCAATAAGGGCGCCCAGGCTCATGCTCAGGTCAGCCCTGAGCTGCGTCAGGCCTCTGAGGCTGAGTACCAAAAGGCGCAAGAGGCTGCTGCTAAGGCTCAAGCTCAAGAGACCATCAAGAAGGTCGAGGAAGCTCAAGCCCAGGCTCAAGCCGTTGCGGCCCAGAATCAAGCTGCTGCTAACGCTAAGGTCGCAGCTGCGGTCGCTGCAACCAATACCGGTTCGACTAGCGCCGCTGCCGCCAGTGCCCCAAAGCCTGCTCCTAAGGCCGGTGCCGCCGCTGCCCCTGAGGCTGAAACCACCATGCGTGTGGACAGCAAGGTGCTCGACGACATCATGCGTATGGTCGGTGAGTTAGTGCTGGTACGTAACCGTCTGGTTTCGATTGCCGCCCACCGCTCCGACCAGGAGATGAATAAGGTTATATCGAACCTTGATGTGGTCACCGCTGACCTGCAAGGCTCGGTGATGAAGACCCGCCTGCAACCGATCAAGAAGGTCTTCGGCCGCTTCCCACGCTTAGTGCGTGACCTGGCGCGCAAGCTCAATAAGAAGATCAACCTGGTGATGGAAGGTGAAGACACCGAGCTCGATAAGAACTTGGTCGACGCCTTAGCCGATCCAATGATCCACATGGTCCGTAACTGCTGCGACCACGGTATTGAGCTGCCTGCAGAGCGTGCCGCCTTAGGCAAGGATGAGATGGGTACCGTCACCTTGTCGGCCGAGCAGCAAGGCGATCACATCCTGTTGCGCATTATCGACGATGGCGCAGGTATGGACCCAAACAAGCTGCGTCAAGTCGCAGTACGTAAGGGCCTGATGGACGAGGAAGCTGCCGCACGCATCTCCGATGAAGAGGCCTACAACTTAATCTTCGCACCAGGCTTCTCCACCAACACCGAGATTACCGATATCTCCGGTCGTGGTGTGGGTATGGACGTGGTTAAGACCAATATCTCGAAGTTAAATGGTTCGGTTCGCGTGATCTCGGAGGTCAACAAGGGCACCACGATTGAGATTAAGGTTCCATTAACCTTAGCTATTCTGCCAACCCTGATGATTCAGGTCTCCGGCCACACCTTCGCGCTGCCATTAACTTCGGTCTCGGAAATCTTCTACTTAGACTTAAGCTCGATGCGCAACGTCGACGGTCAGAACACGATCGTCATCCGCGACAAGGCAGTACCGCTCTTCTTCTTGAAGCAGTGGTTTGAGAACACCCCAATTGACGAGTACTTAAAGGGCAAGGCCCATATCGTCTTGGTGCAGGTCCCAGCTTCGACCTTGGTGGGCTTTGTCGTCGACGAGCTGGTCGGCCAAGAAGAAGTTGTGATCAAGCCATTAGACAGTCTGCTGCGTCACACTCCAGGTATGTCGGGTGCAACTATCACCTCCGATGGTGGTATCGCCTTAATTCTCGACATCCCAAGCCTGATTCGTGCTTATGCCCGCAAGGGTGGCAATCGTTTCTAACAGACTTAACTGCAATTTGGCAAGGCCGTAGGGCCTTGCTAGAAAAGAGAGGGCGGTGCAGCTGGCATCACCTCTCTTTTGTTTTTGTGCAGGAATATAACATAATCTAAGTAAGACGATAGTCTCTGCCCTAAGTTAGTTCTTTTTAGCGTCAGGCTATAGATCTGGCGCTAAAGGGAGTACGCTAGAACGGTTGTCTCCATGTTGTGTGAGGACGGCAACGCCTTGAGCTTTTGGTTCTTGAGAAAAGCGCCGTGCGTGCCTATGATGAAGATCGCATTGCTAAAAGCTTATGCTGCTTTAGCTGGCGGTATTCTTGCAACTTAGCGCGCTTTGGCGCATGATTGAGTATCTATTGGGGTGCTCAGCCGTTAAGCTGGTGTTATCCGCAGCTTAATGTGACGACTGTGCTTGTCTTTGGTCGCCCATGTGTGGGTCAGAGATTTTTAGAGGTTCGTTATGGCAATTAAGGTACTGATCGTCGATGACTCTACCTTCTTCAGAAAAAGACTGACTGAGATCATCAAAGGCGATTCATCACTTGAGGTAGTAGGTGAAGCCAAAGACGGTAAGGAAGGCGTAGATAAGACTATGTCTTTAAAGCCTGATGTCATCACGATGGATGTAGAAATGCCAGTAATGGATGGCATTACCGCCGTGCAAGAGATTATGGCTAAGTGCCCAACGCCAATCTTGATGTTCTCGTCGTTGACCTTTGAAGGCGCCAACTCCACCTTTAAGGCCTTAGAGGCCGGTGCGGTGGACTTTATGCCTAAGAACTTCGACGATATCGCCCACAAGCGCGAGGATGCTTTAAATGCCCTGCGCTCGGCGATCAAGGCGGTCGCACGCTCGCACATCCGCCGCACGCCAATGCGCGCGGCCACCAGCAGCCCCGCTGCGGCCACTTCAAGCTATGCTGCGCGCACGGCCGCGACTTCGACCCTCTCGTCGAGCGCTCGTCCGGCCTCTGCGACCACGCGCACTAGCTTTGGTAGCAGCAGCTTAGGCAGCCGCACTACGCTCGGTACAAGCTCGAGCACCAGCCGCCTCAGCTCAACCAGCACCCGCTTTAGCAGTGCCACCACCGCGTCCACGGCTAAGCCAGGGTCCACTCCATCGACCGTGCGCCAAGACTTCGATAAGATTTACTCGAGCTTAGGCGGGGTCAACCAGGGGCGCCCGGCAGCTGCCATGCGCTTCTCCTTTGGTGAGGCCAAGGGCGTCTCCACCAACTTCAAGGTCTCGGGCAAGCGCCATGAGTTAATTGCGATTGGCTCCTCAACCGGTGGCCCAATTGCGCTGCAAAACATTATTCCGAAGCTGCCGCGCATGAATGTGCCGATCGTGATCGTACAGCATATGCCAGCTTCGTTTACCACCACCTTTGCGCAGCGTCTCAACAATATGTCGCAAAACTCGGTGGTCGAAGCCCAGGACAATATGATCTTGCAGCCAGGCACCGTCTACATCGCCCCTGGTGGCCAGCAGATGATCTTAGAGCGCGGTGCGGGCAAGACCAAGTGCCGCATTCTGCCAGCTGACCCACGCGTGGTTTACCACCCATGCGTTGATGTTACCTTTGCCTCGATTGCTAATATTTACGCTGGTAACGTCTTAGCCATGATCTTAACCGGCATGGGCTCGGACGGCTGCGAGGGCTGCCGCATGTTAAAGAGCAAGGGCTCGGTTGTCTGGGCGCAAAACGAGGACACCTGCGTGGTTTACGGCATGCCACAGGCCATCGTTAATGCCGGTATCGCCGAGCAGATCCTGCCTTTGGAGAAGTTTGCTGACTGCATCGTCCAAGAGATGCGCAACTCGTAGCAAGCCAATGCTTAAGTAGCCGCTGTTTTAGCCGCACAATAAGCGCGCGCACTGAGCACGTCCCCAGCCTCTTGGGGGCGTGCTCAGAGCGTGCGCTCGTAAGCGCTTACGGCTTTTACCAAAACCGCCGCCCTAAGGGTGAAAGTTTGCGGATTTTCCGCAGATTTTTGCGCTTGGGGCGGCGGTTTTTTGGCTTGATGCCTTTGGCATATTTTTAGCAAAGTGCCCTGTGAATTGCGTCTTATTCCGCCTGATTTTAAGCCCGCGCGGGCTTAATTAAGGCTACTTGCTTAGGTGGCATACATAGGTGGTATAAGGGCAAGGTACGCGTGCGGCCTGTATAAGGTATGTTCCCTTGGATGGCACGGCAGAGGCTGTGTAATCGTTGCACCTGCGCACCGTGTGTGATGCCTAGGAGTCTGGGCGTGAGCCTAACTCACAGTCGTCGAGGTTAGACCTAAGGAAGGAGACACTAGGGCTGAGAGCGCTCATTATGCTTGGAAGGCGGCCGGGAACGGCTTGGCGCTTCAATGAGCGGGCAGTTCGGTGATTTTTGCGGCATGAACTTTCTCGGTATTTTTCTTGCGATCGGTTGTATCGTCACAACCATGGTGCTTGAGGGAACTCACCCAACCGCACTGATCAACTTACCAGCGTTCTTGGTTGTGTTCGGTGCTGGTTTCTTTGCCTGCTTCGTCCAATTCCCATTAAGCGACCTGCTCAAGGCCTTAAAGCACTTCTTCTGGCTTATCTCCCCACCACGCTACAATTTCCAATCCCAGGCTGAGCTGTTAGCTGGTATGTCTACCATTGCCCGTCAGCAAGGCCCATTAGCCCTGGAAAATTCGGTGGCCTCCGCCAGTGATGATTTCACTCGTACCGGTATCCAGATGATCGTTGACGGTGTGGATAAGGACGCCCTCTACAGCTTGCTGCAAAACGCGATCGAGCTGGAGCAGGAGCGTATGGAGCCATGCGTGCGCTTCTACGAATCGATGGGCGGTTACTTACCAACCATGGGTATTATCGGCGCGGTATTAGGCCTGATTCACGCGATGTCCCTCTTGGATCGTCCTGACTTATTAGGTCCATCGATTGCGGTAGCGTTCGTGGCCACTATTTACGGTCTGGTCGGTGCCAACATTATTCTGATTCCAACCGGTAACCGTATTCGTACTGCTTTAGCCGAAGGTGCGATGTTCAAGTACATGACCTTAGAAGGCTTAGTTTCGATCGCAGCCGCTGAAAACACCTTAATGCTCAAGCGCCGTATCGGCGTTTACACCGGCAATATGAACGGTGACTAAGAGCTTACGCCGCATCCTCAAGGGTGCGGTGCCTGTGTTTCTAGGGTTGATAACCGCGCTGGGGCCCGACAAATAGGGCAAAGCGCTTAAATGTAAAGGCCTTGCGATGAGAAAGAAGAAGAGCGTTCCTCACGAGAACCTCGAACGTTGGATGGTCTCCTACGCGGACTTCCTGACTCTGCTGTTTGCAGTGTTCGTCGTGCTCTATTCCTTTGCTATGTCCAAGTCGGTTGATGCCGAGTCGATGATCAAGGGCCTGATGGCCTCCTTCAACGAAATGGGCATGATTTCTTCGGTGCCGGGCGTGATTGCGCTCCCAGGACCGGTCGCCAACCTGATGGCTGATGCTTCGCTGGCTTCGGCGACCGCCGCCCAGCAAGAGGTACAAAATCAGTCGCAAGGTGGTGGCGGTGTGATGGACTTTGGTATCAATATCCAAAGCATCACCGACAGTGGCGCCGATGAGCAAACCGCCAACGATGACAAGAATGCCGAAGCCGTTACCCAAGGCAACCTCGACGCTACCGAGGTCGATCATGTTACTAACGGTTCGATGACCCGTGAGACTCCAGATGAGGAAGCTGCCCAAAGCCAAGGCTTAACCCCAGGCGGTGAGTTAGATCAGACCGAAGAGGGGGGTATTGGACCGGCCGAATCTGAGTACGACGGTGCTAACCCTAATGGCCAGCCATTTGATAGCCTGATGCGCTCGATTTCTGAGACCATTGCTGCTGAAGGCCTCGAGAACGATATCGTGGTGGAGCATGATCCAAACTGGATTACCATCAACATTTCGTCGTCGCTGCTCTTTGCTAGCAACTCGGCTTCGATTCTGACCCGTTCGCGTCCAGTCATTGCCACTATCGCCAATGCGCTGCACAACGTCAACAATTACATCCGCGTCCGTGGCTACACTGATAACACCTTTACCCCAAGTGCCATCTACGGTAACAACTGGGAGTTATCAGCCCGCCGTGCCATCAACGTGCTCCAAGAGCTCGAGGCTAATGGCATCGCACCACAGCGTTTAGCTGCTGAGGCCTTTGGTCAGTACTCGCCGTTCTACTCGAATGCGACCCGCGCAGGCCGTGCCCAAAACCGCCGTGTGGTCATCGCCATTTCGCGTGAGGCCTTAGCCGGTGAGAGCTTAGCGATCCTGCCAGGCAACTCCGAGCGCATTCTGCCGACCCGTCGTGCCGGTCAAGGTGGCTTTAGCTTTGAGCCTGCCGATGATGGTACGGTGCGCTTCAGCGCTGAGCCAATTGACTCGATGACCGCGCAATAACGGTCAGTGCCGCCGCTCCGCTGCGGGGCGGCGTGCCGTGAGACAAACAATAAGGTCCCTTGGGACTGCCCTGGCCCGCGTCTTGGATCGTCAAGACGGGGCCTTGTCGTATTAATGGCCAGGGTTCAGTCCAAAGCGTAAGCTCAGCCCACAGCGTCGGCTCGGGCTGTGACTTGGCTTGTGACTTAGGCGCAAGTTGCGTCAGGGGCGGGGGCGTGATGGTACAATGCCTTGAGCCTTCGGGGCATAGGGACAGTTTTGACAGTAGGAGTTGGCAGTGTTAGTTTGGGCGGTTGCAAGCCAGAAGGGTGGCGTAGGTAAGACGACCTCCGTGGCATCCCTTGCAGGCTGGTTACAAAAAGAAAATCTGCGCGTGCTCGTGGTGGACACCGACCCGCATGCTTCCCTTACTTCCTATTTGGGCTACGAGGACGACAAGTTAGAGCAGAACAATCTCTTTGACTTGTACGCGATGAAGAATCTCTCGCGCGAGGGCGTGCTGCGCTGTATCACTCATACCCCGCATGAGGGCTTGGATTTAATCGCTGCCTCGATGACCTTGGCCACGATTGACCGCCAGCTGTCGGGCCGTCAGGGCGTGGGCCGCATCTTGCTGCGCTCCTTAAAGCTGATCGAAGACTGCTATGACGTAGTCTTGATCGACTGCCCACCAGTGCTCGGTGCTTTAATGGTTAACGCCTTAGTCGCCGCGACCACCATTATCGTGCCGACCCAAACTGAGTTCTTAGCGTTAAAGGGCTTAGAGGGTATGGTGCGCACCTTCACCGTGATGCAGCGCGCCAACTCGTCGGTGCACTTTGAGTACCTGATTGTGCCGACTATGTACGATCGCCGTACCAAGGCTTCGGTGCAGAGCTTAGCTTATCTGCAAACCCATTATCTTGACCATGTATGGGCCGAGTGCATTCCGCTCGATGTCCAATTCCGTGAGTCGTCAGCTAAACGTTTGCCGCTGCCTCTGATGGACCCAGGCTGCTATGGCGCGGTGGCCTATCACCATCTGCTGAATTTCTTAGTGCAGCGGGAGCTGCAGCGCAATCCCGAGCGCGTCAGCCCGGAGCTTGCCGCTCTGATAAGCCCAGAGCAGTAGCTCAGAGAGTAGCGTAGAGAGCAGCGTAGAGAGTAGCCCTAAGTTTTCGCTATAATGAGCGCCCTAGATGTAAAGCAAGGCCCGCATTGGTGGATTAAAGCACTGTGCGCGACCGCAAATCCCTCAATTCTCAAGGAGATTTTGTCATGACGGCAAGTCATCACGATCGCGAAGAGGAGACCCTCATCTCCTACTTCCAGCAAATGCTCGCTGAGGTCGATGACCAAGAGTTTGAGGGAGAGATCCAAGCAACCTCAGGTGATCTCAGCACCCCGGCTCCAGCGCCGCAGGCTGACAATCAAGCCGTGTTAGCGGCCGCCAACGCCGCCATTGCCCAAAGCCATGTGGCTGTCCCTGAGCCGGTTGCGCCAGCCCCAGTTCCAACTCCAGTCTCAGCCCCTGAACCTGAGCCTGGCGACAGCGACAACCCATTTGCCGGGATGCCGCGCCTCTCGACCCAAGAGATGCTAGCCCAAGAAATGGTCATGGTCGAGGAGCCTGACGCAGCCCCTGAAGTGGCGCAAGTCGCGGCCGCCGTGCCGGAGCCAGTCGTTGCTCCAGTGGCCGAGCCGGTCGCAGCTGCGGTGGTAGAGCCGGTCGCCCCAGCGGCTGAGCCTCAAGTCTATGAGGCGGTCACAGAATATGCGCCGCGCTCACACGAGGACTATGCCCAGACTCCTTATGAGCCGATCCCTGAGCCGATGGTGCAGACTGAGCCTGAGGAACAGCATGGGCGTGAGTTTGCGCAGCCTGATGAGCAATTACAGCGCTTATTAGAGAAGATTGACACCTCCGATCCTGCGGTCCAAACGCAGGTGGCCTTAGCCGCTAAGATTGCCCAAGCCACTCCGCAAGTTGCTACCAAGGTCGCCGAGCCTGAGGTTAAAGTCGCAGTGGCTGAGCCAGAGATGGCCGTGGCCGAGCCTGCGGTCGCAACTGAAGTTGCTGTGGCTGAGCCGCAAGTTGCTGTAGCAGAGCCGCAAGTGGCGGTTGCTCCAGTGGTCACTCAGGTTAAGCAAAAGCAAAAGGTCTTAACCCCACAAGAGCTGGCACAAGAGCGCATGCGCGCCAAGCTGCAAGCGATTTCGGCCAATTGGAAAAATGTCGATCTGGGCGAGCAGTTCCAGGTGCTCTTCTTCTTGGTGCAGGGCGTCCGTTTTGCGGTACCGCTTATCGATTTAGGCGGTATCTTCGAGTGCGACAAGATTACCCAGCTCTTTGGTAAGCCGTCGTGGTTTATGGGCATTACCGATGTGCGTGGTCTTAAGATCAACATCGTCGACACTTTACGTTGGGTCATGCCGGAGATCGGCGATAGCCCGGACAAGTACCCGTACCTGATTTCGCTTGGTAAGTCGCAGTGGTCAATTGGCTGTGATGTGCTCGAGGGTAATCGCACCTTGACCAGCAACCAGATCAAGTGGCGTGAGATTCCAGGCAATCGTCCGTGGCTTGCCGGTATCGTTACCTCCGAAAAGTGCGCCCTATTGCATGTCAGTGCTTTGATTGCCCTCTTTGAGGCCGGTGCTGATATCGATGACTTAAACCGTGAGGCGCAAGCTGAGCATAAGGACAAGCACCAGAAGCACTAAGCGCGATAACTGCTTAAAGGAGGCTCAAGTGCGCCTATCTTGGCCGCATTTGTGCATCTAAGTGGCCAGATTAGTGCGTGCATCTTACCAGGTGCCGTGACGGTGATGGGCGTCTTAACTTGCGGTAAAACGCAGTGCAGGGGGCGCTGATCATCGCTATAATGGTTCGTTACAGAGAGCTTTGGTTCTCTGGGATCTCCAACGGTTTGTTATGTGGTTGGAGAGTGTTTTAGAGGATTTATTTCATGGCTAACGAAACTTCTTCAACCTCAATCTACGATCCGGATGGCGACAAAAAGGACCAAGTCTTACGTTGGGTGACCTTCCAGCTCGATAAGGAAATTTATGGCGTCAACGTCATGCAGGTCCGTGAGGTCTTACGCTACTCCGATATCGCTCCAGTTCCTGGTGCCCCAGCCTACGTTTTAGGCATTATCAACTTACGTGGTAACGTTGTTTCGGTGATCGATACCCGCATGCGCTTTGGCCTGCCACCATCAGAGATTACCGACAATACCCGCATTATGATTATCGAGTCCGAGCGCCAAGTCGTCGGCATCTTAGTTGACTCGGTAGCTGAAGTAGTCGACCTCAACACCAAGGACATCGACGATACGCCAAACGTCGGTACCGAGGAGAGCGCCAAGTTCATCTGCGGTGTTTGCAACCGCTCCGATGATCTGCTCATCTTGATCGACCTGTACAAGCTCTTATCCGAGGAAGAGTGGCAAGACATCGCCAACCTCTCGAACTAAAAGCACGTTCTCACAGCGCTGGCGCTTATGTGCGCTAAGCTGGCGCTCAGTCGCTCAGCTTGGCGCGCTCAGTTAGGCTACGTAAATGCGCTTTGCTCCAAGGCCCTGCATTGCGGGGCTTTGTTGCGTCTAGGCGGTAAGCTTTGAGGGGCCCGCCAGGTTTGTCTCATCTTAATTTTTACCCCTATTAGGCTACAATGTTTTCCATGAAGAGCGCACCTTGTTCCTGTCG
>CALXOW010000047.1 GCA_944390115.1 uncultured Anaerobiospirillum sp.
AACGACTACTACTATAAGGTCGAACCGCCTCATGTGAGACACCAAAATGTTGCAAAATTTAATTTGTAACAGCTCCCTAAGGTTAGTTGACCCAAGAGCGGGTTGAGGACACTGGCACTAAGTGCTTATAGGAGCTAGAAAGTTAGTCCAGTGAGCTTGCCTCGGTGAAATTGCATTTGGTCAAAAGCCCCAACTTTGTTTGGGGCTTTGCCATTTCTGGACGGTCATTAGGCGTCTTAGCGCAACTTTTTTGCTAAAATTGCGGCACTTGGCCCTTATTTTCTTGCTGGGCCGTACCTTTTTTGCCTATTGCTTTGAGAAGTCATGACCGCATCTAACGACGTAACCATCAAATCCGAAACCACCCCAGCCTTGCCTGAGGCTTTGTGCGCTGAGGGCGAGACTATCAGCGACGCGCAAATTGAGCGCGCTATCAGTGAGATCGATGACGAGCTCTATGCGAGCCCGAGCGATGCTGAAATTTACGCCACCATTATCGATGAGCTGGTCACAGTACAAGACGTGGTGCGCTACTTGGTTACGATCTTCTCTTTATCGGAAGTGTACGTCGGTCATGGCACCACCAATTATTGGGATGAGGCCTTGGAGCTGGTGCAGGCTGTGATGGGCTTGCAGCCACCATGCGATGACTCGACCTTAACCTCGCGTCTGACGCGCCGCGAGCGTGCCCTGATTGCCAAGATGGCGATCGCTCGCACCACCTTTAGAATCCCAACTCCATATCTCACCCATCGTGCCTTCTTTGCCGGGCACCAGTTCTATGTCGATCGCCGCGTAATCATTCCACGCTCGCCGATTGCCGAGCTCATTGAAAATGAGTTCCGTCCTTATCTGACCCGCCGCCCAGAGCGCGTCTTGGATATGTGCACGGGCTCAGGCTGCATTGCGATCGCGATCGCACTGCAATTTGAGGGCGAGTGCGAGGTTGATGCCGTGGACATCAGTGATGATGCCCTCGAGATCGCCAATATGAATATCCAAAACTACGATTTGGAGCAGGTGGTAACCCCAATTAAGAGCGATCTCTTCGATAATCTGCTGCCTGATGATAAGTACGATCTGATCGTAGCCAATCCGCCATACGTCAACGCTGAGGACTTAGAGGCGATGCCTGACGAGTACCAGCGCGAGCCAGCTTTAGCCTTAGGCTCGGGCGCCGATGGCTTAGATTGTGTCCGTCGCATCTTAGCTCAGGCCCGTAACTTCTTGACCGACGAAGGCGTCCTGATTGTTGAGGTGGGCAACACCGAAGAAAACTTGATCGAGACTTATCCTAACGTCCCATTCCATTTCATTGAGTTAAAGCGTGGTGGCAGTGGCGTCTTCTTGCTCACCGCCGACCAGCTCGAGCTGTGCGCTCCATACTTCGAGGAGCAGCTTAAGCAGTAAGCACTGCTGAGCCGTGCATTTTGCTGGGCTCTGGGCTTTAGCTCCAGATCAGCTGTGAGCTTACACCAGCTTTAGCCTTGAGCCTACACCGGTCTCAGCCTTGAGTCTAAACCTGCCTCAGCCTTGAGCCAACTCCTGCCTCAGCCTTGAGCCAACACCTGCCTCAGCCTTCGGGCTGGGGCTTTATTTTTTTTTGCACCATAGAGCACTCGGTGCGGGCGTGCTTATGGCATCTTGCGGGGGGCTAAGGTATCCTAAGCTTAGTAGGGTGAAATTTCGCCTGTTTCTTGGTTTGAGGTGAGGGACGTTATGGGTGCCAATACTTTCGGTGAGATCTTTACAGTAACCACGTGTGGTGAGTCTCATGGCCCAGCCTTGGCGTGCATCATTGATAATTGCCCGCCGGGGGTGGAAATCAGCGCGGAGATGATCCAGCACGATCTCGACCGCCGTCGCCCAGGTTCGACCCGCTTTGGCACACCACGCAATGAAGCCGATGCGGTGCGCATTATCTCAGGTGTGTTTGAAGGTAAGACCACCGGTACTCCAATTGGCCTCATCATCGAAAACACCTCCCAGCGCTCCCAAGACTATAGCGAGATCATGAACTCCTATCGTCCGGGCCATGCTGACTACACCTACAACCTCAAGTACGGTATCCGCGATTATCGCGGCGGCGGCCGTGCCAGTGCCCGCGAGACTGCGATGCGGGTGGCCGCAGGTGCTGTGGCTAAAGCCGTTCTGAGTAAGTACTACGGCGTTAAGATTGGCGGCTGCGTCACGGCGATCGGTACGATCTACACCGATAAGTTTGACCCAGAGGCGGCCTTAGAAAGCCCATTTAACTTTGCTGATAACTCCAAGACCATGCAGGCCGTACTCACCGAGTACATGGATAATTTGCGTATGGCGCATGACTCCTGTGGTGCGGTGGTGGAGGTGCGCGCGCAAGGCGTGCCGGTGGGAACCGGTTCACCGATTTTTGCGCGCTTAGATGCCACTCTGGCTCACGCCATGATGAGCATCAATGCGGTCAAGGGCGTGGAGATTGGCGATGGCTTTAAGCTTGCGGCGATGCGCGGCAGCGAAGCTCGTGATTTGATCACGGAGTCGGGCTTTGCCTCCAATCACAGCGGCGGTATTTTAGGCGGTATCGCGACCGGGCAAGAAATCGTGGTCCGCATGGCCTTTAAGCCGACCTCATCGATTTTGACCCCAGGCCAGAGTATCGATAAATTTGGCCATAGCATCCCTGATTTAGTTACCAAGGGCCGCCATGACCCATGTGTGGGTATTCGCGCAGTACCGATTGCTGAGGCCATGATGGCCTTGACCATCTTAGATGCCATCATGATGGATCAGGCCCAATGCGCTCACGTCGACCGCAGCGCGATGTTCCAAATTCCCGTTGAGGAGGAGTAAATGGACGCAGTAGCAACCATTAAACAGCACCAATCGCTGCGCAACTTCACCGGCGCGGCAATTAACCGCGAGCAAATGACGGCCATTGAGGACGCCATCATCCAGACCTCCAGCACCTGCTTTTTGCAGTGGGTCACGGCCATTAAGATCCGCGATAAGAATAAGTTGGCCTTAATTGCCGAACTCTCAGGGCATCAGGTTCATATCGCCAACTGCGATACCTTCTTCTTGTTCTGCCTTGATGTCACCAAGCTCGAGCATATCTCCGGCATTCGTCCTCCATATGGCCTGCGCTTTTTGATCGGCGGTCTCAATGACTGCTCGGCCGCGTGCCAAAACGCCTTGACCGCTGCCGAGAGCCTGGGCTTAGGCGGTGTCATCATCGGCGGCTATAAGGCGGGAATCAAGGAGATCTCGGACTTATTAAAGCTCCCGAAGGGCGTCGTGCCACTGTTAGGCTTATGCCTGGGCGTACCTGATGAGAGCTATCGCGAGGCGCAAAAGCCACGCCTGCCGCGCTCCTGGCTCATCATGGAGGAGGAGTTTAGCAATCCTTGGGACAAGGAAGGCGCTCAGGCCGAGTACGACGCCTACGACCAGGCCTTTAAGAGCTACTACCAAAGCCGCAAGCACAATCCGCAAGACGACACTTGGACGAGCTCGGCCCAAGCTTACTTGGGTAAGACCTTAAAGCCTGCCGCCGCCATCATCGCCTACTTAAAGGAGCAAGGCTTCGACTTCTTCTAAGCGGCTCTGACCCTCTCAGCACAGTTGGGCCGCAGCTGAATGCAATAGCTCTGGCGCCGTTCGCTCTCAAGACCAATGGGGGCGGGCGTTGCAACGTCTGTTTGCGCTCAAGGGGGCGGGCGTTGCAGCGTCTGCTTTGCGCCCAAGGGGGCGGGCGTTGCAACGTCAGGGCCTACAGGCGAGTACTTAATCGCCCATAACAAAGCGGGGCGCCCTTTTTAGGGCGCCCCGCTTTGATTATGAGCATGAAGCTCTGTTCTTACGCCGCTTTAGTGGGGCGTAAGGATGGGGTGGGTTAGACGTACTTGAAGTCTAACTCCTTGATCTTCTCGCTCCAGACCTTAGGGCCAACGGCATGGATGTTGTTGCCTTGGCTGTCAACGGCGACGGTGACTGGCATATCAACAACCTTGAACTCGTAGATAGCTTCCATGCCTAAGTCCTCGAAGGCTAAGACACGAGCAGCCTTGATGGCCTTGGAAACTAAGTAAGCAGCACCACCGACAGCCATTAAGTAAGCAGCACCGTGCTTCTTGATCGACTCAACGGCAGCTGGACCTCGCTCGGACTTACCGATCATGCCAAAGAGGCCGGTCTGCGAGAGCATGGTCTCAACGAACTTATCCATACGGGTCGAAGTGGTAGGACCGGCCGGGCCGACTACTTCGTCACCAACAGCTGGAACTGGGCCAACGTAGTAGATGAACTTACCCTTGAAGTCAACGCCCTCAGGTAATGGCTCGCCCTTGGCGATCAGGTCGCAGATGCGCTTGTGGGCAGCGTCACGGCCGGTCAGGATGGTGCCAGTTAACAGCAGGGTGTCACCCATCTTCCAGGTGGCGATCTCTTCCTTGGTTAAGGTGTCGAGGTTGACGCGCTTGACGTTATCGTTGCCGCCTAACTCGATCTCTGGGTAGTCATCGAGCGAAGGTGGGTCGAACTTGGCAGGGCCGGTGCCATCTAACTCGAAGTCGATGTGGCGGGTAGCGGCGCAGTTAGGGATGATGGTGGTAGCCTTGGATACTGCGTGGCAAGGATAGCTCTTGACCTTAACGTCGAGCACAGTGGTGAGACCACCTAAACCTTGAGCACCAATACCTAACTTGTTGATCTTATCGTAGAGCTCTAAACGCAGCTCTTCATCAGCGTTCTTTGGACCACGCTTGATTAAGTCTTGGATGTCGATTGGGTCGTTGAGGGCTTCCTTAGCTAAGATAGCCGACTTCTCTGGGGTACCACCGACACCAACACCTAAGATGCCTGGAGGGCACCAACCAGCACCCATCTGAGGAATCTCGTGGAGAATCCAGTCAACGATGGAGTCCGATGGGTTGAGCATCTTCATGTGGGTCTTGTTCTCAGAGCCGCCGCCCTTAGCTGCGATGGCAACTTCGACCTTATCGCCCTTAACCATCTCGATGTGAACAACGGCTGGGGTGTTGTCCTTGGTGTTGACGCGCTTGCCAATTGGATCCATCAGCACCGACTTACGCAGTGGGTTGGTCTCGCAGCAGTAAGCACGACGGGTACCCTCGTCGACCATCTCTTGGACGGTCATGTCGCCCTCGAAGCGGACGTCCATACCAATCTTAACAAAGCAGGTAACGGCGCCGGTGTCTTGGCATAATGGACGGTGGCCAATGGCGCACATCTTGGAATTTTTCAAGATTTGGGCAATGGCAGCCTTAGCCGATGGGTTTTGCTCGATCTCGTAAGCATGCTTCATCGCAGCTAAGAAGTCACGAGGGTGATAGTACGAGATGAACTGTAACGCCTCGTAAATCGAGTCGATAAAATCTTGAGTCTTAATGAGTGTAGTCATTAATCTTTCCTTTGTTTGGAAGTTCCAAAATCCAAAACAAGCAGCGTGCTTTCAACCAAGCCAACTCACGCTGGCAGCTGTCGCCCACTTATCCTAATCGATTATACGACACAAATCTGAGGGTTGGGGCTTGCGCGGTGGATGGCATGCACGTTTTTAGACCTAGGGCGCTAAATGAGAAAAAGTGACTTGCCTAGGTCAAAAAAAGTGACTTTGCCTAGCTCACACGTAAACGGGTGTAAGCCTGAGCCCATCGGGCCTGCCTGAAAATTTAGCCTTAATTTGGCCGTTTGGGGGCAGAGCAAAAGGGTGAATAAGATCCAATTTGCGGCGATTGATGCACCACAAAAGCGGGGGGTCGGTGCTATCATTAGAGACAGGGTAAATCCGATCTTTTGGCCTAAAACCTAGGTTCGACGCGTGATTGGATTGAGGTGCGTGGCATACGTATTGCTAAATTACCTCCACCGAACCTGAATTTTAGTAGGTTGGGTGTCAAGTTTTGGTGTGGTCCTGCTGCAACTAAAGTCAGTGAACTGAAGGTTGATCAGGGATTGCAAGGCAGGCTCAGCTGCCGCCGCAGCTTGGGTTTGTGCTTAACAGGTGCGAGGTTCAGTACTCTTTGTTATTAGTCTGAACTTTAGATGGGTAGGGCAACCAGTAAGGGCTCAGTTATATGTTACTAACGATCGCTGTCATCATTATTGTGCTCGCGACGTTCATGTTGATTATATACAACATGTACAGTGACTACATGGCCAGACGTGAAGAAGATTTGCGCATCATGTACACCCGTTGCCGCAACATTGTCTCTGAGTCCGAAGAGCTTTTGATTAATCAAAATCAGCTGCCATACTCCAAGACGATTGTGCTCATCTTGCGCCACCGTATCCTCAACGCTTTAAAGCGTATGAAGGGTGACCCAAGGGCCAAGGGCATTGAAGAGCGTATCCAAGAGCAGCAAAACCTCATCAACAATATCGAGCACCACTATAAGGAAGATTTAGCCTTCCGCAATCCTGAGAACGACTCAGTCGCGGTCATGCAGCTGCGTACGATTCGTCGTCTGCGCAAGATCATTCAATCGGAGTTGCGTGCGGGCACGCCAGTTGACGTCAATCTGTGCCAAAAGGAAGATCGCCGCTTAAAGTTGTTGGTGCTTAAGATCAACATCTCCAACTTAATTCAGAACGTTGTGCTGATGCGCGATATGCGCCAGGTCGGTTCCTGCCGTACCTTGATCACCAAGGGCTTAGACGTGATTCGTCGCTCGGGCATCAAGGACAATTGGCTCATGGAGAAGTCCGACACCTTGAACCAAATGCTCAAGGAGCTGGAGAATCAAGTTAAGCAGAAGAGCCAAGAAGAGGTCGAGAAGGTCAACGAGAAGTCCGAGACCGATGCCGAGCTCGATGAGATCTTCGGCGATAAGAAGAAGTGGTAAGGCACCACGAATAGAAGACAGCACCAAGGCCGATCGCGCGATCGGCTTTGTTGTCTCTGGGCTCAACCCAAGTTGCACCGCCTCAACAAGCTCTCACCGCTCCATCCCAGCACTCGCCGCTGCAGCAAAGCTGCTGCGCGCTCCATCCTAGCGGTGCGGCATCAGTTTCGCATAGCTTTTTACGCTGTATAATCTATTACACAATCTATATTCTCAGTGATATAAGGAAGGGGCTATGGCGCATCTGACATTCAACCAAGTTGCAATCCGGGCTGTGGCCACAGCAGTACCATCCTTTGTCCAAAAGGTCGATTTGAGCGTGCGCCGCGCCCAGAAGTTTGCCGCGCAAATGGGCATCAGTCAGCGCCATATCTCCATTACTGAGCAGACTTCAGTGGATCTTGGCTATGTGGCGCTGCAAGATGCGTTGGCGCACGCCGGTTGGCAAGCCAGCGATTTAGACCTCTTGCTCTTTGACACCCAAACGCCTGATTTCAATGTAGGCAATGCCATGCTGATGCAGCACTTGCTCAAGCTGCGTCCTGACGCTTTGGTCTTTGACCAGACTATCTGCTGCGCATCCTTTCCTTACAGCCTCTCCACTGCCTGCACCTATCTCATGCAGCCTAACTTTAATAGGGCCGCAATCGTCTTAGGCGACACCTGCTGGTCGCTTTATCAGAGCAAGGAAGAGTTGATGGCCGCCCAGCGCTTTACCTTTGGTGAGGGTACCTCTGTGGTGCTATTAGAGCGTGATGAGCAAGAGCAGCACCCGATCGATCTGTGGCTCTTTGCTAACGGTGAGGGCTACAAATACCTCTTCAATACCACTACCAGCTTGCGCAATGCGTGGCGCCGCTACGAGCACTTTTCAGTGCCGGATGGAGCTAAATACGGATCGCGGGCGCAAGGCTACGAAGCCTTGTACATGAACGGCTTCTTCATCACCTACTTTGCCAGCAAGAATATGAGCGATGAGATCAAAAAGATCTGGGGTGATGACATCTTGAACTACGATTACTACGTCTTTCACCAAGGCAATAAGCAGATCATTGACTTGCTCGCTGCGCCGCTGCATTTACCGCAAGAGAAGGTCCTGACCTCGCTCGAGGAATATGGCAACACCAATGGCGCCTCGCCCTTGGTCACCATCTGTCACCGCTTAGCCCACAACGACCACGGCTGCCATATCTTTAATGCCAGCATGGGCGCAGGTCTGGCGTGGGGCTTTACCGACTTCTACCTCAAGCCTAATACCGTATGCCCTGTACGCGCCACTGACTATCGCTGCGACGAGTTCTTTTTCCACGAGCTCCCCGCCCCACAAGAAGTGGGCTAGCGCCTAGTCCTACCGAGCGCTCAGCCTGTTCTTACTGAGCGCTCAGCCAGCTCTGAGCGAGCGCACCATGGTTCCTGCATCCGTCAGCAAGCCCCAGTCTGATGCCGGGACTAAGCCGCCCGCCTTGCCCCGGCGCACGTGGCCCGCTATGCTATGACCCTTAATCTCTCACTGATTGGGTCTTACTATGCCACTTACTACCACCTTAACTGCACGCGGGCGTAGCCTTGATTTAGCAAGCCCTAAGATTATGGGCATCTTAAACGTCACTCCGGACTCCTTTTCCGACGGTGGCAAGTTCTTAGGCCGAGATGCTGCCATTAGGCACGCTGAGGCGATGGTGCAGGATGGTGCGGCCATTATCGATGTGGGCGGTGAATCAACTCGTCCTGGTGCCGATCCGGTCAGTGAGGAACAAGAGCTCGAGCGCGTGGTGCCGGTAGTTGCGGCTATTGCCCAGAATCTTGATGTAATGGTGAGCGTCGACACCTCAAGCCCTCAGGTCATGACGGAGTGTGTCAAGGTCGGAGCTCACATCTGGAATGATATCCGCGCCCTGCAGCGGCCGCAGGCAGTGGCCACCGCTGCACAATTGGAGGTCGCCGTGTGCCTGATGCATATGCAAGGCGATCCTAAGACGATGCAGGTCAAGCCGAGCTATCACGACGTCGTAGCTGAGGTTAAGACCTTCTTAAGCGCGCGCGCCCAAGCGTGTGAACAAGCGGGCATTTCCGCAGAGCGCATCATCCTTGACCCAGGCTTTGGCTTTGGCAAGAGCGTGGCGGACAATTACCGCTTGCTCAACCATCTCTCTGAGCTCAGTCTCAATGAGCGCTATTTCGTGCTCTCAGCCCTGTCGCGCAAGACCATGATTGGGGCCGCGACCGGTCAGCAGGTGGCCGCTGAGCGCGTCGTAGGCTCTGTGACCGCTGCATTTTTCTCCATGGAGCAACACGCTCAGATCGTGCGCGTCCACGACGTCAAGGAAACCTACCAAGCCTTGCAGATCTATCAGGCGCTGCGTGAGTACGCTTAGCTGATTTCAGCTTCAATCCCGAGCTTGCTAAAGTCCATGCGCTGATAGCCGCCCACTGCTTGCTTGCCGCGCTTGGCCGCAGCCTTAGGCGCTGCCGCAGAACCGCGCTTGCTCCCTGCCTGGGACGCCGCCGCAGAGCCGCGCTTGCTCCCAGCGTTAGCTGATATTGCCTGGCCACCTGCTTGAGCTGCTGCTTGGCCGCTTTGCGTCGCCTGTTCCTGGGACGTGGCTGGATCAGGTGACTGTGCTGGAGTGGCCTGATAAGTCGGCGTTGCAGTCTGAGTCGTGCCCGCAGTTTGCGGCTTAACGCTGTTTGGTGCGGATAAGACCTCAGGCTGAGCTGCGGTGAGCGGCTGCTCTGCCGTTACAGGTTGAGCTGTAGTGAGCGGCTGAGTAGGCGCTGTCACTGCCGTTTCCATTGCTGTCTGCGCGAGCAAATCACTGTTGCTGGTGGTGGCAAAGGCCGCATCCAGCTCCTTGAGATACTCAAGGTCAAAGCCGCCTGCTGGTGCCAGGCTATCCTTGGGGGCGGCGGGAGTTGCCTCAGTGCTAGGTTTAGGCGCTTGCTGAGTGGTTGATGTTGCTAAGGTTGCGGGCGCCGTACTGCCATCAAAGCGCGGTAAGAGCTCGCCCGTGCTGCTGGCGGGGGCGGCGCTAAAGGTTTGATAGCCCAGCGTGCCGTCGGCCGCCATAAGCTCCTTACTGACTTCGTCGGTGTAACCGGCGGCGACCGCTTCATATTGTGGCGTGCCGCTTAACATACCGCGCAAGGTCGGGAGCTGCTCGGCTTGCTGAGTGGTGCCGTAGTGATTAGAGCGCACACGCGACTCATTATTGACGCCACGCTTGGTAACGGAGGCTGGGAGCACTGCGTCTTGGGCGTGGGACGACTTAATGGTGTTGGGTCTAAGTTCTGAAGCGCTCTTTAAGCGGCGCTTACGGCGCTCCGCTGCCTGGACTAAGGTATTGGCCGAGCGCAGCTTGAGCAGGCGCTGGATAAAGAGGCGTTCCCAGCCGTATTGATTGTGCAGCGCACCGCGCTCGAGCCAGAAGTTGATGAAGCTTATGAGCTCGGGCTCTTGGTAGCTGTAGTCGACTAAGCCTGCCATTAAGGCCGCATTGCGAAAAGATGGCCCCGGCTGCCACTGGGCATACATGCGAAAAGGAGCGTGCGGTACCTCCATTAGCTCTTGGGCATAGAGCGGAAAGATGACGAGCGCGCCTTGCCACGGAATGTTGGGCATGACGCGCGCAATCAAGTGCTCTTGCTCCAGCTCCAGCAGTGCCCCTTCAATCATTTCAAGCGTCGGGTTACACGGCATGATGGCACTGTGGGACACCAAGTCCGAGGTCAAGGCGACTGGGTCGACGTTGACTGCACCTTGCGGGGCACTAGGACGCAGATAGAAGAGGTACATCGTGCGCGCAAGATGGCTTAACATCTGGCTCTTGAGCTGATTGAACTCGGCGCGGTTGAGCATGAAGGTCTCCAGCAAAAGGAACAAAGAAGCTTAGATTTTACGAGTGCCCGGTACTGGGGTGAGGACTTCCTTGCCTTGTAAGATAGCGTCGAGGTTGGCAATGACTAAGTTAGCCATGGCCTGACGGGTTTCCTTGGTCGCGCTACCCTGGTGCGGCAGTAAGCTGACATTGCTGCGGTGCTGTAAGCCCTCTGGGACGCCCGGCTCTTGCTCGAAGACATCAAGGCCAGCACCGGCGATGATCTGGTGATCTAAAGCCCAGATGAGATCTGCGGTGTTGACGATCGAGCCACGGGCGATGTTCACCAGATAGCCCTGTGGGCCTAAGGCTGTGAGAATAGTGCGATCAACGCAGTGGAAGTTATCAGGGCTGGCAGGCATGGCCAGAAGCAGGACGTCACACCAAGTGGCCAGTTCCTGTAAGGAGCCAAAGTAGCGATAGGAAACGTCAGCTTGCTGATGGCGCCCGTAATAGCCGATCTCCATCTTGAAGGCGGCAGCACGGGCTGCGATTTCCTTGCCAATGCGGCCTAAGCCCGCGATACCAAGCTTCTTGCCCCCGATCGAGGTGGTCAAAGGTAGAGCCGGTTCTTTACCCCAGGCGCCGCGCTCGATGTAGTCGTGAGCGGCCTTGGCCTCACGGGTGCAATTGAGCAGCAGCATGAGTGCGGTATTGGCCACATCATCATTGAGCACATTAGGGGTGTGAGTGACAAAGACGTTATGGGCGATAGCGCTCGGGATGTCGATGCCGTCATAGCCCACCGAGAAGCAGACAATAGCGCGCAAATTAGGGCACGAGTCAAAATCCGGTGCCTTAAACTGACTGCCGCCTGAGGCGACCACGATGTCGGTGCGTGCACGTACTTCAGCGCGCTCAGACTCAGAGAGCGCGTTATCGACGTAGTAGGAGCCGCGCTCCTTGAGCTGTGCTTCCAGCTCTGGGAGCATGTCAAACTTGCCAACCTTGAGAATCGTTAAGGCCATAACCATCTCCTTGACCAAGAAAATCCGCCCCTCATTGTAGCCATCCCGCCGCGCGTCGTCATCGCCCTCGAGCTAAAACCATGGGGGATGCAACTGGGCTGAGCGAACGCCCAAAACTTTGGTATAGTGAGCATAATGGCTTTAGAATAAGCTCATTTAGCAGCAAAGGAACCTGCCTTTGAGCTTAGCTCCAAATGCTTTAGGGTTAGCATCTTGTTCGTGGGAGCGCTCGATATGACTTTTGCGGAATTTATGCAAAATGTGCCAATATTTTTCATGTTGGCCGGTGGTGTTGCGCTGGTGTTCTTTACGTATTTGCTGTGTAAGTCACACTAACCATGTGTTCCTATGTGGCTTTGAAATAATTTCAATATAGCTTGTGGGGCTTGTTATGACTTGGGCTGAACTTGAGCAGAATTTACCTGCATTATTGATTCTGCTTGGCTGCATTATTATGGTGTACCTTACTTATAGATTTGTTAAGTTGCCATAACTTGCCAAAGTGACGCAGAGTTCTGTATTAGGCGCTAAGCCTAATTGTCTTGCTACTCCAAACGGCCTTAGCTTAAACGCTAGGGCTGTTTTGTTGCTAGCATTCTAGAAACTTACCTGAGCGCAGCTGCTCGAGTGCGGCTGGGGACAGGCGTATGCCGCTGTCGTTGAGGCAGTAGCGCAAGCTCTGGTTGTGAGCGCGGATACTCTTTAGCACTTCTGCTTCTGAGAGCGGAGCGTAGTCACAGCAATCAACGCCCACGTTGAGGGCGTTGTGCAATAGGCCAGTTACCTGGTTGCTGTAGTCTGCGTTGTGGATGTGGCCGTAGAGCATGATGGCGTTGCCCTTGTGCGAGCCATTCCAAAAGAGCAGAGGATAGTGGCATAAGATGGCCGTGAGCCCTGAACTTTGCAGCTTGAGCTCTTTATAGCTCACGACCTCATCAAGTAAAGCAGCTGCTAGGGCGCTGGGGGCAAAGCCGTCGTGATTGCCTAAAATAAGGTGCTTGTGTCCGTTGAGCTGCCTAAGATAGTTCAGGGCGGTCGCGCCTGAGCGCAGGGTGAAGTCTCCTAAAATCCACACATCGTCGTCGCTGCCGATCTTAGCGTTCCACTTCTCGGTCAAGACGTGATCCATCTCCTCTACGCTGGCAAAAGGCCGCTGGCAGTATTTGATGATGTTGGCATGCCCAAAATGCGGGTCGGCCGTAAAGAAGTTCATTCCCCTTCCCTCCTTTTTCCCTTGTTCTGGTCATTATCCTGGTCCTACTTGGTGTTTGGGGCTGGTTTTACCTATCTTGGAGCGGCGATCACGCTTTTTTCTTTCAATACTTGAACAAGTGTTCAAGTATTGGTTATAATGCAGCCATAGTTGAACAGTTGTTCAAGTATTTGAATATCCTGAGTTTGGAGGTTTTAGATGAAGGTACGTTGCACCATCGAAGGTTTAGATTGCCCCCACTGCGCTTTGAAGTTGGCTAACAAGATCGCCGCTCACTCTGACATCGCCACTGCTGACATCAACTTCGCTATGAAGTCCTTAGTGATGGAAGTGGGTGAAGATGCAGATGAAGAGGCTATTGTCGCAACCGCTCAAGGCATCGCTGATGACTTTGAGGATGGTATCACCATCGAGCTGCGCGACTAGGGCGCTGTTTCCTGTTGGAAACAGTTTACCTTTCGGGCACAGTTTGCTTCTTCTTTGGGGCTAGAGTGTAGTGTTGGTTAGGCAGGCGCTTTTAGGCGCCGTCTAATGAGGGTTTACTTATGGGCATGTTAGCTTCCATGTCAACGCAACTGAAGTTGCGCTTAGGGACAGGACTTATCACCATGGTCCTGCTGCTTTCCGGGGTGATCACTAATTTTTATTTAGAGATTGCGCTGACAGCGGTAGTCTATCTGTGGGTCTCGTACCCAGTGCTGTTATCAGCAGTCCGTGATCTGTTCGTGCGCCATCGCATGAGCGAGCAGTTCTTGATGGCAGTGGCCACCTTTGGCGCGCTGGGCTTACAGGATTTTCCGGAAGCCTTGGCGGTGATGGTGTTCTATCTTATTGGTGAGGCCTTCGAGGATTACGCCTCGCAGCGCAGCCACAACGAGATTGCTTCGCTGGTGAAGCTCAAGCCTAATAAGGTACGCCTGATTCATGAGGACGGCAGCGAAGAGCTGGTGGCACCACGTAAGGTCAAGATCGGCCAACGTATTAGGGTGCTCGCCGGTGAAGCCGTAGCCTTGGACGGTGCCTTGGTGGATGCCAGTGCTTCGGTTGACATGAGCGCCTTAACCGGTGAAAGCGAGCCTGCCCTCTTTACCTGTGGCCAAGAGGTGCCTTCAGGTGTGATCAATATGGGCAAGGTCATTGAGCTGACCGTCACCCGTGACAATAAGAACAGCTCGATCACGCGCCTTATCAACCTGATTGAAGATGCGGCAGCCAATAAGTCTAAGCCTGAGGCCCTGATTACGCGCTTTGCCGTCTATTACACCCCAGTGGTGGTGGGCTGTGCCGTATTGCTGGCCTTAGTGGGCTTGCTCCCTGATCAAGAATTTTCCAACTGGCTCACCCGTGGCTTAGTGTTCTTGGTCGTTTCCTGCCCTTGCGCCTTGGTCCTGTCGGTACCGCTGTCCTTCTTTGGCGGCTTAGGTGCGATGTCCAAGACTGGTGTGATGGTTAAAGGTTCGATCCATATCGAAGCACTGGCTAAGCTCAAGTCGATCGCTTTAGATAAGACCGGCACTATCACCCAAGGTAAGTTCTCGGTTAGCAGCATTGATTGCTATGGTGCAGCGACTGAAACTGAAATCATGCAGGCTCTCTATGCCCTCGAGAGCTTAACGACGCACCCAATTGGCGTGGCCATCGTCAATTACTGCAAGGAGCAAGGTTACGAGCTCAAGGAAGCCTCTGAGGTCCAGGAGATTACCGGTTTTGGTCTGCAAGGTCAGGTCGCAGGTCACAGTGTGGTCGTAGGCAAGGAGCGCTTGGTCACCGAAAAGCTTGGTTTAACTATTCCTACTTCGACTTCTGAATATGAGACGAAGGGCAACACGGGTCATGCCGTGGTCGGCACTGAGCTCTACGTCGTGCTCGATGGCGCGATTGCCGGTCGTGTCACCTTAGCCGATACAGTCAAGCCATCTGCTCTGCCGTTCTTTGATGCCATGCATGACTTAGGCGTCAAGACCTATATGATCACCGGCGATAAGAAGGAAGTAGCTGCGAACATCGCTTCTCAGTGCCATATCAGCGCCTTCTACGCCGAGCAATTGCCGGAGGATAAGCTCAATACCTTTAAGGCAATCAAGAATAAGGATGGCGTCACCGCCTATGTGGGTGATGGCATCAACGACGCCCCAACCCTGGCCTCCTCGGATGTCGGCATTGCGATGGGCCAATTTGGTAGTGCCGCTGCGGTTGAAGCTGCTGACGTCGTGGTCATGAATGATGACTTAACCAAGATTCCAACCACGATTAAGCTGGCTCAGCAAACCTATCACTTAGCCATGCAGAATATGGTCTTTGTGATTGCAGTTAAGGCTTTGATTCTGCTCTTAGGTGCCTTGGGCTATGCCAACATTTGGCTGGCCATCTTAGGCGACGTCGGTCTGTGTGTCCTGGCGGTCTTAAATGCGATGCGCCCATTAGCCTGGGTGAAGACCAATCAAGCTCTGCCACTCAAGACCGAATTGGCTTAGTTAGTTATTGCTAACCAAAGTTAGTTAGTGCTAACATAGCCCTTGACAGATCCTAACGCAAGCCAAGACTGATGGTCTTAAGCTAAGACCTAATCGTCTTGGCTTTTCCTTAGGCCCACTCTGGGTTAGGATTAAGCCCGACTAAGGGAGATCACAGATGGGGACAGCAAAGTCAGTGCTCAAGGCGGTATCAGATGCTATGCCGCTTACAGGAGCCAAGGATATCAAACTCAATCGGCAAAACTTTAGTGTCACGGGTATGTCCTGTGCCGCCTGTAAGGCGCGCATTGAGCGTGCGGTGATGAAGGTACCAGGCGTTATCTCCGTCTCGGTACAGCTGCTGCAAAACGCGATGACCGTGATCTTCGACGAGCGCAAATGCTCGGCCGCCACCATTGTGGCCGCAGTCGAGCACGCAGGATACGGCGCCACCCCGGTGACCTCAACCCAGCAATTGCATCAGGCCGATGACAGCGAAGTCAGCACCCGCCATAAGAAACTCTTAGGCTCGATTGTTTTGACCGTGCTCATCATGCTGCTCTCGATGGGCCCAATGGTCGGCCTCAATGTGATACCGATGGCGGAGGCCAATGCCTATGGCCAAATGGGCCTGTGTCTCATGGTCATCGCCTTAAATTCGCATTACTTCAGCAACGGTTTTAAAGCGCTGCTGCACCTAGGTCCTAATATGGACTCGCTGGTGGCAGTGGGCGCGGGCGCTTCCTTCTTAGCCAGCGCCATCAGTGTGATGTACATCGGGCCTGACGAGAACGCCGCGACCTTACACCACAATCACTACCTCTATTTTGAGTCCGTCGCGACCATCCTGACCTTGGTCAGCGTCGGTAAGTTCTTTGAGTCCAAGGCCAAGCTCAAGGCCATCAACGCGATCTCGGCGCTCTATGACTTAGCTCCTGAGAGCGTAGTGGTGCGCCGTCCTAAGAACCAAGCCTGCCCAGCTGCCCCAAAGGGCCCAAAAGCCGCCAAAGAACCAGCTGCTAAAAAGGAACAAGCTGCCCGCAAGGAAAAGGCGGCCCCAAAGGACGCGACCGGGGCGGGCGCTACGGATAGCGCTTACGAAGAGGTCAGCGTGCCTCTAGAGATGGTGCAGGTGGGCGATGAAGTGGTGCTGCGCTCGGGCGATCGCGTCGGCGTTGACGGCGTGGTGATCGAGGGTAGTGGCTACTTTGATGAGAGTGCGCTCACCGGTGAGTCGGCCCAGGTTAAAAAAGAGGTGGGCGGCCAGGTCTTAAGTGCCACCTATCTGCGTCACGGCTATGTTGTGTTTAAGGCCCAGCGCGTGGGCTCTGATACCACCTTAGCTCAGATCATTGCTCTGGTTGATGACGCTAACAGCAAGAAGGCTCCGATCGCGCGCCTGGCCGACAAGGTCGCCTTTTACTTTGTGCCTGCGGTTATTGCCATTGCTATTATCACCAGTCTCATTTGGCTGGCCTTAGGGGCACCTGCGACCCAGGCGCTGACCTTTGCCGTTTCGGTCTTAGTAGTGTCTTGCCCGTGCGCCTTAGGCTTGGCCACGCCAACTGCCATCATGGTGGCGACGGGACGAGCGGCTGCACTGGGCGTGCTCTTTAAGAGCCCGGAGGCCTTAGAGAAGCTCGCGGCAGTTGACACCATGGTCTTAGATAAGACCGGCACTATCACCGTAGGCAAGATGCAGGTGGTGTCAGCGGACCTTGCAGACTCAAGTTATGACAGAGCTGAGATTTTGGCCTTAGCTGCAGCCTTAGAGTCACGCAGTGAGCACCCGATTGCTGCCGCCATTGTCAGCTATTGCCAAGAGCAGCAGCCTAAGTTAGAGCGGCCTGAGCTCCAGCATTTTGCCACCTTACAAGGCCAGGGCGTGAGTGCTCAGGTTAAGGGCACGACTTGGTATTTAGGCAGCCGTAGCTTGCTTGAGCAAGTGATGGGCACTGACGCGCCAAGCTCGACGCAGTCGGCGCGCTTTACTTCGGTTTATCTCTTTACTGCAGAGCAGGTGCTGGCGCAATTTGCCTTAGGCGATGAGCTCAAGGAGGGCGCGGCTAATATGGTCACAGCCTTAAGAAGCTTGGGCGTAAGCCCGGTCATGCTCTCAGGTGATAATCAGGGCGTGGTTGCGGCGGTGGCCCAAGATGCGGGCATTGTGGCGGCACGCGGTGAGTGCATGCCGCAGCATAAGAGTGAGTGTCTTACTGCTTTGCGTGCAAATGCTCATAACGTGGCGATGATGGGCGATGGCATTAACGATGCCCCAGCACTCGCCAGTGCTGATGTCGGCATTTCGCTCTCGGGCTCCACTGATATCGCTAAGTCCTGTGCTGATATCGTGCTGATGCAAGATAAGCTCGGGCGCTTGGTCGATGCCGTGCAGTTGTCGCGCCTAACATTACGCAACATCAAGGAGAATTTGTTCTGGGCCTTCTGCTATAACGTCATTTGCATTCCGCTTGCGGCCGGTGTGTTCTATGTCAGCTTTGGCCTTGAGCTCAACCCTATGATTGCGGCCTTACTGATGAGCTTAAGCTCCCTGTGCGTGGTCAGCAATGCCTTGCGCTTGCGCCGCTTAAGCTTAGCGGTTAATGGTTCAAGTAACGTTACCGGGGCCGAACAAGAGCTTAAGGCTCAACTTGAAGGCCTCAAGCTCACTGCGATTACTCCAATTAAGTCAGAGGAAGTCACTATGAAGAAGGAATTACAAGTTGCCGGTATGAGCTGTCAACACTGCGTTCGTGCAGTCACCAAAGCTTTAAGCGCCTTAGAGGGCGTAGACTCAGTCGAGGTCACTTTAGAGACGGGCAAGGTCGTAGTCACCGGCTCTGAGAACATGGCCTCAGACGAGGCAATCAAGGCCGCCATCACCGAGGAAGGCTTTGAGCTCAAGTCCATTGCCTAACGCCATAGCAATTTCCTAACTCCATGGCTTGCCGTTCCAAACGCGACCTTGCATAATGTTCGGCATTTTGTGCTAACCAAGCCTAGAACAAGGGGCTCTTGGCTTTAAGGACTGGGCTTGGTCCATCATGGCTCACCCAATTTAGTGGGTGCTAGGAGCCGCATGACTCTTGCGCCTGCTCAGTTGGGCGAGCTGTTTTTTTTCTCTTGTTTGAGGTCGTAATGCTCTATCAAAATTTTCTGACCCCAGATTTGGGCATAGTTCGGACTGGGCCTGAAATTAAGAAGGCCTTAAAGACCGTGCCGGGCGTGCAAAAGGTCAGCATAAACAGCCGCAAGTGGATGATTGAGGTTGAAGGCGAGTTCGCTGCTGGTACGGTTGAAGCCAAGCTTAAGGAGATTGGCGTTTATCCATCGGTTATCAGTCCTGTTATGGAATTGGGGGCTTGGCGCAACAAGTAGTACGCTATTGTGCCTTTGAGGGGCGCTGGTTGCGGAGGCGCAGGGCTTGAGCACCCCTCAATGCGCGCGGCTTTAGTCCAAGGTCTTGACTAGTCCAAGGTCTTGACCCAATTGCCCCATTTGAGGCGTGCCAGGAAGAAGAGGCCGCGCAAGCACAGCTCGATGCACATCGCGGTCCAGACACCGGCTAAGCCGTAGTGCTGGGCTAACATGTAGGCAAGACCTAAGCGGATGAGCCACATCGAGCCTAAATTGATGAGACTTGGGATCAAGGTGTCACCGGCACCAACGCAGATGCCATAGCCTACGATGGCTACCGCAAAGAGCGGCTCGGCAAAGGCCTCGATGCGCAGTGCTTGCACCGCTAAAGCCTGGACCTCGACGCTTGGGCTCATCAGGGACATGACCCACGGCGAGAAGACGTACATCAAAAAGCCCATAAAGGCCATGATGCCCGCGCCTAGGCACAGGGTAATGATGGCAAAGCGGCGCGTCAGGTCAAAGCGGCGCGCGCCGATCGATTGGCCCACCAAGGTGGTGGCGGCATCGCCGATACCAAAGCCTGGCATATAGCACAGGGCTTCAATGGTGATGGCAAAGGAGTGCGCGGCAATGGACATATTGCCCAGCGGTGCCACGATCATGGTCGAGACAATCTGGGCCGAGCTAATCATGACCTGTTGACCGGTGATCGGCAGTGAAATGCGCAAGGCGCGGCGTACCACATTCCAGGTCGGCATAAAGGCACGCAGCGTAAGCTGATCTAAGGTGAGCGCTAAGGAGCGTGACTTAAAGCACAGGCAATAGGTCATGATAAGACCGGTCACAGCGGCAGCTCCGGCGGTACCTAAGGCGGCACCGGTGACGCCTAAACCGGCGCCTACGACGTCGATGGTGCCGATAAGGGGGTAGGTAACGGTGCGGCTTGGGAAAATCAAGAAGTAGTTAAAGACGACATCCAAGACGCACATCAAGACATTGAGTAAGGATGGCAGGAGCATGTTGCCTGAGCAGCGCAGCATGGCCGCTGACAGGTAGTTAAACATGAAGAAGGGTAGACCGGCCATGAAGACCATGAAGTAATTGCTGGCGTCATGAGCGATCAGATCGACGTCGTCACCGCCAAGCCAAAAAGGCAGGACGGGGCTGATGGCGCAGCCTATTACCGCCACTAAGGCGGCAAAGGCGAGCATCACGACGTAGGCTTGGCGCAAGACCACGCGCGCTTGGAGCTCATCGCGGGCGCCCAATAAGTGCGCAACTTGTACCGAGTAACCCGAGACTGAGCTTAAGCAAATGCCGGTGAAGAGCCACAGCGGAGCCATCATCAGGCCAATTGCGGCGGAGGCTAAGGCGCCTAGGCTGCCGACCATGGCTGCGTCGATGTACTGCATGCAAATCGAGGAGAGCTGCGCCATAATGGCAGGCGTACTCAGGCTCATGGTCAAGGAAACTTGCTCCTTGAGCGTCATCTCACGATTGACTTTTTCGCTGAGCGACTCTTTAACTTTGGCAGAATGCAGTTTAGCCATATCACTCCCTTAACAAGCTATCCCCGGTAGGGCGCACCGATTATACGGCACTTAAGGGGCACGAGAGCTGGTATGGTAGTTTCTGGGCTACAATAGGCCACTTGAAGGCCAGCTCAAGGCCCATTTGAGGCTACATTGAGGCCACGTTCGGGGGCGTTCTCATTTGCAAATTGTTTGCAGCTTAGTGTTAGCTTGAGCTTACTGGGCTACAATAAGTGCCCGGCAACAAAGTTGTGAAAGTTTGCTCCAATGAAGTTGGAAGAGTTTGCTCCAACGCAGTTTAGGGCGCTTACCCCAACTTAGGTTACGGTTTCATTTTTCTTCCACCAACAGTCACGCTGACGAGGCTTATTTATGTGGGATTACACGGACAAAGTAAAAGACCATTTCCTCCATCCACGCAATGCACGCGTCATTGAGGACGCTAATGCTGTTGGTGATGTCGGCTCCATCATCTGTGGTGATGCCCTGCGTCTGATGCTCAAGATCAACCCAACTACTGACATCATTGAAGATGCAGCCTTCCAGACCTACGGCTGTGGTAGCGCCATTGCCTCGTCCTCGGCTTTAACCGAGATGATCAAGGGCAAGAGCTTAGCTGAGGCCGAGAAGATCACCAACCAAGAGATCGCCGATTACTTAGGCGGCTTGCCGCCTGAGAAGATGCACTGCTCGGTTATGGGCCGTGAGGCTTTAGACGCCGCGATCGCCAACTACCATGGCCAAAGCTACGAGAACAGCCATGATGATGGCGAGATCGTCTGCCACTGCTTTGGTGTGGGCGTTAACAAGATCAAGAAGGTGGTCTGGGAAAATCACCTGACCACGGTCGAGGAAGTCACCAATTACACCAAGGCCGGTGGTGGCTGCCAATCGTGCCATATGCGCATCGAGGAAATCATCGATGAGGTGTGGGTCGATTTAGAGCGCTGCGGTGTACCACGCCCAGGCTTTGTCCCAACCCCAATTCAGGGCATTAAGATCGCCACGACCACCGAGCCAGCCAAGAGCTCAGTTAGCGCTTCGACCATGGATAGCGCCACTGAGCACAGCAAGTACTTTGTGCCGGTTAATGCTGTGATCAAGGAGTTAAACGCAGGCTTCTCTGATGGCTCTAAGATTGAGTTAGACCAGATTGCCGATAAGACGATCAAGCTCAAGTTCACCGGCAGCATCGCTGCAGGCATGATGCACGATATGACCTTAAACTTCTTCACCACCAAGTTAGGTGAGGCATTAGGGGCTGAGGCCAAAGAATTAACCATTACCGCTTAGGGTAAGGAACGATATGGATACCAACAACTTAGGTGCAGGCAGCGGCATTTACCTCGATAACAATGCCACCACGATGATCGATCCTAAGGTGGTCGAGGCAATGATGCCTTATTTGACCACTTATTATGGTAACGCCTCGTCCCAACACGGCTTTGGTGTACCAGTGGAGAAGGCCATCGCACGCGCCCGTGAGCAGGTCGCAGACTTAATCGGCGCCGAGTACCCAGATGAGATCATCTTCACCTCGTGTGCTTCGGAGTCGGACAATACCGCCCTGTGGACGGCCCTGTGGACGCAAAAGAACAAGGATGAGATCGTCACCTCGCGCCTGGAGCACCCAGCCATTATCGATACGTGCTCGTTCTTAGAGGCTCGTGGCGTCAAGGTCAAGTACCTGCACGCGGATAAGCAAGGCGACCTCAATGCCGCTGAGTTCAAGAGCCTCTTGAGCGATCGCACCGCCTTAGCTTCGCTCATGTGGGCCAACAACGAGACGGGCAATATCTACGATATCCCAACTCTGTCGGAGATCGCCGCCGAGCAGGGCGTCTTATTCCACTCCGACGCAGTACAAGCAGTCGGCAAGATCCCAGTTGACGTCAAGTCGACTCAGGTACGCATGCTCTCCTTCTCGGGCCACAAGATCCACGCCCCTAAGGGTATTGGTGTGCTCTATGTGCGTCGTGGCACTCGCTTCTTGCCATATCTGCATGGTGGTCACCAAGAGCGCGGCCGTCGTGCTGGTACTGAGAACGTCCCATATATCGTGGGCTTAGGTGTGGCCTGCGAGCTGGCTAAGGCCCACTTAGACGAGCTCAACACCCGCGTTAAGGCCTTACGCGATAAGCTCCAAGAGGGCATCGTCAAGACCATCCCTGAGGTTATCGTGATGGGTGATCAGGGCAAGCGCACTCCGAACACCTTAAACGTCGGCTTCAAGTTCGTCGAAGGCGAGGCCATTCTGCTCATGTTAAATGAGTACGGCATTGCCGCTTCCTCGGGCTCGGCTTGCTCCTCGGAGAGCCTCGAGCCTTCGCACGTGATGCAGGCCATGGGCATTCCATTTAGCGCCGCGCACGGCACCATTCGCTTCTCGCTCTCGCGCTTCACCACCGAAGCTGAGATCGACAAGACCTTAGAGGTCCTGCCATGCGTGATTGAGCAGCTGCGCAAGCTCTCGCCATACTGGAATGAGAACAAGCCACAGCTCAAGAATGTCGATCACGTGTTCGACCCTGACTCGCAAGAGCGCCGTGCCTAATAAGCCCCTATAAGGGGCCCCAATAGGACGGACCAGCCCAGCACGGAGCATCCGGCTTAGCAGGTCCGGCGGTCGTTCAAGGCCGTAAGCGTTTGCGCTCAATTGGGGCACGTCACAATTATTTAGGCTCAATGCTTTAGATCTAAGCCTGAATCGTTGAAAATAGGCAGCATAAGCATGTGAGCGCTAGGATGTGCGCCAGCACATCTTGGCTTAGAAGCCTTATCTCAAGCAATTGGGATAGGGCTTTTTTATATGGCAAACTTGCCTCGCCTGTTTTAGATCACACTTTGGATATCATCATTGACTTAGCGTTAGTGGGTTAGCTTT